>HF989424.1:0-12547 GCA_000432175.1 Eubacterium sp. CAG:786
TTATACCACAAAAAAGGCTGCATCCTTTCTTTTTCGGGATGCAGCCTTTTCTTTTGTTTTTTTACAGCGCCTTTTCGCCTATGAAATTTCAGTCTTACGATAAGATGTTGAAATAAGACACATCAAATCTGGAGTTCGGGAAAGTCATTCCGAACAGCGAATCGCCATCATAGGAGAATTCAGCCTGTTCATTCAAGTCGTAATACGAGAGCATGATCGGTGTATTCTGAACGGTCGTGCTGACTTTTCCGCGGTTGCAGCCGGTAACGTTAAGTACGAAATTTATACCCCAGCGAGAGGTCATATATTCCCATGTGCCTGTGTATTTCAGCACGTCCATGTACATATTGCACTGGAACTCGAACGTTCCGCCAGAATTGAGCTGAATATACGGAACCGCGCCATCGACCGCACCGCTTGAGTAATTATCATTCTGGACGAAATATGCTTCATACGGGTGGGATGTGTCGATAACCTCTTCCGGCTCAGGCGTGGTTGCTGCGGTAGTTGTTGTAGTAGCCTTTGTTGTTGCTGTCGTAGTAGTTGCGGGGGTTGTGGTAGTCGCAGCGGTAGTGACCTCGGTTTCAGCAGGCTGGACTTCCTCAGTGTACGGTTCGGAGTAGTAGCTTTCCGATATCTGACTGCTGTTGTCGGGCTGTTCTTCTTGTCCGGACGAAGAAACCAGTACGCACGCAATTACGAATCCGCAAAGCGCAAGTGAAATAAACCCCATTACAATAGTCAGCAGAAGTTGACCTCCGGCTTTGGCAACGCCTTTCCATGAATTGTCGTCCTCATCGTTCGCAGTCGGTTCTGGCTCAAGTTCGGGAAGCGGGTCGAGCTTTGAACCGCAGAATCTGCATATTAATGCGTCTACCTTGATGGTTTCCGCGCAGTAAGGGCACTTCCGGCTTTCTGGCTTCTTTAACTTCTTTGTCTTTCCCTTTGACGGCTTAATGAACCAGTGCGCTACCGCGACGATGACGATAAGTATTGTACCGATAAGCAGGCAGTAAAAGCCGAATCCTTTTTTGACAAAACTTGAAGCCTCGCCAAGGCTGCCGTCAAAGAACGGCTTTAATTCTCCTATCGTGATAAATACAGCGGTCAGAGCGCAGATATCAAGCGATATTTCCTCCGACAGCAACACATTGACTATAATAAGTACTGCATTCAACATAACAAATATCCAGTCCGCCGTGTCGATAAGCGATTTGCTCATTGATGTGCCAAGAAAATCAATTGAAAGAATAGGAAACAGCGCACCCATCGCAAAAATGACCGCGGCAGCGATCCCGGCTATTCTGACGATTTGCTTTTTACTCATAAAAATACCTCCATTTTTTTACCCCGGGGAGCTGAAATTTCCCCGATATTTTTCTTCGCCGAACCTCCCTGACGATGATTATACCATATAATCGACGCACAATACTAGATTAGAAAATTCGGAAGAAACAGGACTTTTTTCTGGCTGATTTTCTGGAAAAAGAAAACTGCCGGACAAAGCGCCCGGCAGTCTTTATATATTCCAGATGATTTTTACATTCCCGTCCTCGCCGATGATGATTTTCTGAACCATAATCGAAGCCACCGCCTTTTTGCGGTCGTAATCCGCATTTTTCCAGGAGCGTGCAAGGTCTATCACCGCGCCCGCTTCATTCGCGGAAGCCCTGATCGAATCTATCCGGTCGTACAGCTCGGATTTGGACTTTTTCAGCGCCGCCGCCTTGGCATTCATGATATCAAGCATTGCGTCATTCAGCCTGCCGGAAAGCATGGTATCAACAAGCGTCTGCTCGGATTTCTCGATTTCCTTTATGCGGAGCTTCAGCTCATTTATCTCCGGGGAATCTCCCTTTGCCGGAGCGTGCCATGTGTCTTTCAGTGCGTTCAGCTTTTCGGTGATACAGCCGTAAACCATGTTCTCCAGATCCTCCGCATAAATCGTGGCTTTAGGTCCGGAACACTTGCGCTTCAGGGATTTTCCGGTGCAGTTGAAGTACCTGCGCATTTCGCCGTTACGGTTGATTTTGCCCTTGATGGTAGTCATGGAGTGTCCGCATTTTTCGCAGAATATCTTACCCGCAAGCCAGCTGGTCTGGTTGGAAACGCTCTTGTGGATCTGCTTGTTCTGTTCGAGTTTCCACTGACATTTCAGCCAGATATCGGAGCTTACAAGTCCCTGATGAGTTAGCAGCACCAGCTTCATATCAGACCAGTCCGGGTCGTTGCGCTTGTGCTTGGTCTTGCCGTAAAGCTGTGCGCCGTACTCCCCGGTGAACTCGGAGCAGTCAGTAACCATGTGAACGCCGTGGTGCTCAAAGTAGTCGTAAACGTCTGAATCAGCCCTGACGTAGATAGGATTTTTCAGAATTGCGGACAGCTTCGCAGTAGTCCAGTCGCTGCCGTTTAGCGGCGTGCGCCCCTCGGTAACAAGAATGTCCAGCAGCCTGCGGAGCGACACGTTTTCCTGCGCGTAAACCTCGAATATGTAGCGGATCTGCTCGGCTTCCTCAGGGACAGCCTCCAGCTTCTTGGTCCTGATGTTGTTGATAACAGCCGGAACTAGCTGAAATCCGTAGGGCTGGCGGCCTCCCATGTAGAAGCCCATTTCGCTGCGGTGGGCGTAAGCCTGGGTAACTCTCGTGATGGTCGAAGTACGCTCGAACTCCGCGAATATCATCAGAATCTTGACGACCATCTCACCATAGGGAGTAGATGTGTCAAAGACCTCCTGCGAGGACAGGAACTTTACGTTGTAGTCCTTGAATTTCTGGAGGATATTCACGAAATCCAGCATTGAGCGGCTGATTCGGTCAAGCCTGTAAACCACTACCTTGCTGACCCTGCCTTGCTCCACCAGCTTCATCATCTTCTGGAAGCCCTTGCGGTTGACGTTGCCGCCGGAAAAGCCGTTGTCCACTATGCTGATTATTTCGTCGTTCCGCTCATCAGGGCGCAGAGCGGACTTGCAGTATTCAAGCTGGGTGTCGCAGCTTATGCTGTTCTCGCGCTCCACTGATTTTCGTGCGTAAAGTACGATAGCCATGACGCACCTCCTTCCTGTGTGATTTATAGATTTCAGCCTGCCTTGCGGCTATCCTTTGACAGTAAACGGAAAAGCTCCTCGGTCATCTGCTGTTTTTCGGGGGATTCCGCCGGAGTGACGTGCTGAACGGTATGTACGTTGTTCTTTGCGTCGGTGTACATTGTGATCATTTCTGCCATAGCGACCTCCTATATCAAATCGCATATCGGTGTATCGTCGGAGCTGAGGTCTATCCCGTCAGCGCCGCTCACAAATATAATATGCTTGAAATTGCAGCATATTTCGTGGTTGATCAGGTCGGATATGGAACTAATGCAGCACTTTTCCTTCATTCTTTGACTCCGTAAACAAATTATCTCCTGAACCGTGAGACTCAGGAGATAATGATATTTTCAGCCAGAGAAATGTGAAGCTCTAATGCATAATTAATTTGTACAAAGCGAAATTGATCAGCCAATATGAACAATTCTTATGCCGCTGACATAGAGGAACATATTTTCAATCTGGATCATTGCGCCGTAATCACTGTCAGCTTTAATCGTTCTTGTTGAACCTGACCAGTTTCTCCCGTCTTGTGAATATTTGAATTCTACGGTATAGGTTCTCATTCCTGAGGTGTTGGAAATGTGAACGATTCGTATCTCTTTAACATGCCTGTACATACCCTTTACCTGAGAGATAACTCCAATATCGCTGTCGGAATTGATTGTTCTTGTAGTGCCGGACCAATTAGCACCATTATTTGAGTATTTGAATTCTACAATATACTGTCTCATACAATTTTCCTTTCTTCATGTTGATCATAATTGATCAGATCTATGAGAGAAGATTAAGGACATGCTGATTAAAGCGCAGCGTATCAAATTCAGCCGCGTGAGTACGCGTGTTTGAACGGGGCGAATTTGATTTAATCAGCGTTTCCTTAATTATCCCTCATATCCTTTGCCGATTTGGGTGCGTCACTGATAAGCGGTTCTACTCACAAGGCGTGAGAATTGAGAACACAGCCACCAATGCTAAAGTTATCGTGTCCTTTTCATAGTAAAATCACTTCCTTTTAATTGTTTTCCAGTCGTCAGTCATTACTTCCTTTCTTCCGCTTCTGGATTATGCTCTCGATGAATTTCAGCGCATATCCTCCGGCGCGGGCGATCTCCGCACGCTTCCTTCGGTCTTTTTCCTGAGCGGCGAGGTCGGCGACATATTCCGCGCGATAGAGCTTCATCGGGCAGTCTATCTTGTCGCCGTGGTAGTGCTTGAACAGCTTGAGCATAGCCTCCGTGCCGAGCAGACGGTACAGCTCAAAGTAGCTGTCGGTCAGGGCTTCCGCTTCGTTCCCGTCAACGTGGAAAGCCTTGTAAACGCCCTTTTCGTCCAGCAGATTGAGATTTACGCTCATGTCAAAAGTCTTTTCCATTAAGTAGAATTCCTCCTTTTGCAAGATTATAGCACAGATTTGACCCACAAATCAACGCCTTATAATATCACAGAAAATGTGCCAATTTCTATACCTTTTTCTGACTGTATTTGTTCCGGAAACAGAAAAAACCACCTCCCGCCGAAGCGGGAAGTGGTTCGTTTGATATGTGAATATATGCAGTCATTACTTGCCGGATTTGACGTCAAGTATCTTGCCCGGACCCTTAGAATGCTTGTAGTAGAACGAATACCCGGTCAGCCTGCACTGCGGGCAGGGACTGACTAACGTCTTGATCATTCCCAGCTTGTAGGGACAAATGGGGCAGGGGGCTTTCTTTTCGAGCATATATCTCACCTCTTTGTTCAGCGCTTTCTGCGCTTCATGTCGTCGTTTATCGAGCTGTTCCAGTCAGAGGCTATCCCCGCGCCTGAGCGGACTGCGGAAGTGACCTCGCTGAGAACAGCATAATTCAGCGCAGTTCCCGGCTTGTCGCAGATGAAGTCAGCCGCACGGTCACGGCCGATTCCCATGCTGACTGCGGTTTCGGCGGCGTCGATGTTCGCACCGAGGAAAATGAACTCCCAGCCGTACTTTGCTTTCTGATGCTCGATGAGCTTCTTTACCCTGTCGTAGGTGTAACGGCGGCTTGCGTTCTCCATTCCGTCCGTGGTGATGATGAACAGCGTCTTTGCCGGAACGTCCTCCGGGCGAATGTACTTGTGTATCTTTCTGATGTGGTTTACCGCTCCGCCCACAGCGTCCAGCAGGGCAGTAGTACCGCCCGTGACGTACTGCTCGTTCGTCATGCTGCGAATGTACTGGAGATCGACCCGGTCGTGAATCATTTCGGACTTGTCATCGAACAGGATAGTCGTGACAAGCGCACTGCCGTCCTCTTTCTTCTGCTTTTCGATGAGGGAGTTGAACCCGCCGATGGTGTCCGCTTCCAGCCCGTGCATGGAGCCGCTCTTGTCCAGAATGAATACAAGTTCAGTTAAATCGTTTTTCATATTGACTTCTCCTTTTGAAATAGTAGCCTGCGGACATTTCCGCTGAATTTATAATAGCATATTTCATCAGGATTTTGGTCAATTGAAAGTTTACTTATCTTCCGGAACGGGAGCAGAGCCCAGCAGCGTCTGGTCAAATTCAAGAAGCATGACGTTTATTTCGTCAACGTCAAAAATTTTGTGTTCAATGTAATATGAAACGATAAGGTCGCCCTTGTCGCAGCGCGAAAGCGTATATCCGGCATAGGAAAGCAGGTCGTTGGTCTCCTCCAGCGACAGCTTCAGTGCGACGGCAAGCGCAAGTATGGTGTTTTTCTTCGGGTGGTAGCCGGATCTGCGTATCTTCGAGAACACCTGCTTGCTGACGTTCGCCCTCATGTAGACCTCAGGGTCGGTCATTCCACGCTCGTCTATAAGCTGAAACAGCTTCTGCGAAAAGGAAAAATCAGGATTTTTAATATATTTTAATATTGATGCTATGCTTACAGCCGGAGCCAAATCAGCAAAAATGGCAGCTCCTTTTGGTTCATACGGTCTGGTGCTTGGTGCGTTGAACCTTGCACGCTGTTTCTCCTCCTCGGACGGGTAATGCTCCTCGGAATACTTGTCGTCAATGTAGCTCTGTACTTCAAGTTTCAGCTTCTGGCTGACGTTGACAGCGCTTTTGTCGAACAGCACCAGATATACGTCCATATCGTGATTCCTGAGATAATCCCTGATAGCTTTTTGTGCTATGGAAATCGCCTTTTCTTTCGGACAGCCGTAAGCCCCCGCAGAAATCAGCGGGAAAGCTATTGACTTGCACCCCTTTATTTCCGCAAGGTTCAGCGAATTCTTATAGCAGGAGTAAAGCTGTTCTTCCTTCTCTTTACCGCCCTCGCGCCAGATGGGACCCACCGTGTGGATTATGTACTTGCACGGCATCTGGTATCCGTGAGTTACACGCGCTTCGCCCACCGGACAGCCGCCGATTCTCTGGCACTCTTTCAGCAGGTTAGGACCAGCGGCCTTATGTATCGCACCGTCAACGCCACCGCCGCCTAGCAGGGAAGTGTTCGCTGCATTCACGACCGCGTCAGCTTCGACCTTTGTTATATCGTTCCTTATCATAATGAAAGGCATATTACATCGCTCCTTGTTTGTAATTAATTACAGTATAACACAAGTTCCGCGTTTTGTAAATCACTTTTCCGACTCTTTTTTGCGCTTCTGTATAAGGCTCTCGATGAATTTCAGCGCATAACCGCCCGCACGGACTATCTCGGCGCGCTTTCTGCGGTCTTTTTCCTGCTCGGCAAGGTCGGCGACATATTCCGCACGGTAAAGCTTCATCGGGCAGTCTATCTTGTCGCCGTGGTAGTGGTCGTAGAGCTTCATCATAGCCTCGGCGCCGAGCAGTTCATAAAGTTCAAAGTACCTGTCGGTAAGCGCCTTTTCTTCATTCTCCTCCGGGAAAATAGCTTCAAAATCGTTTGAGTTGTTCATAATTACGCCCCCATAGTGATAATACCGTGCTTTCTGGAACGAATGACCGCCGGTTTAACTTCTTCGTCGGAATAGAAGCACTTTTTGTCCTCAAGCCTGATACAGGCAAGTCTGCCGCCCTGCGAACCGAGTATCTGATGATTCAGCGAATTTGGGATAACGGCACAGCCGCAGTCAATGCCGATAAGATTTCCCTTGAAAATGACCCTCATGGGAGAACGCTCCATGAGCATACCGGTCATAGTGTGACCGAAAACGTAATTCGTGACGGTCCTGCGCATGAAGTCGAGCGCCTCCCGCGACCACACGGCGAACTCTGCTTCCGAGGTGTACATTTTCTTATATCTGCCGTATAATTCCCGGTCAGCCGCGTGAACAAGCCTGTATTTCTCTGAATCCACGTCAACGTCAATGTTCAGCGGCAGGGATTTCAGGAAGTCCACGATATCGCTCCTGATTTTCTTAGGCTAGCTCTGGAAAGCGGCGAAAGTAAGCAGACCGCCGTTGTGGTACCATAGTTCCATGCTGTCGATTGTGCTGCGTCTGATTCCGTCGTAAGGCTCGCCAAGGGCGTTCAGCATCATGAATTCGTGGTTGCCGAGGAGCATTTCTGCGTTCGGCATATCCATAACGCGCTTCAGAATCTCTATCCCGCGGAATCCTCTGTCGATGACGTCGCCGAGAATATACAGCCTGTCATCGGGCTGGAGGCGTATCTTTTCGAGAATAGCCTCGAAGCAGTCGAGATGACCGTGAACGTCCGAAATAACGTAAGTGAATCCCATAAAGTACTCCTTTCACAATGCCTGTTTCTTCCGTGATTTTAGTATACCACAAACATCACTATGAAAGGTAATCCGCTAATTGACCTATGAAAAAATGAAAAACTCCCGCCGGAAAGGGCAGGAGAAAATTGTATCATATTCGCACTTGACAAATTCTACGGAGTGTGCTATTATGTAATCTTACCTCACAGCCAATGCAGAAAGGAAAAGCCATGAGCAGAAGCAGATCATTTACAAGATATCAGAGGAGAGCGCATATCAGCCGCAAGAAACGTATCATCGCCGGGGGAAATATCTGGTACTACAAATTCGAGGGACAGCTCAGCAAGGGGAAGATACACTGCTCCTGCCCGATGTGCAGGGTCAAGTCCTGCGACTGCAAACAGGCGAGGGATATACGCAGAAAGGATTCGATGGATTATTCGATGAAAGCGGCGTAAATCAGCCTATCAACATGACGAAAAGACCGTTCAGCGCCGCAACGATCATGAAAATACCCTTTGCTATGTAGTTCTTCGCTTCCAGTTCCTGACTGCGGTAGTATCACCTCTTTCCGTCGTATATCCTGTGAAGTTCCTCCCAGGACGGAGCGGCTTCTTTCAGTTCCTTATATGCCGAGCATTCCACGCCGGAATTGAACACTATCTCGTCCATCTTTACAGCAAGCCCTTCCATCTCAGAAACCGCGTGCCTGCAATGGTCGGAAGCCGCCATTTCTCCCAGCTTCGTCTTGAACATAATGTACAGCATGGCGTTCATCATACTGCGCTTTGCGCCGGACTTGTAGTACGTGTCCTCGCCCTCGGGTCTAATCAGACAGCCGGATTTTTTGAGCGCTTCAAAGGCGTTGGAAGTAGCGTCCAGAAGCGTTTTGCGCTGTTTCCCGGTGCATTTTCGCAGCTCACAGCTGACTGTATAGCACAGCCTTGCGATAGGTACGATAAACGCAGCATGGCACTTGTACCATGCGTCCATGTCGTCCATCCACTTGATCTCGAAATCCGCTCCGGCGAAGGTTTCATTTACTATGTGCGTTATTTCCGCGGGAATAGTTTCGCCAAGCCCACCCAGAACCATCGATGGCTTGTGGAGCGAAAGCACCTCGGTGTAGTCCTCGTAGCGGTTTCCGCCTGTGCCCTGGAATCCGAACAGTACCGTCTTGCCACCAGCTTCGATTATCTGCTGCTTCATTTCGGGAGCGGAGAGGTTATTCCCGACTAACACTACTGCAGAACAATCCGCTTCGCCGAGGGTTTTCAGCAGATTCCACTGCTGCTCATGCTGCATTACAGAGAATGCAAGGTCGAAATGCTCCGAGGGAATTTCCCCTACTACGCGCGGCTTATCGGTGTTGATTACCTTTTTTCCGTGGAATTTCGTGCGGAGCCCGTATTTTTCAAGCTCCTCACGACGCTTTCCCCGGGCGAGGACGGTTACTTCGTTTCCATTTTGCGACAGGACGTGTATCAGCAGACTTCCGATAACGCCGGAACCGCAGACCAGTATTTTCATTGCGATACCTCCGATTAGTTTAATCTAACAGAAACAATTATAGCACCGTTTATCAGATTTGTCAACACGGGTCAGCGGAAACAAACTAATTTTTCGCATATCCTTGACAACCAGTTCTTTCGGTGATACAATAAAGTAGTTAGCACTAACTCGGTTAAAGGAGTATCACAATGAGTAAGAAATACGTCCCGGAAAAGATGATAGCCAAAAGCAGATTCCGCAACTATTATGCGACATGGGAGCCTGACAACAGGCTCCACCTGATAAGCAGAATGTTGCAGCTTCTTGAGGAAAACAGCGAATATGCCGACTCTAAAAACTACTCGCAGTAATGAGATCATTTATTCCGGAGATGTGGTACAAAAACTCGAAGAGATAA
Source organism: Eubacterium sp. CAG:786 (assembly GCA_000432175.1). Classification (GTDB taxonomy): domain Bacteria; phylum Bacillota; class Clostridia; order Oscillospirales; family Ruminococcaceae; genus CAG-115. The sequence continues at coordinate 9,641 of HF989424.1, forward strand.
TTGACCACGCTAAGAAGCTGATGCAGGAGATTTCAATTATTGACTTTTCAAAGGTTGCGTGATAATGTGACCCTTTTATTGCTGGTGAACCCGCGCCACAAGCGGCCTTAAGCCTGTTTACTCAAAATGCTAAATTCGGCGAACTATTGGATCACTATCAGAGCTGCATAAAGTGAATGGCTCATTAGGCCGGAAAAAGGCGCAGTAAAAAAACGCTAAAAGAAAAGGGCTGCATTCTTCCTTTTTTCAGAATGCAGCCTCTTTTTTTGAATGAGTTTTTTCAGCGCCTTGTTTTATTCGTCAAAATAGCTTTCAAGGTACCTGCGGAATTCCTCGGGGCTGCCCTGAATGCGCTTTTTGATGCGGTCCGCTTCTTCCTTTCCGCTTGCGGAGATGGTGAGGTAGTACTTTTGCCTGCCGGTCTTTTCGGATTTTATCGTGACGCCGATCGTGCAGGTGCCGTTCTGCTGTTCCGCATACCGCACGGAAACAAGGCTGTCCTTGCGTATTTCATCGCGGGTGTAGACCTTTACGGCTTCCTCGAACATTTTCTCGCGCACCGACTGCGGCAGCTCGCTGCCGAATTCACGCGCGGCAGCGTCGCCAAGCTTTGTGTTGGCGTACACTGGGATACCGTTGACTTCCTTGCAGGTGCAGAGCCGCCCGGTGATGCCGTCGAGGGCTTCCATCAGGTCGAAGTAATTCACCGCCTGTTCAAGCGAAGTTATCTCGACCAGCTGATCTCTGTTCAGCGGGCAGCCCAGGCTGTAGATAAGATGGCACACAAGAATGCGTATCTTGTTCACGTCGTCTATTCGTATTCTCGGAACTTCTTTCATCAGATCACCGGCTTTCTGGTTGGATAATTACAGCTTTCCCTCGGCTGCAAGCGCGGAAACCAGCGCGATATTCAGCGCGGCTTCAACGCAGGGGACCGCTCTCGGGACTACGCAGGGATCGTGCCTGCCCTTTATCACGAGTTCCTGCTCGGTCATGTCCTTGAAATCCACGCTCTTCTGCGGGCGCGAGATGGACGGGGTAGGTTTGAACGCCGTGTGGAAGATTATCGGCATGCCGGAGCTTATTCCACCGAGAATGCCACCGTGGTTGTTTGTCAGTGTGACGACCTTTCCGTCTTTGAGCGCGAATTCGTCGTTGTTCTCACTGCCGTAGAGATCGGCGCAGCCGAAGCCGTTTCCGAATTCGACGCCCTTGACTGCGGGTATTGCGAACACGAGCTGCGAGATGATGTTCTCCAGCCCGTTGACCATCGGGGAGCCCACGCCAGCAGGCATTCCGACTGCGGCGCATTCAACTATTCCACCGACGCTGTTGAGATCGGCGCGGGCTGCGAGAATTACGTCGCGCATCTTTTCCTCCGCGCTGTCGGTGATCACCGGGAAGCTGCGGGATTTAACCGCTTCAAGCTGTTCCGCAGTGACGTTCACCGGGTCGAAACTGTTGTCTTTGACGTCCTTTATCGAGAGAATATGCGCGCCCGTGGTTATTCCACGGTGCTCCAGTATCTGCGCGCAGACAGCCCCTGCGAAAACCAGCGGCGCAGTCAGTCTGCCGGAGAAGTGCCCTCCACCGCGCGGGTCGTTAGCGCCGTTGTAGCGCAGAAATCCCGTGTAATCAGCGTGGGCAGGTCTTGCAATGTGCGAGATGTTGCCGTAGTCCTTGGAATGCTGATCGCCGTTGAATATAACCGCCGCCAGCGGGGTGCCGGTGGTTTTACCCTCGTAAATGCCGGAAAGTATATCGGGAATGTCCTTTTCAAGGCGCATCGTACTTGTTCCGTCGGATTTTGCGGCACGGCGCGCCATGTACATTCCAATCTTGTCGGGGTCTATCTCCTCACCTGCGGGGAGGTCGTCCAGAACGACTCCGATGCCCTTTCCGTGGCTCTCGCCGAATATTGAAACGGAAATACCGCCTTTAAACAATGACGACATCGTATTCACCTCCAAGCGCCCTGAAATCCTCGAAGAATGTCGGGTAACTCTTTGCCACGCACTCCGCGCCGGTTATCGTCAGCGGGGATGTGCAGCGCTGCGAAGCCACAGCCAGCGACATCGCGATGCGGTGGTCGTTGAAGCTGGAGCATACGCCCCCGGAAAGCTCCTTTACGCCGTTTATTTCAAGTTCGTCGTTCACTATCCTTACGTCTGCGCCGAGGGAATTCAGCACCGTTGAAATGGAGACCAGACGGTCGCTTTCCTTTATGCGCAGGCGCTTGCAGCCGCGTATGTGGGAAGTCCCCTCGGCAAAGCAGGCAAGCACTGTGAGCACGGGCACAAGGTCGGGAATGTCAGAAGCGTCGATGTCAAAACCGGAATATGAACCGTTTATGCTTATCGTGCTGTCGATTATGTTGAACACAGCGCGGTCGCCCTGCACGCTGTTCTTGTTGACGCCGACCAGTTCGATATTGCTGCCCAGTTCGTTTGCCACTGCGAAGAACGCAGCCTGGGAGCAGTCGCCCTCGACTGTGAATTTCGCGGGGGTGTAGTGCTGCACGCCCTTGATGTTGTAGTTGCCGTTTATCTCCAGCGTTTCGATGCCGAAAGAACGCATGCAGGTGACGGTGATATCCGCATAGGGCTTGGACTGCAGCGGGGAAGTCAGCACGATGGAGCTTGCGCCCTCAAGAAGCGGCATGGCAAACATCAGACCGGTTATGAACTGGGAAGAAATATCCCCGGTGACGGGGTAAACGCCCGCGTTCAGCTTTCCCTTTATGTGATAGGGGAACGTATCCGAAACGAACTCAACGCCATGCTTCGGGAACTGATCGAGATAGGGCGTAATCGGTCTTGTGGGAAGCTTCCCCGCGCCAGTGAATACGGCCTCAACGCCGAGCGCAGCGCACACCGGCATCATGAAGCGCAGTGTGGAACCGCTCTC
>HF989424.1:12648-25999 GCA_000432175.1 Eubacterium sp. CAG:786
CGGCGCCGAGCGCGGTCAGCGCGTCGGTGGTGGCGTCGATATCCTCGCACTCCAGCACGCCGGTTATCTCGCTCTCGCCCTTTGAGAGAGCCGCGCATATCAGCGCCCGGTGGGAAATACTCTTTGACGGGGGTATCACAACTCTGCCGGCAAGCGGCTTCGGGGTAATTACTATATTCATGCGTTCACCTCAGCCTTTCAGGAATTTTTCGTATTCGTCGATGGACATCTTGCAGATCCCGCTTTCGCCGATATCTGAGCAGATTATTATATTCATGCCTGAGGAAAGGCGCTTCTTATCGCCCAGGGAATTCTTGTACAGCGCGTCCATGGGGGCTTCCGTCGTCAGTGGAAGACGGCACTTGATGAGCAGCGCGTCAAGCTTTGCAGCGGTGCCCTGTCTGCACATTCCCTTCTTTTCAGCAATGTGGGTGAATACGCTCATGCCTATTGCGACAGCGTGTCCGTGGGTAATTCCGGTATAATCGTAATATTTTTCGATGGCGTGACCGAGGGTGTGCCCGAAATTTAGCAGCATTCTCTCGCCCTTTTCGCGTTCGTCGTTCTCAACTACCTGGGCCTTGATGGAAACGCAGCGCGTGATTATGTCCTCGAGGTTTTCCTTGATATCCTTTTCCGTGAGAATGCCGAACAGCTCCCGGGACTTTATCATGCCGTACTTCACGACCTCAGCCATACCGTCCGCGAAGAACTCCGGCGTGAGGGTGGAGAGCGTGTCGATGTCGCAGAGCACCAGCTGCGGCTGGTAGAACGCGCCTACAAGGTTCTTTCCGCCTGCGATGTCCACTGCGGTCTTGCCGCCGACGGAGCTGTCGGTCTGCGCAAGAACTGTTGTGGGAACCTGCACGAACCCGATTCCTCTCATGTAAGAAGCGGCCGCAAATCCGGTCAGGTCGCCGACAACGCCGCCCCCGAGCGCGATGAGCGCGTCGGAACGTGTGAATCCGTTGTCCGCAAGGAAATCATAAAGTTCGATGAGCGTTTTGTGAGATTTCTGCGCCTCGCCGTGCGGGAAAACGAACTTCACGGCAGAAAAGCCGTTCTGCTCCAGCGTGCGGAGCATTCTGTCAGAGTAAAGCGCGTCTACGGCGTCGTCGGTGACTACGCAGACATGGCGCGAGGTTATCGCGTCGGAAATGTACTTTCCGGCGTTGTCGAGAAGCCCGCTGCCGATGAGGATATCATAGCTGCGGCTTGCATTTATATGTACTTTCTGCATGGTATCGTGTCCTTTCTGATAGTTACACTATTTCTATTATAACGCATTCCGGTGAAAAAGTCAACAAATTTATTGCGGAGCGCGGGTAACGAGTGTTTTCAACAGCTGTCGCGGAATTCGTCCGCTTGATAATTCGCCGTTTTTCTGCGTTTTTTTGCATTTTCGTCACTTTTTCTTCGATTACCCTATTGAAAACAGAATGGATTTGTGGTAAAATATAATCTGAGTTATTATGTACAGGTACACCTGAGTAAACTGTACCATTACAGAAATACAGAAAGGACGCACTTAAGTGTGCGCAGGGTGGAAATATATGGCTAAGTTGAAGGTGGCAGTGCTGTTCGGTGGAGCTTCGAGTGAGCATGACGTTTCGCTGGTTTCAGCGTATTCAGTGCTGAACAATATTCCCAAGGACAAGTACGATGTGATGTGCATAGGCATCACCAAAAAGGGTCACTGGATGTACTATCCCGGCGAATATGAGGACATAAAGACCGGCGAGTGGGAAAATAACCCCGACAACTGCACCGCAGTCATCAGTCCGGACACCGTCGGCAAGGGAATCCTGCTCCTCGGCGCGGACGACAGGTGCTATCTGCGCAAGGTTGACGTGGTGTTTCCGGTGCTGCACGGAATGTTCGGCGAGGACGGCACCGTCCAGGGACTGTGCGCGCTCGCGGGGCTTCCCTGCGTGGGCTGCGACATGACCAGCAGTGCGGACTGCATGGACAAGACGATAACCCACACTATCCTTGACGCTGCGGGAATCCGCACGGCGCCGTTCTGCTATGTTACACGCAGTTCGCTGCACGATATCGATGGAGCATGCGACGACATCGAAAAGAAGCTGGGTGGATACCCGATGTTCGTCAAGCCGGCATGCGCCGGTTCTTCCGTGGGAGTTTCACGCGCGGCAGACCGCGAGGCTCTCAAGAACGGCATAAAGATAGCTTTCGCGCACGGTGAAAAGGTGGTCATCGAAACTGAGATCGTCGGCAAGGAAGTCGAGTGCGCGGTGCTTGGCAACGGTGAAGATCTGATCGCGTCCATTCCCGGGCAGATAACCCCCGCGGAGGAATTCTACGATTACGACGCAAAATACAAGCTTGGCACATCGGTGCTTGATATCCCCGCGAAGATATCCCACGAAATGACCGAAAAGCTGCGCGAGACCGCAAAGAAAGCGTTTATCGCGATGGGCTGCAGCGGCTTTTCCAGGGTGGATTTCTTTGTCACCGACGACGGGCTTGTGCTCAACGAGATAAACACTATCCCTGGATTTACGCCGATAAGCATGTATCCGAAGCTTATGGCAAATATGGGTATCGAATACGGAGAGCTGCTTGACAGGCTCATCGAGCTTGCGATAGAGAAGAACTCCGAAAACTGACCGGGAGTGATAAAATTGGCAAACAACGCAAATATCAAAATGGTAGTAAAGCAGACCGCAGACGGCGCCACTGACAGCTCCGAGCTGTTCACCAAGGGCGAATTCCGCGAGCATGCAGGCAGCTATTTCATAGATTACGACGAGAGCGAAGCCACCGGCTTTGACGGCAGCCATGTGCAGCTGCGCATAGGTCAGCAGGACGAAACCATCACCATGACCCGCACCGGAAAGGCGTTTTCCGCGCTGGTTTTTGAGAACGGCAAGCGGCATTTCTGTCACTATGGCACCGAATACGGCGACTGCATGATAGGCATTTCCACCACTGAAATGCGCAACGGGATCACCGGAGAAGGCGGCGAGGTATACGTCCGCTACACCATCGACGTAAATTCAGGGCTTATGCTCACAAACGAGATAACTATACACGTTAAGCCCCACGAAGTCTGAATAAAAAGAGGAGATTACAGATGTACAACGCAGTAGAAGACGCAAAGGCACAGGTCAAAGAAATGATAATGGGCGCGCTTGGCAGGCTCGTCAACGAGGGAAAGATCCCCGCAGAGCCGCTGCCGCCTTTCCAGGTGACTATACCCGCAGACAACAGCCACGGTGATTTCTCCGCGAACACCGCGCTGGTTTCCGCAAAGGCGCTCAGGAGCAATCCCCGCGCCATCGCGCAGATGATAGCTGACGCGGTGGAATTCGCAGGGACTGATTTCAGCAAGGTCGAGGTTGCGGGTCCCGGGTTCCTGAATTTCTTCATCGGCGAAAGCTGGTTCGAGGGAGTCGTAAGGAATGCGGTGGCTATGGGCGGGGATTACGGCAGGACCGACCTCGGCAAGGGCAAGCGCGTGCTGGTGGAATTCGTTTCCGCGAACCCCACTGGCCCCATGCACATCGGTAATGCGCGCGGCGGCGCGCTGGGCGACAGCCTTTCCTCTCTCCTGCAGGAAGCAGGCTACGATGTCAGCCGTGAGTTCTACATCAACGACGCCGGCAACCAGGTGGCAAAGTTCGGCAAGTCCCTTGACCTGCGCTATATGCAGCTCTGCAGCGAGGCAGGGCAGAAAGTCATCGCAGAATGCGGCGACGATATGGAGAAGCTGACAAAGACAATTTACGACCAGACCTCCACGCCTGACGAAAACGGCAATATTCCCGAGGAGCAGAAGGATCTGCCCTTTACCATGCCAAGCGACGTTTATCTCGGCATGGATATCATCGAGCATGCAAAGAATTACTACGACCTGCACGGTGGGAAGTCCCTCTCCGAGAAGCCCGAGGAGGAGCGCCGCAAGGCACTGGTAGACTATGCGCTCCCGCTGAATGAGCAGCGCCTTGAAACCGACCTGCTGAAGTACCGCATCAAGTACGACAACTGGTTCAAGGAAAGCACCCTGCACAACAACGGCGCCGTAAAGGCAGTCATCGAAAAGCTGAAAGCAGGCGGCCATACCTACGAAAAGGACGGCGCACTCTGGCTCAAGGCTACTGATTTCGGCGGCGACCAGGACTTCGTGCTGGTACGTTCAAACGGCTTCCCGACTTATATCGTGCCGGATATCGCGTATCACTATGACAAGCTCATCACCAGAAATTTCGACAAGGCGATCAACGTACTCGGCGCAGACCACCATGGCTACGTACAGCGCATGAGGATCGCACTTTCCGCTCTGGGCATCGACGAAAAGCGCCTTGACGTCGTGATCATGCAGATGGTAATGCTTATCCGCGACGGAAAGCCCTGCAAGCTCAGCAAGCGCTCCGGCAAGGCTATCACGCTGACCACGCTGCTTGACGAAGTTCCGATAGACGCAGCGAGATTTGTGTTCAACCAGCGTACCGCCGACACTCATCTTGAGTTCGACCTTGACCTTGCCGTCGAGGAATCCAGCAAGAATCCCGTGTTCTATGTACAGTACGCTCACGCGAGAATCTGCAGCATAATCAGAAAGCAGGCAGAGGAGGGCGTAAGTTACGAGAGCGGCTCCGTTTCCTACACCGAGCCTGCGGAATTCGCACTGATACGCAAGATAGCTGAAATGCCCGAGATGATAAACCAGGCAGCCAGGGATTACGACCCGTCCGCGCTGACGAGATATTCCTACGAACTGGCGCAGGCGTTCCACAAGTTCTATGACAGCTGCCCGATAAAGGGCGCCGAGGAACAGGTGAAGCTGTCCCGTCTGGCGCTCTGCACTGCGGCAAAGACTGCGCTGAAGAACGTGCTTTCTCTGCTTAAGGTCGAAGCGCCCGAAAGAATGTGAGCCATGTTCAGACAGGAGAGAAAATACTACGCCCGCGCGTTCCTGTATGCGCTGGCGATGGCTGGGATACTTCTGCTGCCGTTCGTTATAATCGACCATGGCTATTTCATCTATTACGGCGACTACAACGCGCAGCAGATACCGTTCTACAAGACCTGCATAGAAGCCGTGCAGAGCGGAAATCTAGGCTGGAACTGGAAAACCGACCTCGGCGTGAATTTCGTCGGTTCCTACAGCTTCTACACGCTGGGCAGCCCGTTCTTCTGGTTCGCAGCGCTGTTCCCGGTGGCGATCTCGCAGTACCTGATGGCGCCACTGCTGGCGCTTAAGATCGCGCTTTCGTCATTCTTTGCGTTCGTGTTTATACGCAGGTTCGTCACCAAGCCGCAGAACGCGCTTATCGGCGGTCTGCTGTATGCGTTTTCCGGCTACTCGATGTACAACATTTTCTTCAACCACTTCCATGAGGCGATAGTGTTCTTTCCGCTGCTTCTCATCGGGTTGGAGGAAGCTGTCGTGAACAAGCGGCGCGGTGCGCTTGCTGTCGCGGTGGCGATAAATGCGTTCGTAAACTACTTCTTCTTCATCGGGGAATGCATTTTCCTCGTGATCTATTTCGTCGCACGGCTTATCGGCGACAGGCGCTTCCGCTTCGGCGTGAGGGATTTCTTCTGCCTGGCGTTTGAGGCTGTGTGCGGCGTTCTTATCGCGGGCGCGCTGTTCGTTCCGTCGATATTCCAGGTGCTGGACGTTCCGCGTTCCACCTCCATGCTCAACGGCTGGGACTTCCTGTTCTACAACAAGAACCAGCGGTATGGGCTTATACTGGAAGCAATGTTCTTCCCCGGGGAAGTCCCCGCGAGAACCGAGATGTTCGAGAACGCCGACTCCAAGTGGAGCAGCGTTGCGCTGTTCCTGCCGCTGTTTTCAATGTCCGGCGTTATCGCGCTGGTAAAGGGAGCGGCTTCCGAAGCTTCGCGCCGCATGAAGTGGCTCAGGATAATGCTCCCTGCGTGCTTCGTGATTGCGATGGTGCCGGGGCTGAATTCATCGTTCGTGCTGTTCAATTACAGCTTCTACACGCGGTGGTTCTACATGCCGGAATTACTGTGCGCGCTGGCTACAGTGTATGTCCTCGAGCACGAGGAATTCGACCTGAAATTCGGCGTGAAATTCTGCGTCGGCGCGGTGGGACTCATCTCCCTGCTGGCTCTGCTGTTCCCGATGAAGGACACGGAGAGCGACAAGCTTCTGCCGAGGATCGCGGTGAAAATCTCGCCGGCGGTGTTCGTAAACATCGCCATCGCCCTTGGAATGGCGGTGGTGGCGTTCAACGTGCTTTATTGGCGCAGGCGCATGAAAACCGCGAAGTTCACAAAGACCGTGACTGGCGCTGTTGTCATTTGTTCCATGGCGCTGGGGTATTTCTATGTCGGCTACGGAAGAATACTCGGTCCGTACATCGGCGACTACAACCAGAAGGTGTCGGCGCAGATACACATTGACGATCCGGAATTCCACCGAATGGAGAGCCTTGACAGCCAGAACAACATCAATATGCTCTGGGGAATGAGTTCCCTCAGGAGCTTCACCAGCATTATTCCGAGTTCGACATTTGAGCTTTACGACCTGCTGGACATCGAGCGCTCGGTGAATTCCAGACCGGAAACCTCGCACTATGCGCTGCGTTCGCTCACCGGGGTGAAGTATCTGATAGTCCCTGGGAACTACGACAGCGAAAAGCTTGATGAAGCGCTGTCAGACCTCAGGCAGTTCCAGTATCTTGAAGACCAGGACGGCTGGAAGATATATGTCAACACCGCGATAATGCCGATGGGCTACGCCTACGACACCTACATGCTCACCGACGACGCGAAAAAGGAAAATCCGGTTGACAACGCAATGGTGGGCAGCGTTATCCTGACGGAAGAACAGGCTGAGAAATACTCCGATATTCTTACCGAAAGGCATTCCGAAAACCTGACTGTTGAACAGAAATATCAGCGTTTCCTGAGCGACGTCAGGGAACGTCAGGAGCTCGGCGCAAAGCAGTTCAGCGTTAACCGCAGCGGCTTCACCGCAGTGACTGACTACGACGCCGACCGGCTGCTGGTGTTCAGCGTTCCCTATGACAGGGGCTGGAGCGGTACTGTTTCCGTACAGGGGGCAGCGGCTCAGGAACTTGAGATAGAAAAGGTGAACGGCGGCTTTATCGGCGTCAGAATTCCTGCGGGAGTGTGCGAGATCAGCTTTACCTACAAGACCCCTGGCGGCAGTCTGGGCGTTATCTGCACCGTGGTTGGAATAGTCCTTTTCGGAGGGTATATCTTCCTGTGCTATTTCATTCTGCGCCGCAGACCGGTGCGTTATGCGCACCTCTATCCCGTTGACCAGACTGAGGGCGTAAAGGCGCATAAATCCTACATCGACCAGCTTTCAAAGCAGATATACGAGTTTCCGGAAAAGGGAGATCTCGGCAAAACCGGCAGGGACGATGAAATATCCTGGCCGGATATCGAGGAAAGCTTCATGGACAGGGAAAGGTACGATTTCAAGAGCCGCAGACCCAAGCCGAGGAATTCTCACATAACCGAGGACGACGAGGCGTACAACGTCATGAAGGAACTTGACGAAAAGAAGAACAGCAGCGACGATGAGCTTTAAGGAGCGATTATGGGACATCTTGAAGAAAAAACGATATCCAGCGAACAGAAGTTCGACGGAAAGATAGTCAAGCTTTTCGTTGACAAGGCAGAACTTGAGGACGGAAAGATAGTCACCCGCGAGGTGATACGTCACCCGGGGGGAGTATGCGTGCTTCCGCTGACGGACAAGAACGAGGTGCTTTTCGTGCGCCAGTTCCGTTATCCGCACCAGGCAGTACTGCTGGAGATACCCGCGGGCAAGCTTGAATACGGTGAGAACCACCACGAGTGCGGTCTGCGCGAGCTGAAAGAGGAAACCGGCTGCACCTGTGATGACTACACGTATCTTGGCAGTCTCATTCCCACGCCCGCCTACTGCGGAGAGGTAATTCACATGTACCTTGCACGGGGGCTTCATTCCGGCAGCCAGAAGCTTGACGAGGGGGAGTTCCTCGACGTTGAGAAGATACCGCTGGACGAAGCGGTGGCAATGGTTATGCGCAACGAGATACAGGATTCCAAGACCCAGATCGCGCTGTTAAAGACCAAAATGCTGCTGGACAAAAAATAAAAAAACGGGTGGGACATTCCCACCCGAGAGACCGTCGAAAAATCCCCTAAAGGGGCTTTTTCGGCGAACATCCCAGCCGCGCGCACTCATTATCAGCTACGCTGATAATTCGCACACTTGCTGGGATAGAAGTGTTTTTTGCCCCGGGAGACCCGTGGCAACAAACGAATTTCAAAAGCCCGCTTCGCGGGCGATTATCGATTTTTTCGACAAGCTGACGGGTGGGACATTCCCACCCGAATGGCATATTATGTTATATGCTGACGATATGCCTGAATGATGCTGTTTTCAAGCGCGCTGCGTGCGCTGGAGTTTATCGGGTGGATTATATCCCGGTAATTGCCGGCTTCCTCGCGGCGGCTGGGCATTGCAACAAACAGGCGGTCGTCCCCCTGCACGATTTTTATGTCGTGTATCGCGACGGCGTTGTCCAGCGTGACTGAAACCACGGCGCGCAGCCTGCCGTCGTGCATGGTTTTTCTGATTCTGATGTCGCTTATTTCCATAAGAAACCTCCAATGTTTTTGGTGTTATTGTGGGAATTTTTGCGGATAATATTCATACACTCATTGTATTTATGATCCTGAAAGAAGGAGTTTCACCGTGGAGAATTTTCTTACTGGAAAAAAGCACATTCACTTTATAGGTATCGGTGGTTCGGGAATGTACCCGCTGGCGCAGATACTGCATTCCCAGGGGTATTACCTTACCGGGTCGGACAACAACGAAACCGCGACCCTGGACGCCGTGCGCAAAATGGGGATTCCGGTGCACCTGGGGCATTCCCCGGAGAATATCAAGGGCGCCGACCTCATCGTGCACACAGCGGCTATCATGGCTGACAATCCCGAGCTTATCGCGGCAAAGAACAGCGGGGTCCTCACCGTTGAGCGCAGTGAACTTCTCGGGCTTGTGACAAGCTGGTACAGCAAGGCATTCTGCGTGAGCGGAACTCACGGAAAGACCACCACGACCTCCATGCTGACGCATATCCTGCTGGCGGCTGGCATCGACCTTTCCGCGGTTATCGGCGGCAAGCTGAAAGCCATCGGCGGCAGCGGCAGGGCTGGCAAGAGCGAGTACATGGTCTGCGAGGCGTGCGAGTTCGTGGATACGTTCCTGAAACTGTTCCCGAATATATCCATCGTGCTGAATATCGACCGCGATCACCTGGATTACTTCAAGACCATGGAAAACCTGAAACACAGCTTCTCGAAGTTCTGCAAAAAGACCACGGATATGATAATCGCGAACGGCAGCGACGTAAACACCATGGAAGCCGTCAGTGCAAGCGGCACAGCGGCACGCGTGATAACCTTCGGCAAGACGGCAGAATGCGACTTCTACCCGGAGAACATTCAGCACATCGCTGATTTCCGCACGGAATTCGACCTGATGCACCACGGCGAAAAGCTGGAGCACATCACGATACGCGTGCCCGGGCTGCACAATGTCTATAACGCAGTCGCAGCGTGCGCGGCAGCCTATTCCGCGGGAATTCCGGTGGAGGCGCTGCGCGGGGGACTGGATAAGTTCGGCGGTGCGATGCGCAGATTTGAGCGCCTTGCGGAGATCAACGGCGTGACCATCGTTGACGACTACGCACATCACCCGGCAGAAATCGCGGCTACGCTGAAAACCGCAAAGGAAATGAGCTTCAAGAGGGTGTGGGCAGTTCATCAGCCGTTCACGTATTCCCGCACGGCTATGCTGCTGGACGAATTCGCCAGCGCGCTTTCCATCGCGGATAAGGTGGTGCTGACCGAGATAATGGGCAGCCGTGAGAAGAACACCTACAACATCTATTCAAAGGACCTCGCAGCCAGGATAGACGGCTGCGTGTGGTACACCGGCATGGAGGAAGTAGCGCAGTACGTCGCTGCGAATGTCCAGCCCGGGGACTTAGTCATAACGCTCGGCTGCGGTGACATCTACAAGGCGGCTGACAGGATAATAGAAATACTAAAGGGAGAATAAGGAGCACTGAATGTTTGAACTGAAAAAGACAGAGGGACGCGCGCGCCGGGGATTATTCACGACCCCGCACGGCGCGATAGAAACGCCGTTTTTCATGAATGTAGGAACTGCCGCGGCGATAAAGGGCGGCATTTCCTCCATCGACCTCAGGGGACTGAAAACGCAGGTGGAACTGTGCAACACATATCACCTGCACCTGCGCCCCGGCGACGATGTAATATACAAGCTGGGCGGACTTCACAAGTTCATGAACTGGGACAAGCCCATACTTACTGACAGCGGTGGATTTCAGGTGTTCTCGCTGTCCAAGCTGCGCAAGATAAAGGAAGAGGGCGTTTATTTCGCGAGCCACATCGACGGCAGACGTCTTTTCATCGGCCCTGAGGAAAGCATGCAGATACAGTCGCACCTGGCTTCCACCATTGCGATGGCGTTCGACGAGTGCGTTGAGAACCCCGCTCCCAGAGACTATGTGCAGCGTTCCGTGGAGCGTACCACAAGGTGGCTTCAGCGCTGCAAGGGCGAGATGGCGCGGCTGAATTCCCTGCCGGAAACGATAAACAAACAGCAGCTTCTTTTCGCGATAAACCAGGGTGGAACTTACGACGATATCCGCGTTGCGCACATGCAGACCATTGCTGAAATGGGACTGGACGGCTACGCGATAGGCGGTCTTGCAGTAGGCGAGCCCACCGAGGAGATGTACCACATTCTGGACGTGGTGCTGCCTCATGCGCCGGTGGATAAGCCCCGTTACCTCATGGGCGTGGGAACTCCGTCGAACATAATCGAGGGCGTTTACCGTGGAGTTGATATGTTCGACTGCGTGATGCCGAGCAGAAACGCGCGCCATGCCACGATATTCACATGGGACGGAATAATGCACGCCACTAATAAGTGCTACGAACTGGATGACCAGCCGCTTGACCCCAAGTGCGACTGCCCCACCTGCCGTAATTTCAGCCGCGCGTATATCCGTCACCTGTTCAAGGCAGGGGAGCAGCTGGGCGGCAGGCTCGCAGTGCAGCATAACCTGTATTTCTACAACACTCTCATGGAGAAGATACGCGACGCGCTTGACGAGGGCAGGTTCGAGGAATTCCGCAATGAGTATTCCGCGAAGCTTGCTACTCTGGTGGACAAGGGGTAACGATATGAAGCTGATAAGCATAGGCTTCGGCAACAGCGTCAACGCCGACAGGATAGTCGCGGTGGTAAGTCCCGAAGCGGCTCCCGTAAAGAGGATAGTGCAGCTTGCCAAGGACAACGGCACAGCGATAGACGCGACCTGCGGCAGGCGCACGAAATCTGTGATAATCTGCGACAGCGGGCATGTGGTGATGTCCGCGCAGACGCCGGAGACCATATCCGGAAAAACCTCCCCGGACGAGGAATAACGCATAATAAAAGGAGAAACATCATGGAAAAGGGTCTGCTTTTTGTAGTGTCCGCACCGGCTGGCTGCGGAAAGGACACGATACTTGAACAGCTGTTCAAATGCACGGAAAATGTCGGATATTCTGTATCCGCGACCAGCCGCGCTCCCCGCGAAGGCGAGGTGGACGGGGTGCATTACCATTTCCGCACCCGCGGGCAGTTCGAGCAGATGATAAAGAACGAGGAAGTGCTGGAATACACCGAGTACTGCGGCAACTACTACGGCACCCCGAGAAAGGCGGTAGAGGACATGCTCAGCGCCGGCAAGGACGTTATCCTCAAGATAGAGGTAGAGGGCGCCATGAACATCAGGCGCCTGTTCCCGGAATGCTGTCTGGTATTTATCCTGCCCCCGTCAATGCATGAGCTGGAGCGCCGTCTGAGAAAGCGCGGCACCGAGACCGAGGAGAAGATAATCGAGCGCACCGCGCAGGCGCGCGAGGAACTGAAATTCGCTGAGAATTACGACTACCTTATAGTCAACGGCGAGCTTGAAAAGGCTGTGGACGACCTCAGGGCAGTCATAACGGCTGAAAAGCTCCGCAAGGCGCGCCGCATGCCGCTCCTTGACGCGCTCAGAGCAGAATGATAGAAGCAGTCCAGGCGGCGGTAGAGGGAACTGCGTACAGCTTTGACATGCTGTTCACCTACCTTGTGCCGGAGAGCCTTTACGGAAAGATATCCGCGGGCATGCGCGTGGTAGTCCCGTTCGGCAGGGGAAGCCAGAGCCGCGTTGCGCTGGTGTTTTCCGTCGGACCTGCGCCAGAGGATCGCGCAAAGCTGAAATCCGTGAGCTCCATCGCGGACAGCGAGCCGGTCATTTCCACGGAAATGCTGCACCTGTGCAAGTGGATACGCGACAACACGTTCTGCACATATTTTGACGCGTTCCGCGCGATACTTCCACCGGGGCTGAGTTACACGCTGCAGACCCGCTATGAGCCTGTCAACGGGTATTCCGGCGACCTGGACATGAACGAGAGCCAGCTGCTGGAGCGCATTTCCCGGCTGCGGGAACGTTATTCCCCGGACGCTGCGGAAAAGCCACTGCTGAAAGCGCTGACGGAAAAGGGCGCGGTGCGCGAGTCGGAACTGCTGAAACGCAGGGTCGGCGACGAAACCACGCTGATGGTGAAGATAGCGGAACAGCCCGAGGGCGCCGAAGCCCCGAAACTCACCCCGAAGCAAAAGCAGGTCATCGAGTTCCTTGAGGAAAATTCAGCCGCGTCGGTGCACGAGGTGTGCTACGCGCTGAACATCACAGCGGCAGTAGTGAAGCGGCTGGTCGAAAAGGGAATTCTCGAGGNNTCGAAAAGGGAATTCTCGAGGGATACGAGTACCAGGTATTCCGGCTTGAAAACAACGTCGGCAAGACTGAGAACCCGTCGGATATCGTGTTCTCACCGAAGCAGCAGGCAGTCTTTGACGGAATGCTGCAGCTGATGAATGCTGACGAGCCGAAGTGCGCGCTGCTGCGTGGAATTACCGGCAGCGGCAAGACGTCGGTTTTCATACGGCTGATAGACGAAGCGGTGAAGCAGGGGAAATCCGCGATAATGCTGGTGCCCGAGATATCGCTCACCCCGCAGATGGTGGGGAAATTCCGACGGCTGTTCGGCGACGAGGTAGCGATACTGCACAGCAGCCTTTCTCTTGGGGAGCGCGCGGACGAGTACACCCGCATTCGCACCGGCAGGGCGCATATAGTCGTCGGCACGAGGAGCGCGGTTTTCGCGCCGGTGCAGGACCTTGGCATTATCGTCATCGACGAGGAGGGCGAGGGTTCCTACAAGTCCGAGAGCGCACCGAGGTACCACGCCCGGG
>HF989425.1 GCA_000432175.1 Eubacterium sp. CAG:786
TGTGGGAGCAGACCTGCCTGCCTATAGGCAACGGCTATATGGGCGCGAGCATGTTCGGTGGGATAAAGACCGAGCGCGTCGTCCTCAATGAAAAGACATTCTGGGCAGGAGGCCCCTGTGCGGCACGCCCGGATTATTACGGGGGCAACCACCGCGACAGATATAAATACGTCAAACAGGTGCAGCAGTACCTTGCCGCAGGCAACAACGCCAAGGCTGAGGAGCTTCTGCCCATGCTCACCGGCGACGGTGATTTCGGCACATATCTGCTGCTGTGCGACATGGTACTTGATTTTGACCTTCCCGAGGGAGAAACCACCGGCTACCGCAGGTGCCTTGATCTCGAAAAGTCGCTTTATACCTGCGAATTCAGCTGCGGTGGCGTGAAATTCACCCGGGAGGCGTTCGCAAGTTATCCGGCGAGAGTTATCGCGTTCATGTTCACGGCTTCTGAAAAGAATGCGCTGAATTTCACGCTGTCGGTGGAAAAAACGCATTCCGGTACGGTGGTCGCTGAAAACAACGTGCTCATATGTTCCGGCGCTGCTGAGGACAACGGCATGCGCTACGACGCACGGTTCAAGGTGCATTCCGACGGGGAAGTGTTCGCAGACGGCGACAGGCTGCGGGTTTCCGGCGCAAGCGAGGCGGTGGTGTACTTCTGCGCTGCGACGGATTACGAGATGAAGTACCCGAAGTACCGCACAGAAACTGCTCCTGCTTCCGTTACGAGGCCGCTGCTCCACACTGCTGAACGCCTTGGCTGGGACGCGCTTTACGAGGAGCATTACAACGATTATTCCGCGCTGTTCGACCGCGTTTCTCTGCACATAAACGACGAGGAAAAGGAGCTACCCGCAGACCAGCTGCTGGAGGCTTACCGCGCCGGTGACCGCGCAGCGATGAACCGTCTTGAAACGCTGTATTTCAGCTACGGGCGCTATCTGCTTATCTCTTCGTCGCGCACAGGCTCCCTGCCCGCGAACCTGCAGGGCGTGTGGAATGAAAGCAACACGCCGCCATGGTGCTGCGACTACCATATAAATGTAAATCTCCAGATGAACTACTGGGGCGCATATAACACCAACCTTGCTGAAACTGTTCCCCCGCTGACGGATTTTCTTAACTCTCTCAGGGAACCGGGCAGGATAACTGCCAAGGAATACTACGGCATAGAAAGCACCCCCGAAAAGCCCGAAAACGGCTGGACTGCGCACACGCAGTGCTCTCCGCTCGGCTGGACTGCGCCGGGCTGGAACTTCTACTGGGGCTGGTCCACCGCAGCGGTGGCATGGCTCATGCAGAACATCTGGGAGCATTACGAATTCACCGGGAACAAGAATTATCTGCGGGACAGAATTTACCCGATAATGCGCGAGAGCGTGAAATTTTATGTCCAGTGGCTCATTTACGACCCCAAGCAGGACAGAATGGTTTCCTCGCCGACATATTCGCCCGAGCACGGCCCTGCGACTATCGGCAATACATATGAGCAGAGCCTTATCGAGCAGCTGTTCATCGACTTCCTTAAGGCTTCGGCAGAGCTGAACACCGACCCTGAGCTTGCAGGAAAGGTCCGCGAGATACTACCTATGCTCAAGCCGTATCATGTCGGAAAGACCGGGCTGCTCAAGGAGTGGTATGAGGAGGACGAGCCTGATTTCGACCGCAGCAAGGTGCAGAAGAACCACCGTCACATTTCGCATCTCATGGGGCTTTACCCGGGTAAGCAGATAAACCGTTCCCGTCCGGAACTCATGAAAGCGGCTATCGCAACGATGAACGACCGCGGGGACGAGTCC
>HF989426.1:0-5002 GCA_000432175.1 Eubacterium sp. CAG:786
TATATGAATTGAGAGAAAAATTCTTGAAAAACGCCAAGAAAATGCATTCGCTAAAATGGCAAATCAGAGAGCTGTATTACCCTATTTCAATATTATAATAAAATATTAAATAATTACACGTTAATTGCCGGCTGCAGTGATAAAAATGCTGTTTCTGGTGAATCCGTCACTGCAACAAGTAATACATCTCACGAATCAGAAGAAGCCACAGCCGAGAGCGAATCCAACACATTCTCCATCAAGTACAAGTACTGGTAAGACAACCAGGATGTCCAGGAAGCCCAGGAGCAGACATTCAAAGATAACGACCCAGGCGGTGATGACAACGGCATAACCTTCCTTGATTTAGCAGGTCTGCCAATCTACACAGACGCTTCCGGCAACGAGTACATCATCTCCGGCCGCTCCATCGTCTACCTCCACAACGGCAAAATCTCTAGCAAGGACTTGTACAATCTTCTGAGAAATGAGGGCACAGGCGAACGTCTGTACTACAATATAGCGGGTTCAGTTGATGAACTTATCAGCGATTTCAAAACTCGTTTAGCAGCCACTGGCAAAAAGCAGATCCTCACATATGATGAGCGTGTTGCTAATGACAAAGACCCCGAGCTTAAAGACACAACCTATAGATCTTTGTAAACAACATGAGCACGGGTCAGACGACAACACCTGATAACATGATAGAAGTTTCGTCTCTGCTTCCCACTTTTGGCATTGCAGCATATGAGAGCGGTGCTGATGAATACAACTCTGCAATTTATGTACACGCTGCAGGTGCAAGTGATATAAAAATCAATGTTGTATGGCATAGCGATGGTGTTGACTTTGAATATTCAACAGGCGAGCGTGAGAAAAACATCGGTTTTGATGAAGTGCAGGTTACATCAAGTTCGTTGAAGATGACACCTGAGGCATTGGAACACTATCTTGGCTTTGATGTCGAAGTTTACGATGACTTCATCAATATAGTTACTGATGTCAAGGATATTGCTACTGAGAACAGTTTCATACCCAGTGATGCAGCATCTTTAGCAGATCCTGCGCTTAATGATCTGGACACTTCCAAGCCAATCGAGCCTCAGCTGCCTGAGACATCAGAGGCTGCCAAGCCTGACAACACACAGACCAACAAACCGGATGAAAAGCCTGCGACAAAGAATCCAGATGACAAGATTCCAGGCAGCGACCTTACTTATCAGGACTTCATAGATATCTATGGTTATGAAGTCCCTGACAATGCAATTAATATCACAGAAAATAGTTATGAGCGCGTTGATGAATTTGGCAATGTAGTTGCCGAAACTTTATCACCCGAAGCGGCAAAGCGTCGTGATGAACTTGACCACGCCATCATGAGCGGTCAAAAAGAACCCGACCTCACCGATGGTGATGAGCAGCATGCCTCTGATATTTTATCTCAGTTTGGTTTTTGATGTTAACAACAATCAAAAAGACCCTAAGTGAATGCTTGGGGTCCTTTCCTATTGACAATCAAATACAATAATGTTATAATAAACTTATGATAACATTAAATTATCGGAAGTTTATTATGACAGACTATTCTAGTTACTCCACTGAAGAATTGCAGCAGTTATAATGTTCGCATGTGCACAATACCCAGTTTTATGCAATCAGTCCGCGCTGTATTCTGCAATGTAAGGCAGATTGCGGTACTTCTCGCCGCAGTCAAGCCCGTAGCCTATCACGAAATAATCCGGAATGGTGAACAGCGTGGTATCCGCCTTGAAATCCACCACGCGCCTTGACGGCTTGTCCAATAGCGTGACGACTTCCAGTGAAAGCGGATTTCTCGTTTTAAGCTTCTCGACAACGGCTTTCAGAGTTCTGCCGGTGTCGATTATATCCTCAACGATGATAACGTGGTAGCCGCTGATATCCTGGGTGATATCCTTGGTTATCGTTACTTCCCCGCAGGACTCGGTGCCCTCATAGTAGCTTTTAGCGCACATGAAGCCTACCTCGCAGGGGATTTTCACCGCACGGCAGAAATCTGCCATGAAAATGAACGCCCCGTTAAGAATGCTGACCAACAGCAGCGGCTTCCCCTGGTATTTTTCGCTTACTTCCCTGCCGACCTCTGCGACGCGCGCTTTTATTTCCTCTTCCGTGAATATCACGCGTTTGATGTTTTTTGTCAGATCACTGCTCAAAATACTTCCTCCCCATTGGCTGAATATAATATAAATATATTATAGCGCATACCCGGACATTTTTCAAGGGCTTTCGACAAAATTAACAAAATTCGTGCGGAATATCGCCTGATCAGACCCTGTACACCCAGTTTTCCTTTCTGGGCTTGGGTGCGGGCGGCTCATTCGCGGGGTAGCCGATAATGCAGTTGCCGATGCCCTCGTAATCACCAGTTATCCCAAGCTTTGTGAGAATTTCCTTTCCCTCCGGCGTCTGGAAAACTTCCTTTGCGCGGTGTATCCAGCACGCGCCAAGTCCTGCGGCATGCGCGGCATTAAGCAGATTGCCCATGACAAGGCTGCCGTCGTAGAGGTAAGTGCCAACACTCTTGTCCGCGAGCACAACAAGGACCACGGGCGCGCCATAGAACGGGTCGATCTTCGCGCCCATCACTGCCGCATTCAGCCCGGACAGCTTGTCGCGAACCGCCTTATCCGTGACTTCAATGATGATCGGCGACTGACGGTTCATTCCGGTGGGAGCGTAGGTCCCTGCGGTGATTATATCGTCGATGAGTTCCTGCGGGGGCATTTCAGGCTTGTATGCCTTGACGCTGGTGCGTGTTGTGAATATTTTCAGTGCTTCGTTCATAATGAACACTCCTTTCATTGCTTCTAGTCCGATTATACCACCATTGCCGGGAGTTGTCAATGGTCACCTGTTTTTCAGAAAAACGTTTTCCGGCGCTGACTGCAGTTTTTTCCGTTTACTACTTGACAAATCCGAAAAAATAGTGTAGAATATTAATGTTGATTTTACATGTGGAGACGTATCGAAGTGGTCATAACGGGGCTGACTCGAAATCAGTTAGGGCTTACGCCCCCGCGAGTTCGAATCTCGCCGTCTCCGCCATAAAACAAAAGAACCGCATTGCTGTGCGGTTCTTTTGTTTTTGTCCCCTGCCGTCCAACGTGGCTGCAGTCCACGCCGCCGTATTTTTAACGGTTCAACAGGCTATCCTGCCGCGCTGTCAGCTTTCACAGCGATATAATGCGGACGGGTGTAGGTATCGCTTATTGCGTCGAAATCGAAAATATAGGATATACCGCTGTCATTATCGGTAATTGTGCAGGCCGTCCCGTCAACTGAAAGGTTCTCTGAAAGCATGGCTGTTACCCCGGTCTGGACGCCGTTCACCGCAGAATAATCCCCCATCAGCTGCGGATACATCGTCCCGTCCTTTATCGCATGGAATACCGCGCGGCAAGTGCCGTCACTGTCGTAATAACGAAGAACTATGATATAATTCTCACCGAACCTGAATGCGCTCATATAATCTGACAATCTGTCGGTATATATCCAGTAACCACCCTGATTTATATCCAACGGAATGCCATAAATCCCGCTGACAGTGGTTCCGTCATAAAGCGCCACACCGAACTTGGAGCAGTTTATCATGCCCGGGTGCCCCTCAGGGTCGGCGTTCACGTAATCGCCTACAAGCATTGCAGTACAATTACCGGCAAATTTCGTGTCAAGCAGGACGTTTCTTGCACCGTCAGCCGCAATCCCCTGTTCCTCCGGCGTCATCTCCGGAATATCCGCACTGCTGTAATCCATGTATCCCGCAATATCTCCGACTTTGATGTCAGTCTGTTTCCACTCTCCGTTGCTTCTGGTCAACGTGTAAACCGCAATCATTTCCTTTCCTGTAACCATGTTGCCGACCATGGTACGGAGTACTATTTTGTCCGCAGATTTCGAAACGATATATACGGGGTA
This sequence comes from Eubacterium sp. CAG:786, assembly GCA_000432175.1. GTDB lineage: Bacteria > Bacillota > Clostridia > Oscillospirales > Ruminococcaceae > CAG-115. Next base: position 3,937 of record HF989426.1, read on the forward strand.
AAACTCGAACGCGCCGTCATGGTACAGAATATACTGTTCTCCGTTATCATACTCAACATGAAGCAGAGTTTCCAGGTCAATGCCGTATTCCTGCGCCATTTCGCGGAGCCTGAACACACTCAGGAAGCCTGCTTGCGGCTGTTTCACCTGACTATCCGTTTTAGTAAACACTGCCGTTCCGCCAACAGAATGGGAAAACAGGACTCCGCCGTTCATCTCCTCAAAGTACATCGTATCAGGGTCTGTGCTGTCCAGCCAGAACAACCAGAGGTTATCACCCGCGTTGGCGGTGAAAGCATATACATTGTCGTTCACACGGTAAAAATCCTCAAACCACGGAATGGCTGAATTCGCAAACAGGGTGCTGCTTTCTGAGTCGTCAATAGTGATTTCCGAATATTTCAGGTTACTGTGTTCTATATCCCATGTTGCGAAGAAGTATTCGCGGAAAATATCGTAGTCAGTCAGGACTTCCCAATTTTCTGTGCTGACGCGATACCCGTGCGAATCATCGTAAAACGCGCCGATAAGCGACAGCGGGCTGGTTTCCCGGAACAGATACGGCTCCTGCGTCAGCAGGGAAACTACCTCGCTGCCTGCGCTTTCGGGTATCTCTGCATAAAAAAGGCAGCCGCTCTGCACCCAGTAGAATATAACTTTGCCCTCTGTCAGGAAATAGTAAAATCCAGAGGTGCCATGATCATAGGTCGTGGCGTCAGGAGTTGAAGCGAGTACCTCACTGAGTTTCTCATCTCCGTTACCGGTGTAGTCCCACCCGACCGTCAACGTGCCGCCGTCGGAAAGGCCAAATGTGTAGCGCACATTGTTTCCTGCAATGCCCATAGTAAGCGGCGTGAGAAGGTCGGAGGTCACCGGTTCAAACATTACCGCGTCAGGGCATTTCAGCCGAACAGCCTTTTTAAGCTTTTCCGCTGAATCAAAGCCGCGATACTGCGATGCCCCGTTATCAGAGGACATATTGCTGTCGATAAGATCCACCCCGCGCGGGCTGGTTTGGTCAAGCGTGATCAGCAGCGCTGCTGCGACAGTGGCAGCCCCTGCAGCC
>HF989426.1:5018-5854 GCA_000432175.1 Eubacterium sp. CAG:786
CCCCTGCAGCCGAGCAAACGGAGGTCCTTAGAATTCGCCGCCTACGGAGTATCCTGTCGCGCTTTTGTAGCACACTCTGCGCCATCTCATGACTTGTTTTCATACTCAAAGCCCTCCTTTTCCAGAATCGCTTTCAGGTTCTGCCTTGCCCGGAACAGAATGCTGATTCCCTGCCGCTGCGTCTTGTGAATGATACCTGCTGCCTGTGTGACGCTCATTTCTTCAAAATAAACAAGCCATATCATCTCCCGCTGATTTGCGGTAAGTCTGCCCATTGCGCCGTACAGCGAACGGTAACGTTCCTGATCCAGCAGACGCTGCTCCGGGCTTCCCGGCAGGAATATCTCACCCGCTTCATCTATCGGCACACTCTTACGGACAGCCGCGCTGCGCAGATAATTCAGCGCCTTGTTCCGGGCTATAGTGAACAGCCACGTCCGGAATTTTGCATTCTCGCTGAATGACGGGCGTTTCACTGCAAGCGCCACAAACGTGTCCTCCGCGAGTTCCTCCGCGATATCAGCACTCCTGACGTACTGCATAAGAAAGAATATCAGACTGTCCTTATACAGTCCGATCACCTGTTCCAGCCCGTAATCGTCCCCTGCAAGAAACCGCCTGTACGCCTCTGCGCCATTATCCATTCTGCCGCCTCCTTTCGTATAATTACCCTTTCACTTAATTAAACAAACGAAAGAGAGAAATGTTTCGCCTGGCAGAGAAAAAATTGAAAGGCAACAGACGACTTTCTTCGTCCGTCTTTGATGGAAAGCTCTTATATAAGGTCACCTCTAAAAACCTCATGTGAGCGAAAATGTGCAGTGCGCACCATCTTC
>HF989427.1 GCA_000432175.1 Eubacterium sp. CAG:786
TGATGATAAAATAATAATGAGGTGATGTTTGTGATAAAAGAACGAATAGGAGTAAGAATAAAAGAACTTCGACAACAGACAGGATTAAGCCAAGAGAAGTTCGCTCTTAAAATCGCTATGGATAGAACATACTATGCTTCTGTTGAGAACGGCAAGCGTAACATTTCAATAGTAAACCTTGAAAAAATCGCAAATGGCCTTGGTGTATCACTATCTGAGTTGTTTAGGGGGATATGATTATGAGGGATATGATTATGAGAGATATCATAAAGAAGATTATCGTTGAGGAATTTTCAAACCTCACATCACTGATTGAGAAAGACTTTGTATTAAATTACAAGAGGAAGGTTAACAATTTTCTTTTGAGTCAGATGGATGAGCAGATAACCGCTAGTATGGTTTTTGTGAGCAGCTTTGAGTCTAAAAGCGGCTTTGCAATAGAGAATTGTGCTAAACGTATTGCTCGGCTTAAATTTGGTGAAGAGAATGTACCTGCAATTGTCAACCCAAGAGGATTAGAGCATAACATACCTGAACCTGCTGCGGGTCAGATTGTTGTAACAGATGTTGATACTCATAATGGCGATTTACGAGGAGAGATTGCGGCATTTCGTGCAAATAACGAGGCTCACGGAAAAGGAAAAGATAGGGTTGATAGTGGTGTTACGCAGTCATCAATCAGAGAAAAATTGTTTCCGTTGGCAGACAAGTATAAAACTCCTTCTATCTTTACAAAACCGGTTGATTTGGCTTTCTTTGACGGAGAACATTGGAACATTATGGAGCTTAAGGCTGGCGGTGATTTGGACAGCTCTAATGCTCCGTCAAATGTCGAAAAGCTGCTCACAATTTATGTTGATATGGGTATTGAGGATTGCAATACATACTTTGCTACACTGTACAACAAAGATGGTGAAGGTAATACATGGACGGGTGCTGTAAAGAAACATTTGCACTATCCTTCAATGTTTTTGATAGGAGCTGCATTTTGGAATAAGATACTTCCCGATGGTATAACATTTGATGATTTCTCGGAAATATACCGCTTGGCTTTAGAGGAAATTGACCTTAACAAGCGTATAAACGATATGATAAGCAAATGCATAGGAAAATAAAATGTCAAGATTGATAAACGGTGATTGCTTTGAGTTTATGAAGTCTATGCCTGATAGCTGTGTTGACTTGATATTAACTGATCCGCCGTACAACATAGCACAGTATTCAACAGGTAATATTGCGCTTCCGGGGCGAGAAGCGTTAAACAATGACATTGCAGAATGGGATACTGTTCCAATCGAGCCAAGAGAGCTTCTTCCCGACTTTAAGAGAATAATAAAGCCAGATGGAAATATATTTGTCTTTACAAGCTATAACCTTATCGGTAAGTGGCACGAAGCATTCGACCCTGAATTTGATACGTTTCAGTTCTTTATTTGGCATAAGACAAATCCTGCTCCTAAAATCTACAAGAACGGCTTTTTAAATAGCTGCGAAATGATTATCTGTATGTGGAATAAAGGGCATAAGTGGAATTTTACGACGCAGAATGAAATGCACAATTTCTTTGAAAGCCCTATTTGTATGTATCCGGAACGCCTCAAAGAGCCAAAACATCCCGCACAGAAGCCCGTGAAATTGCTGAAGCATATTATTAGCATTGCAAGCAAACCCGACGATATTGTATTCGACCCTTTTATGGGAGTAGGTTCAACGGGCGTTGCGGCAAGGGAGCTTGGCAGACGATTTGCAGGGTGTGAGATTGACAAGGCGTTTTTTGATGCTGCAAGGGGAAGAATTGAAGGGAGGTGATTGAAATGAGTTGTTACAGCGAAGACCAGATTGTTCTTGTTGTATTAGAAATAATAAAGGATCAGCCGGGTATTAGGACTTCTGAACTAATTGATGAAGCGAGAAGGATTATGAAGCCCTCTGGAGAAGACTTAGAAATACTCGACAATAGGAACGATGACAAGTTTTCACAAAAAGTTCGTAATATCAAGAGCCATGATACAATAGAATCTCTTGTTCGAACTGAAGGAGAAAGAAATCGTAGATGGTATCTTAAGTAAATCAAATTCCCCTGTCAGGATATGACAGGGGAATTTGTAATTATTAAGTGTTCAACCTTCCGTTCATTACGGCTTCTTACATTGTATGTATACTGATTATCAAACGATAGTATAGTAAAGTCGTTGTTATAAAGCGAATGTATAAAATCAGTGTTCTTAATAACCAGAACAAATTGTGCAGGAGTCTTTTTTAAGGCGTGCGCCAGTCGCTCTTGGTCGGCTTGTGTGAAATCCTTACCCTCATAATCCGAGAAATCGGTATCATAAGGTGGGTCAAGAAACATAAAGTCATCTCCTGTCAGTGAAGCGTCACTAAAAAAGTCTTCAAAGTCAGAACAATGAATATCTGTTCGACTGAAAACTTCCTTTATGTCTTTTGAGAACATACTGTCGATTTTGGCTCGGAAGTTTTTGGAATTGTACGACATACCACCATATGGAATGTTAAACTCGCCCTTTGAATTGTACCTAAACATTGAACCATAGCAATACTCTCTAATAAAGCAGAAGTTTGCTGCTCGGTACTGTTTAGAGGGAATTTCAATGCGTTTCAACTGAAGGCCATTAAACACATCTCTAAAATACATATAGTATCCGCTTGTAAATCCTGTTAAAAGATTGCTTTTTAAGTCTTCAGCAGTGAAAGGGGCTTTTTGCTCGTTCTTTACCGTTCTTCGCATTTTGTCAACAGTCATTTTAACGAGTTGGTCGGTAAAGGCTTTCTCGTCAAGTAGAAGCTTTTCAGAAAAGCCGGAATTAATTCTGTCGGAAATGCTATCAGTGAATAAACGAAGCTGTGTTTCAATATCGGCAGAACTTGCTTCACCACTTTTCAGGTCTGTGTACATTTTTATTAAATCAGAGTAGCTTGCGGAGCAAACTGAATATAAGTTGGAGAAGCTGTTGTTATAACACAAAAGAAGTTCTTGAAGCTGCTTGTCCTGTGCCTTAATAAGTCTATAATACTCCATTAAAGAACTTGAAATATCGTTGATTACCGCATTATGTGGATTAAGGTGAAAGAACAATGCACCACCCCCAAAAAACGGCTCTACATATCTTTTATATTTTGGTACATGAGGGATAATCTTGTCAATTTCGCCGGATTTGCCACCGGGCCACTTAATCAATGAGTTCATATCATTCGCTCCTTCTTATACGGTATTATACCATATTATTGTGAATTGTTCAATATTTTTTACTGCCATATTAAAAATTTTTCACCGCTTCACCCCTCTAACCCTCTGCTTCAAAAACTCCTCCAGCTTCTGCGTGAGATTCAGGCTCTCAATAAAGTCCAGCACCTTTTGAAACTTTGCCTTCAGGCTTCCAAGCTCGTTTTTGGTTTTACGGAGTTCCTCTCGGAGCGGGTAAACCTCCTGCACCTTCTGCTCCAAAGCGTTGTTCTTCTTGGCGGCGTCCTCGTTCCCCTTTTTCAGCCTTTCAATCTCGGCGGTCAGGGCGCTCTCTTTGCTCTCCGCAGCAATCTGCTTCTTGGAGAGGTCGGTCAGCATTCCGTAATCCTCTTTGGAGAGCGTAACCTTACCGCCGAACATTGTCTTGCCGGTTTCAATCTCGTCTATGAATTTGAGCTTCGTGACCTTTCGGGCGCTCGTTTCAAGCAAGGTCTGTTTATCGGCAAGCTCGGCGGAGGTCTGCGAGAGAGCCGAGGATTTCTCTGCTATCTCCTCGTCCAAATGAGCAACGGCAGCGTTCTTCTCTTGAAACTGCTCGTCCAGCTTATCAATAGCCTCGTCAATCTGCGTCCGCAGTTCCTCACGATGTTTGCGAAGCCTGTCTGCACTCTCGGCTTGTTCATCGAGCCGAGCAACCTCCTCTTTCTTCTCCTCAACCTGCTCCGTTATCTTAGCATACTCCTTGTACTGCTCCACCGTCAGACTACCACGGGACTTTTCGGGAGTGGCGATTTGTATTCCGTGGCGATTGCATATCTCGGTCAGCATCTTGCACTCTGCTTCACGCCAACGACTGATAGTGTCCTTGCCACTACCATAGCCCATCTCTTTGAGCGCCTGTGCTATGCCGTTTTGGGTGTCAACGCCCATTTTATAATGCCCGACAGGTATGTAGTCGATATGTAGGTGCGGGGTGGCTTCGTCCAAATGCAAGACAACATTGAATACATAGAAATTCGGGTTGCGTTCTTGAAAGCCCTCCATATACTCGGTAAGGCAAGCAGTGGCAATTTCAGCGTCGGGAGTGCCGACGCCTGTGTTCTTCATATCACCAATCTGCACCACATCTTCGTAAAAGCTCTTGCGCTTGTCGGCGGCGGTAACAACGGTTTGCGAAATCTTTCGCTTGAAAGTATGCTCGTAGTAGGTTGTGGTAATCTTCCTGTCGGGTCGCTTCTGCTTTGCATTGTATCGCTCAACGGCAGCGCCGAACAGGTGTTCATAGGCTTCTTCGATAGGCTGTTGAACGAAAACAATATTATCCTTCGTTCGGGTATTGTCAACGTTCTTGGCGCTGAATTTACGGTTGTTATGGGTAAGGCTTCCCTTGCCTTGACAGTGGGAAATGCGTTTTTCGCTCATATGTATAATCTCCTTTCGTTGCGGTGGCGTTACTGTTGTGCCAACAGTAACGCCATAATACCCTTGACATTGATTTCGCAGGCTTCATCAACATCAAGGGTAAGGCGCTCTCCGAGGGGCAAAGGGAGCGCCAGCGTTTTGCGCGACAGCGCATAATGCGTGCACCCCCCTTTCACGCTCTCTGCTCGTCCTGCTTCCACACACTGACATTGGTGCTTTTTTCAGCTTTGCAATAAAGTCGCAATCGCCCGGAAATCGGACAGGGCTGAAAAGTAATGATAGTATGGGGGAAATGTGGTATGACCTTTCATTTGGTTGAGTATACATAAACTAATGCGTTATTGAAAATTCCTTTTTCTTGCGGTATAATTAAATTAAACCAAATGCTGAAAAGGAGAAACACTATGTTATATCTACCCGAAAATCTGAAAAAATACCGCATACTTAAAAATCTTACCCAAGAGGATGTTGCGGAATACCTCGGCATTACTCCACAAAGCGTTTCAAAATGGGAGCGTGGTGAATGCTACCCGGATATTACTTTTTTACCTGCATTGGCTAATATTTTTGAAACCAGCGTTGATTTACTGATAGGTATGGATACAATCCGCGCCGAACAAACACGTTACAACATACACAAGACCGCCTTTGAATTTCAGAGGTGCGGCGACTATGCTTCAGCAGAAAAGGTGTACCGTGACGCACTGCTCATCTACCCCAATAAGCCGGGAATGATTTTAGGGCTTGCAGGTGTACTTGCTTTGCAAGGCAAATCTGAGGAAGCGATTGAACTTATGGAAAGGGGGCTTCCCATATCCATAAATGAGAAGCAAAAGGCAACAACCCGTGCGACATTGTGTTTTCTGTATCTGAAATGCGGCAGAAAAGATAAGGCGGAAGCACTTGCTGCTGAACTGCCCCACACAAGAGAAAGCCGAGAGGTAATTCAGCCGATGATTTCGCAGGGACTTGATGACAGTGAGATTGACAGAAATGTAAGAATTATTCTTCTCGGGGAATAGAGGGTATAAGCATAACTGCCTATACAATATCGAGCAGTTTAATATTCATATCAAGCCGCACCCGACACTGAGTGCGGCTTTCCCCTTATCCACGGCACTGCAAAACAATCTGCTCCATAACCTCGTGCTCAACCACCAGCGAGCGTGTTTTCTCCCAAGCGGCGATTTCAACGAAAGTTCTCGGACGAGGATTTTTCTCGGCGTACTGCTTGCGGAGCAGCTCCCACATCTGCCAAGCCTCACGGTCAATCAGACGAGGGATAACCTCCCATCTGCCGCTTTCTTTCAGCAGTGGGATTTCTTCGGGGTAGTTCGTTTCCATAAACCTCTGCCAAGCTACGCCCCAGCGGTCAACGGGAGTGTTCATAAGTTCTTCGTTCATAATGATTTTTCCTTTCCGAATATATTAGCGTGTCGGTTGGTGACGGTTGTGACAGTTTTTCAGATACCTGCACCGCTGTCACAAAAGCCGTCACCGCCGTCACGAACTGTCACGGGGAACATAATGCAGCTCAATTCTGCGCCTGTCGTGGGTTCGGCTGCTTCTGTAAACAATGCTGTGCTCGTTATAAAGTCGGCTCGCATTGATATTCAACCGCTTTGTAATTGAGTTTACGGGAATGTCCGCGCCTGTTTTCTCAAGCAGTTCGGTAGCCGTTCCCGTCCAATCGGGATTATCCGCTGTAACGAATTTTGAGATAGCTTCAAGAAACGGGTCGGGCGGTTCTTTCCATAGCTCTGTTTCCTTGCTCTGAAGCTCCCAATAGAGCGTGTCGGGATTTTTGGCAAGTATCAGCTTCTGCTCCTGCTGGTCACGCCCCGATATTTCAAGTGTGGCGGTGTTTGAGGTGCGCTTGTCCTTGTAGAGAATAAACGCACCGTCCGCTCCGCCGAATAGACCGTTTGTTCCCGAAATCGACTCAAAATTATCGTCCGATTTCTGCTTCCGTGTATGATGAACGAGCAGCAGACATATACCGTGGCAGTCTGCAAATTCTTTCAGCTTTGACATAACCTGATAGTCGTTTCCGTAGCTGTAATCGGGAGTTGCTTCACGGACTTTTTGCAGGGTGTCAATTATAATTAGCCGCAAATTCGGGTGTTCCTGATGAAATGCGTTGAGCTGTTGTTCAAGCAGTCCGTTTATGCTGTCAACCTTTGTTGCAAACATAAGATTATCGTTCTTGTCGCTGCCGAACATACGGTAAAGTCGCCTTTGCAGCCTTGCATAATCATCTTCAAGGGCAAGATAGAGCACCTCTCCTTTATTAACAGGATAGCCCCAAAGCTCTGTTCCTGTGCTGACGTGATAGGCGAGTTGTGCCATAAGAAAGCTCTTTCCGACTTTTGGAGCGCCTACGAACAGGTAAACGCCGGGGTAGAGCAGACCGTCGATAATCGGAGGCTTGCTCTCATACACGGTGTCGTACAGCTCGCTTAAAGTCATAATGTGAATATAATACGGGTCGGTCATTTTTCGAAGAAAATCACGATAACTGTAATTTTCGGTATTGCAATCCTCGTTGTTTTCTGTTATACTATTAGTGCAATCCATTTGCGAAGGCTGCTCCGTACCTATTGCCGTAGGTACAGTTGGGGCAGTCTTTTCATTTTCAGCCATTGTCATCACCGCCGTTTTTCATAAGCTCGTCCAGCTTTGCCGAGAGCTTTTCCTGCTTGTTCGGGTAAAGGTGCGCATAGACCTGCATTGTGGTTTCAACCCGCTCGTGACCTAAACGCTCGGCTATTTCAAGCGGCGGTATTCCCAGCTCATACAGCAGCGCACAGTGGCTGTGCCGAATATCGTGCAATCGTATCCTCTTAACGCCGCTTTTCTCGCAGCCACGCTTCATTTCGTGGTGCAGATAGTGCTTTGTGAAAGGGAATATCCTGTCCTTATCCGTAATGTCGTAAAGGCTATCGCAATACTCCTTTAACAAGTCGCACAGGAAATCGGGAATAGAAATGGTACGGTTGCTTTTGGGCGTTTTGGGCGGTGTAATAACATCTCTGTCGCCAAGACGTTGATAGGACTTGTTTACAGTCAAGGTTTTCGCCGTGAAATCAAGGTCGGCGGTAGTAAGCGCCATAAGCTCGCCAATTCTTAACCCCGTCCAGAACAGGGTATTGTATGCCACATAGGACATAGGCTTATCGGCTATACACTCAACGAACCTTGTAAACTCGTCCTTTGTCCAGAAGCTCATCTCGTCAGCCTTGTTCTTGCCGATTGCGCCTGCTTTGGAGCAGGGGTTTGACCTCAAATCGTAATATTTCACGGCATAGTTGAAGATAGCATTGAGCTGATTATAAACGGTTTTCATATAGGTCTGCGAATACCCGTTCGACAGCAGCTCATTTTCCCAAGCTATGATATTTGCAGGGGTTATTTCGGTGATTTTCTTCAAGCCAAAATACGGCATTATCTTCAGGTCGATTATGTAGTGCTTTGTCCGCAGCGTGTTTTCACGCAGACGAGGGGCAATGCTCTTGAAATACATATCCGTGAAATCCGCAAAGGTGATGTTCAGGTCGGCTTTCTGCTCGGCAAGGAACGTCCTCAGCCATTCTTCCGCTTCACGCTTTGTTTCAAAGCCACGTTTCATTGTTTCCCTGCGCTTGCCCTGCCAGTCGGTATAGCGAAAGCGTATGTACCATTTTCCTGTTTTCGGGTCTTTTTTCGCTCTCATTATTCGGCACCTCCCTCTGCCTTGAGCGAGAAACCGTAAAGGCACTTCTCAAGGTATGCTCTGGGCAGCTTGCCGGCTATCGTCAGGTAACCCTGCTTTTTCAGCTCTGTGTTCATCGCTCGAATGAGCTTGTAGGCGTGACCGTTCGATACGCCCATTACCTGTGCCAGTTCCGGTGCTGTGATGTAGATACTCTGATTACTCATTGGAAACCTCCTTTTCTTTATAGCAGGATATTTAATATATATCGTTGTAAATATATATTATCACAATATTATATCATTGTCAATAGATTTATCTATAATTTTCAAATAATACTTGAATTTTTTATAGATATGTGTTATCATATATATAAATTCAAATATTCAGAGGTATAATACAATGTCAGAAGTAAAATTTGGTGAGCGTATTCGTACAATTCGCAAGAACGCAGGTTGCAGTCAGAAAGAGTTCTGTTCGGTTCTGGACATACCGCAGTCCACGCTGTCGGCATACGAAACGGACAGAATGCAGCCTACCGTTGCTAATCTTATAAATATAGCTACAAAGTATAATGTATCTATGGACTGGCTCTGCGGTATAGAAAAGAGCGCTCCCGGTTTTGGAACGATAGGGGAGGCTCTGACGGCGGTGTATGATTTAGCGGAGATAGATGGACTGAAGATAGACTTCACCATAAATGACCATTTACCTAATGATAAAGAAACCGATACGGAGAAGTGGTCTGTGCAGCTGTCGGTTTACGGCAACGACAGTGCAAACCCGCATAATGCCGATTTCTGCAACGTGGTAAGGCAGATTTCCGACAACATCAGCGATTTAGAGTCTTACTCAATATCCACGGAAACATACCAAGCCGAAAAGGAAAGAATGAGGGAATATTACAGTGCTCCGGTTTCCAAGAAAGTCTTCCCGGAACTGTCCCGCGAAGAACGACAGGCAAAGCACATCGAATGGGTCAAGCAACATCTGAACGACAAGTAAAATTGCATAACACAAAGAGCCGCTGCAATCGCAACGGCTCTTAATCATAATAGTATTAAATTGTCTTGTATCGGGGCAATATAGAATATTTGCGGTCAAAGTGCGGTCAAAAGCTAAACCAAAACCTTGAAAACGGCTCTGCTGTGCGGTTTATTGAGGCTTTGGGCTTACTCCCACTCAACTGCCCTAGAGTGAAATCTCGTGATAATATGCACTTAAAATACGCATTATATCCATATATTATTTATATTTTGCGAATTGCTGTTTCGTTCGTGAAATTTTTGTAGCCATTTTGTAGCCACTCCAAATAACACCGAAGAGAAGAAAGTACCGCCAATGTCAAAAAATCAGTAACGCAAGAGTTCGTTGAATACTGTTATTGCATATCTGTCAGTCATACCTGAAATATAATCAAGTATTGCTTGAGCATATATTACCTCAGTTTCGAGATTGCCATAAATTTTTGTGTTTTTATATTTGCGCATCCGCTTAGCAACTTCTTTTTTGCGAGGTTCAAGAGTAGAATATTGATTTATATGCTGCAAGTAATCCTTTATTAGCGTA
>HF989428.1:0-4360 GCA_000432175.1 Eubacterium sp. CAG:786
CGACCTGAGGAACATATTTTACATGAGCAGACCTGAAATCAGACCTAGTTACAGTGTTGGTAAGAATATTCGCTGTACCGAATACCCACCCCAGCATTGGATCATGTCCCAATGTAGTGAATCGATGATTACCACCTGACAGGAAACCCTGAATTGTACTGTTTTCGCCGTATCTCTGCACATCAAAGGGAACCCGGCTGACAAGTATCTTATCAGTATCCGCATGATACCACCCGGGTTCTGCGCCTGCTTTCATAGACGCGGTCTCGTCATGGGTTCCTGCACTTTTTCTCACGTTCTTCAGGAAAGGGTCAAGCACATACTGTCGCAGGCACTGCAATGCTGTCGCAACAGTCAGAAACGCGATATCAACCTTGGTGAGCCTTGTTTTCTGTGCGAATTCCCTGTTGAGTTCATCGACCCGTGAATATGATCTCTGTATCTCCTCCTGAGTGAGAACGTCCTCGAATGTGATTCTGTCCGGATACCTCTGGTCAGCCTCTGCAACTATTTCTTCCCATGATTTGTCCTTGATCCTGTTATGTTCGGAAATACACTGACTGACATCGGTTATTTCAGGTTCGGATATGTTGTATGTCTTTTTCACATACTCGATATAGGCGTCGTCATCAGCTTTATTTGCATTGGCATATTCAAGTGCATCATTACTGCGGTCAAGTATCATCTTAGATACCTTTAAAAGATCCTCGTCTTCCTTTGAATACCACATATTATGCTCCTTTAGCCGTTATGCCAGCGATTTCTTTGCGGCTTCTCCGCCGGCAATAGTTCCAACTATGTAGTCTATTCGTTCCTGAAGGCGGCGATATTTTTCTTCAAGCGTTCTGTTCTGCTGTTTCAGTATTTCAAGCTGTCTTGTTTTTTCTTTCAGTTCTTTTGATAATACTTCATTCACCGAATTCAGCTTTCTGACTATTTCATTGTATGCGGCTTTCTTCTTGTTTTCCTGATCTGCTTTTACAGAAGCACCAATTATTGCGCCGACGCCAAGTCCCACTATACCGCCAATTATTGTACCGATTATCGGAACAGCAGAACCGGCAGCAACAGCCGATCCGATAGTTGCTGATACAGCTGCTATACCCGCGCCACTAGCCGCCGCTATTGCACCAACATTCATGTTGTTTACTACAACAGTGTTGCAGGTTTTGATATACTCTTTCAGTTCAGGATCTGAAATGCTGTTGATTGTGCGTGTCGTGTCAGTCGACTTACTAATCTCCGTTGAAAGTTTTTCGAATAATTCCAGTGTAGGCTTTACAATAATAAAAATTCCTTTCTGTTATTTATACTGCCCGATCATCTTATTAAGCTCCGCCTTGTATTCCTCAACAAAATCATCAGGCGCTAAAACCTTTACCCAGCTCCCCTGCGAGAGCAGATACATCATTATCCCGGTGCCGTAGACCTCCGCTTCGACAAGCGCATTACCGCCGCTGATATCCAGCACCACTGCGGTCGGAAGCCTGTCCAGTATCGCCTGCAAAGACGGTCCGCTGAACTCAAACCGGATAGTTCTGCACACGCCGGGAAACATGAACTGTATCTTCTTCCGGAGCGCTCCCTCATCGAAATCCACGCCGTGCGGAAGCTCGAATTTCGTGCGGTGCTCGATGACCGATGTTATCCTGTCCACCCGGAAATACACCGGCGAACAGCTCTCGTCCTCCGCCTTGTACGCGATGAGGTAGAAGTAATACTCGCTGAACATTATCGACGCGGGACGTATCGTGTGCGTTACCCGGTCGCGGTTCATCTTGTAGTAGGTTATCGTTATTTCCGTGCGGGAGCGGATATCCCCGGCGAGCTTCCACAGCATATCCACAACGCCCTCGGAGCAGTCGTGCCGTACCTCGCAGTAGTGGTACTTTTCCTTTGAAATAAGGCTGTCAAGCAGCGCCTTATCCCTGGTGGAAGTAAATCTGCGGAGCTTCCCGATTATCTCCAGTAACTCCGGCTTGCTGAATGCGCGGCTCCCTATCAGCACCTTTATCACCGCGAGAGTTTCGCTGTCCCGCAGGAAATCGTCTATCCGCAGCGTATAGCACTTTGCGCTTCTGTCGTAGACAAGCTCCGCGTGACCTGCCAGATCCCGGTTTTCCGCCAGGAAACAGCGTATCTCGCTGATATCCCGGGCAATGCTCTTGGCGGAAACTCCGTATTCGTTTGCAAGCTCCGTGACCGTTATCTTCTCGCCGCGCATTCCCCGCAGGAATATCGCTAGGCAGCGTTCGTTCTTTTCTGTGCTCATATACCCTCCACATTCAGCTCATGTTTGCATTTTACTCCATTTTCCGAACCAATTCAACACATTTCGCGAAACTGGGTAAATAATTATACGACCGCATTTCGGGCAAATCTTCACGGATTTGCTTTTCAGCTTTACACCGCAGCTGGAGCAGATCGGTATCATCGGCAGCAGCTTCATGCGTATCATCTCACTTTCTGATAACATTGTACCATTCCACTGGGACACGCCTTTGTCCGTATAAAATCTTTATGATATGCCAACATTACTAAATGTAAAGTTTCTGCATACTTAGTATATCACAACAATAGCTGTTTGTCAATATGTTCTTTACTTTGAGTAAGTTCAGCAAAGCCGGACGGTATGTTATACTTTTATTAAGGGGGCGGTCAGAATGGGAACTCTTGGCGAAAGACTACGCGATCTTCGCAGCAAAAACGGAATAACACAGGCGGAGCTTGCGGAAAAAATTTTCGTGAGCGAAAGCTACATTGCGCTTATCGAGCTGAACAAGCGGAATCCCAGCACCGAGATACTCGGGAAGCTGTGCGATCACTTCGGCGTTTCAACAGATTATCTGCTGACCGGGGAATCCTCCGATGACGATATACTGCACGTCAGGGAATGGCGGAAACTGGTTTCCGGGCGAAGCGACCGGGAAATTACAAGTGCACTGAAGCTGGTGCGCTCATTTTTCGAGAGCGTTGACGAAGCAAAATGACCTTTACCCGGACGGTCGGCTGTCCGGGTGATTCTGTATCATTATCATGAGGTGATACGGTTGACGGAAAAGGAACGTCTGATCTCAGAGCTTGCCGGGCTGCTTTCAGACCGGAGCGCCGACGATATCCGGCGGATAATTCAGTTAGTGAAAGAATATCTTTCGCTGGTTGACGAAAACAGAAATTCCCCCGAGAAATAATCGGGGGAAATTTCGTTATACCTTTGAAAGAAGCTCCGCTTTCTTTGCGTTGAATTCCTCGTCTGAGAGTATTCCGGCTTCCTTTAATGCGTTCAGCTTTTTGAGCTGCTCCAGCGGGTCGTCTGCGGGAGCGGCGAGTTTGGAAGTGTCCTTATTCAGCCTGCCGAGTATCTTGTTTTCCCGGAGGAGGTCGAGCAGCTCGCGGCACTTCTGCGCCTGACCGTATATTGAAACTCCGGTGAGCATTTCCACGCGGGTCATAAGCTCGTTGCCCTCGTCATCTAGGTGGGTTATCTGAATGTTGTTTTCCTGCTCCAGACTCTTGGTGTCGCTGCTGCTGGAAAGCAGGAACTCCGTGTTGCTGACCTGCCGCTTCACTATCTCGAACTTGACTACTCTGTCATACGGAATGGTGAACAGCTCGTCACCGAACCATGAATTTTTGGTTTCCAGCTCCGGCTTGAAAATGAAGCTGTCCGGCATGATATTGAATCCGAACGCGGTAGGATCCATTTTGCCGTTCGGCTTCTTCGGGAATCCCCCGAGATACACCACCTGATACCGCGCGATACTTCCCTCGATGGGCGCTTTCGCTTCTGCTGCAAGCGCCTTGTGCTCGTCCATCTTTGCCTTTGCGTCCGCCATGCCTTCGCTCATCCTGGACTTTGCGTCCTTGAGCGCCGCGCCCGCCTTTTCGCCTGCCTGCGAAGCCTTGTCCTTCAACTGATCAAAAAATCCCATGATAATTACCTCCTGTCTGGGTTTGATACTCTGATTATAGCAAACCGGCAGGACAGGGGTATGTCCGTGTAAAATTATTGTGGGCGAGCCCTTAGAAAGGTACGATAGCGTTTTCGCGATGCGATAATGCGTTTACTTAAAGCGACGTTTGGGGGTAAGTCAGATAAATCTGCAGTAAATGAGGTTTTTAATGGTGACCTTATGTTCTTTCGATGATCTCCGGCACGTCCGCAAGGGAATCCGCTTTCGCGAAAATCAGCTTTTCAAGCTCCTCGTCTGGCTGGGTGAGGTCGGGCACCATAACTGTCACGCACCCGGCAGAAGAAGCGCTCCTTACGCCGTTCGGGGAGTCCTCCAGCGCCATGCATTCATTCGCGGGGAGCCCCAGCTGCTGTGCCGCGTAAAGGTAGATATCCGGCTTCGGGTTG
>HF989428.1:4407-5263 GCA_000432175.1 Eubacterium sp. CAG:786
GCGCAGACTATCCTGCTGACCCTGCCGAGCAGCCCGACTTTTCCGAGATAATCCTCTGTACGCTGGATATCAGTCGCAGTGGCTATCGCTGCGGGAATTCCCTTTTTGTCGAGGTAATCCAGCAGGGTGGTTATGCCGGGTTTGGTTTCCAGCCCGTGTTTGTCGAGATGCTCTTTCATTAGCTCCATTCTGCGGGAGCGTATCTTCACATAATCGAAATTCTCACCGAAAAGTCCCTGTAAATAGGGTATCGCGAATTTCCGCGCAAGGCTGCGAATATTCAGCGCATGCTCACGCTGCATGGGAAAGCCCGCTTCATTCGCTGCCTGGCACCAGTATTTCACCAGTAACTTTTCGGTGTCGAGTATCAGTCCGTCCATATCAAAAATAACTGCTTTTATCATGTCGTTTTCCTTTCTGTGCTGTCAATGAGCGCTGCCATGTCCTGCGGAAGCGGCGCAGTCACGGTGACTTTGTTCCCGCTGACCGTGGAAATAAAGCTGACTTCCCCGCAGTGCAGCGCCTGCCGCTTTATTGCGGAGCAGTCCCCACCGTACATATCGTCGCCCAGCAGCGGGAACCCCATATGCGCCATATGCACGCGTATCTGGTGTGTGCGTCCGGTTTCCAGCGTGATTTTCAGCAGCGCCGGGGAGCCTTCGTTCACCTGCACGTAATGCGTTATCGCAGGCTTTCCGTCGGGAGTCACGCAGCGTTCTATCACACTGTCAGCGACCCTGCCGACAGGCGCGTTGACAGTATCACCCGGGGGCGCGCTTTCGGTTATCGCAAAATAGACCTTGCTGACAGTCTCGGAAAGCGCGTCTGCCGCAAGCTGGTTCTTGGCGCACACGCA
>HF989429.1 GCA_000432175.1 Eubacterium sp. CAG:786
CCACCCGGCGCAGCACAGCCGCCCGGGACTGCCGCGCTTCCACAAAATCCGTGACTATGCCCGCGCCGTCCGTGCTGAAATGCACCAGGCGCCTTTTGAGTTTCTCCAGCATGTTCACACCGACCTCACCACAGGAAAGTTATCAGAGTTCCTCCAGTTCCTTGAGCCACAGCGCAGAGGAAGCGTCGCTGGGCATTCTCCAGTCACCGCGCGGGGAAAGCGTTACGGAGCCTACCTTTACGCCGTCTGGCAGGCAGCTTCTCTTGAACTGCTGCGAGAAGAACCTGCGGTAGAACGTCCTGAGCCATTTAAGGATAGTTTCACGGTCGTAGCTGCCCATGAACGCGTACTCCGCCAGCCGGAACACCTTTTTCGGCGGAAATCCCCAGCGAATGCCGTTGTACAGGAAGAAATCATGCAGTTCGTAGGGACCCACCAGGTCCTCGGTTATCTGGGCGATGTCGCCGTTTTCGTCCGCGGGCAGGAGTTCCGGGCTGACCGGCGTGTCGAAAATGCTTATCAGCACCTCCCGGAGTTCCGCGTTGTCAACGGTGCCCGCGTAGTATTTCACGATGTGGCGCACCAGGGTCTTGGGCACGGAAGCGTTCACGCCGTACATCGAGATGTGGTCGCCGTTGTAGGTAGCCCAGCCCAGCGCGAGTTCCGAAAGGTCGCCGGTGCCCACCACCATGCCGTTTTCAGCGTTCGCGAGGTCCATGAGTATCTTGGTGCGCTCGCGTGCCTGACCGTTCTCGTATACAACGTTGTGGACGCTCTCGTCGTGCCCTATATCCGCGAAATGCTGCCTTACCGAAGCCGCGATGTCGATGACCCGCAGCTGCGTGCCGAGGAGTTCGCACAGGCGTTCCGCATTGCTGCGGGTGCGCTTTGTCGTGCCGAAACACGGCATAGTCACCGCGAGTATGTCGGAAGCCGGACGCCCCAGCAGCTTCATTGCTTCCACGCAGACCAGCAGCGCCAGGGTGCTGTCAAGACCTCCGGAAATGCCTATCACCAGGGTTTTCGCGTTGGTGTGGCGTATGCGCTTTTCAAGCCCGTGCGCCTGCATGGTGAGGATATCCTCGCAGCGCTTGTCCTTTTCCGCGGAAGCCTGCGGCACGAACGGCGTGCGCACGACGGCGCGGGTGAGCGTTGTTTCTGAAACGCCCATGCTGAACGGAACGCGGCGCATTCCCGCGCGGAGCCCACCGGTGAAGCTGGTGTTCCTGCGGCGTTCGGCAGAGAGCTTCTGCACGTCTGTCTCGGTGACTGTCAGCCCGGTGGAATACAGCCGGCTTTCCGCGAGGACAGCGCCGTTTTCCGCGATGATGTCGTGGCCGCTGAATACCAGGTCCTGGGTGCTTTCCCCGGAGCCTGCGCTGGCGTAGATATAGCCGCACAGCAGCCTTGCGGACTGCCCGCTCACGAGGTCGCGGCGGTAGGCGTCCTTGCCGATGGTTTCGTTGCTCGCGGAGAGGTTCGCGATTATCGTCGCGCCGCCCAGCGCAAGGGAAATGCTGGGAGGTTCCGCAGCCCAGAGGTCCTCGCAGAGTTCCGCAGCGAAAACGAGTTCCGGAATTTCGCGGCACTCAAACAGCAGCCCCAGCCCGAACGGGACGCACTCCCCGAACAGCGCGACGTCGTACTGCCCCTCGGGCGCAGCGGTGAAATGGCGCTTTTCGTAGAATTCGTTGTAGTTCGGCAGGAATTTCTTTGGAACCACACCCAGCACGTTACCGTCCTTTATGACGACGGCGCAGTTGTAGAGTTCCCCGCGGAAGCGCAGCGGGCAGCCCACTGCAACGAGCATATCCATGCCGGCGGTGTGCGCGGTTATTCTTTCGAGAGCCGCGAGCGCGCCGTCGAGAAGTTCCTGCTGGAAAAACAGGTCCTGGCAGGTGTAGCCGGTAATGCAGAGTTCCGGCAGAATCAGAATGCGCACCCCCTGCGCGTGTGCCCTGTCGATGAGCGCGGTTATCTCAGCGCGGTTGTATTCACAGTCGGCTACCTTTATGTCGGGAGTTCCGGCAGCGACTTTTATAAATCCGTCCTTCATTGTCTGTCCCCTTTGTTTATATTGTTATCCATTATATATTATATACGCTTTTGGGAGAAAAATCAAGAGATAACGGAACAATTAATTTAATTCGGAATTCGAGTTTTGCGCACTTGTGTGCATAATGCTGATGGATTATGTAACGGGCTGCGCAAAACTATATTCGGAATTCGGAATTATGGTATCGCCTCCGGCGATAATATTATAAAAACTTTGATATGAAACAATACAGGGCGAAAGAAGCAATTCACTTTCGCCCTGTGTATTTTATAAATCTCTTTTAGATAACGTCCCGCAAAGCGGGACACAATAATTCCGAATTCCGAATTGAACGCAGTTTTTCCCCTCTGTGCATCACGCCTTATTTCACGAAGAATATTCTCTCCTCAATGTAGCTCCTGACTTCTGCCAGCGGAATGCGCACCTGCTGCATGGAGTCGCGCTCGCGTACTGTTACGCAGCCGTCGTTCTCGGTGTCGAAGTCGTAGGTGATGCAGAACGGGGTGCCTATCTCGTCCTGTCTGCGGTAGCGCTTGCCGATGGCGCCTGCGTCGTCGAAGTCAACGATGAAGTGCTTTGCAAGCTCGTCGTGGAGTTCGCCTGCCTTCTCGCTGAGCTTCTTGGAGAGCGGGAGTATCGCAGCCTTGACGGGAGCCAGAGCCGGGTGCAGGTGCATAACGGTGCGGCTGGTGCCGTCCTCAAGCTGTTCCTCGTCGTAAGCGTCGCATACGACTGCCAGGAACAGACGCTCAACGCCCAGCGACGGCTCGATAACGTACGGAACGTACTTCTCGTTGGTCTCGGGGTCGAAATACTCGAGGCTCTTGCCGGAAGTCTTCATGTGCTGTGTGAGGTCGTAGTCGGTGCGGTCTGCAACGCCCCAGAGTTCGCCCCAGCCGAACGGGAACATGAACTCGAAGTCGGTGGTAGCCTTGGAGTAGAAGCAGAGTTCCTCGGGGCTGTGGTCGCGGAGCCTGATGTTCTCCTCCTTAAGACCGAGGGAGAGCAGGAAGTTCTTGCAGTATGTTCTCCAGTACTGGAACCACTCGAGGTCGGTGCCGGGCTTGCAGAAGAACTCAAGTTCCATCTGCTCGAACTCGCGCACGCGGAAGATGAACTGACCGGGGGTTATCTCGTTTCTGAAGGACTTGCCCACCTGCGCAACGCCGAAGGGTACCTTTTTGCGGCTGGTGCGCTGGATATTCGCGAAGTTGACGAAAATACCCTGAGCGGTCTCGGGACGGAGATATATCTCGTTCTTGCTGTCCTCAGTCACGCCCTGGAACGTCTTGAACATCAGGTTGAACTGACGGATATCCGTGAAGTTGGTGGAACCGCAGTTGGGGCACTTTATGCCGTTCTCGCGGATATAAGCCATCATCTGCTCGTTGGTCCAGCCGTTGGCGTCGCCGCCGTTGTCCTCGATGAGCTTATCTGCGCGGTGACGGGTCTTGCAGTCCTTGCAGTCCATCAGCGGGTCGGAAAATCCGCCCACGTGGCCGGAAGCCACCCATGTCTGCGGGTTCATCAGTATAGCGGAGTCAAGCCCTACGTTGTACTTGTTCTCCTGAATGAACTTCTTGCGCCATGCGTTCTTGATGTTGGTTTTCAGCTCCACGCCAAGGGGGCCGTAGTCCCATGTGTTGGCAAGTCCGCCGTAGATCTCGCTGCCGGGGTAAACGAAGCCTCTGCCCTTGCACAGGGCAACGATCTTCTCAAGGGTCTTTTCTGTGTTGTTCATATCTGTTTCCTTTCAGCCCTGCATGGCTTGCAGGGACAGTAAAATGTATCTCCTATAGTATAGCGCAAATCCCCCGATAAGTCAAGAGGGGGGGAGTTCAATTCGGAGTTTTGCGCACTTGTGTGCATAATGCAAATGGATAAAGTAACGGGCTGCGCAAAACTAAATTCGTAATTCTTAATTCGGAATTATGGTTGTCCGCTTCGCGGACAAATTTTAAAAACTTTGATAGATACAACACAGGGCGAAAGTGGTTTTTTCGTCCTGTGTATTTTATAGTAAATATTTTGAGATAACGTCCCGCGAAGCGGGACACCACAATTCCGAATTGAACGCAGTTTCCTGCCCCCTGCGCATCGCGCCTTACTTCAAAAATCCCTCGATGATCTTTTCCTCGGCTTCCTCGCGGGTGAGCCCGAGGGAGCACAGCTTCAGTATCTGCTCGCCTGCTATCTTGCCGATGGCGGCTTCGTGAATGAGCGCTGCGTCTACGTTTGCGGCATTCAGCGCGGGCTGTGCGTCAACGCGGCCGTTCTCTGCGAGTATCGCGTCGCACGCCGAGTGCCCGGTGCACCGGGTGTTTCCCTCGATGACGGAATAGAACGCCTGGTGGGAATTCCCCCGCGCCACCGAGCGGGAAACCAGGTCCGCGCCGCAGTCCTCGCCGTTTAGCTCGACCCTGAACTTTGTCACCGCGTCCTCGTCGCCGTCGGTCATTATGCGCTCCCGCACGACTATCTTCGCGCCCTTGTCCAGCACTGCGGAGGTGCTGCGGGTGGTGCGGTCAACTCCGCGCAGCTGCACCGTGTCCATCTCGAGGTAGGAATCCTCTTTCAGGTAGGCGTCAGTAACCGGGTCTATCTTGCGCAGCCCCGTGCCCTTGCCGGTGCCGATGTGCTTTTCCTTGTACAGCACCCTCGCGCCTTTCTCGAGGAAGAAGCGGTGAATGCCGTTGTGGCGCGCGGTCTCCGAGCCGTCGCTGTGTACTCCGCAGCCTGCCACTATCACCACGTCCGCGCCCTCGCCGACATAGAAGTCGTTGTAAACCAGGTCGTCCACGTCGGAATGCGTAACGCACGCCGGAATGTACACCGTTTCTCCTTTGGTGCCTGGCTTTATGCGGATATCGATGCCGGGCTTGTCCGTCTTGGAGGTTATCGTGATGTTCTCAGAGGACCTGCGCCCCGCGCACTGGCTGTCCTGACGGATATTGTACGCCCCCTGGAAGCCGGTGGCGCTGTCGTAGTCCGAAATGACTTTGAGCATTTCTGCGGTGACGCTGTTGAATTCAGCCTTGTTCATCTCGCTCATCTGCATGCGCCTCCATTCTTCTGCGGTGCGGCTGCGGGACAGCGCCCTGAAAATTCACCCCTGAGCAGCAGCGGCAGGATATCGTCGCGCTTGCCGCTGGTGCGTATCTTTCCGTCTGCGACTACCACTATCTCGTCCGCGATGGAAAGTATGCGTTCCTGGTGCGAGATTATCACCAGGGAGCCGCTGGTGCTGCTGCGGATATCCTCGAAGGTCTCCACCAGCTTCGCGAAGCTCCACAGGTCTATGCCGGCTTCAGGCTCGTCGAACACGGAAAGCTTCGCGCCGCGCGCCAGCACGGTGGCTATCTCGATGCGCTTTGCCTCGCCGCCGGAGAGCGCCGCGCTCATCTCGCGGTCGATGTATTCCTCGGCGCACAGACCCACCTTTGCAAGCAGCCCGCAGAGTTCCCCGACGCTCAGCTTTTTCCCTGCGGAAAGCTCCAGCAGGTCGCGTACGGTCAGCCCCTTGAACCTCACCGGCTGCTGGAATGCGTATGCAACGCCCAGCTTCGCGCGGGAGGTTATGTCCATATCCGTGATGTCGGTGCCGTCGAGTATCAGGCGGCCGCTGTCGGGCTTCTCGACGCCGGCTATCAGCTTCGCGAGGGAAGTCTTGCCGCCGCCGTTGGGTCCTGTTATGACTGTCAGCCTGCTGTCAAGTCTGCAGCTTATTCCGTTTATTATAGTATCGCCGTCCGGAATTTTCCAGACCAGCTCTTTTAGTTCCAGCAAATGTATCGCTCCTTTCAAGTGTACAATAGTATTCTACCACAATGCCGCCTTTATGTCAAGACAGGGAAAATCTGCAGTGATTTGCAGTGCGCCGGGGGTTATACTCATTAAAAAACGGAGGAGGTCAATACCCATGAAAGAGATATTCCAGCTGATAAACCCGGATAACACGATTTCGATGAACCGCTGCCTGGCGCATTCCATAGGGCTTTGCGAAGCGATAATATACAGCGCGCTGCTGTCCAAGCACGCTTGGTACGAGAGCCACGACAAGCTTACGGAGGACGGGTGGTTCTTCTCGACGATAAGCGACCTTGAGGAATCCACCGCGCTCTCTGGCTACCAGCAGCGCCGCTGCATAAGGAACCTCGAAGCCGCAGGGCTGATAGAATGCCGCATGCGGGGAATTCCGGCGCGCAGGTACTTCCACATTAACGACGACGTGGAACTGCTGAAAAGCCTGATAGCCCAGGGCGAGGAACGCACCCCGGACAGTTATAAAGCACCTTCACAGCAAGCATTGCAGGAACCTGACAGCAAGGAATGCAGTTCCTCAACGGCAAGCTGTGAAGAAAATACATACAAAACCAAAGTCAATAATACTAAGAAAGAAACTGAAGTTATTTCAAATCAAAACGCAGCCGCGCAGATATGCGCGCAAAGGCTCGCGCAGGACTATGGAGAGAGCTTCGCGGAGCTTGCGTGCGACGTGGTTTCAGAGGGGCTTGCGGGGAAAATAAACCTGACGTCCGACGGACGGACTATACCAGCGGACGATATTATTTTCGCCTACGGCGCGGTGGAATACGAGGACGTATGCCACGTCGCGGAATACATCACCGGAAACGGAAAGATACGCAACATCGCCGCCTACATGAAAAAGGCGCTCTATTCAGCCGTTAAGGAACGCCGGAGCTTCCCGCGGGAAAAGCCGAAGGAGCAGAAACTGCAGGACGAGATCCTCTCAGAACTCCGGGCGCAGTACTTGTGATAATTCGGAGTTTTGCGCACTTGTGTGCATAATGCAAATGGATAAAGTAACGGGCTGCGCAAAACTATATTCGTAATTATGGTATCGCCTCCGGCGATAAAATCTGAAAAACTTTGGCAGGAAACAAAACAGGGCAAAAGAAACCCTTTCGCCCTGTGCATTCGCTGTAATTCTTTTTAGGATAACGTCCCGCGGAGCGCAGACACGATGTCTGCGCAGTTGCCACAAAGGGGCAGCACGACGCTGTCCAACAAAGGCAACTGGGGGACAACCGGAATTCCGAATTTAATTCATCACCAGCCCTACCGCGCGCCAGCCGTTTTCCGTGTTCACCGCGAAAATCGTGTTGTCCGCGGGGTAGGAGTAGGTCTCGCCGTAGTAGACGTTGTGGGTGTAGCTTACCCGCACCGCGTAGCATTCGTCGGAATATCTCGTCACCCGCAGCACCTTTTCTTCCGAGAAGTCGTACCCCGTGTGGTAGGTGTAGAACTGCCCCTCGTAGGTTTTCAGGTCGCTGTACAGCTTTGTTTCCTGCGGAATGTACCCCGAAATCGACGAGAAATACACGTCGTTCGCAATGTACTTTGAGTACGCCTCCGAGAATTCCAGCGCGAATTCCGCAGCGCTGTCAGCCGTTTCACCGGAAGCCTCCGGCATGCCGCAGACGTATTTCGTGCCGTTCTGTTCCGGCTTCAGCTCCCTGCCGGAAGAGTCGCGGAAAGTCACCCGGGGGGAATACATCAGCCCGGCGACGGTGCAGGTGTTCATGACAGGCGCGGAACTCAGGTAGTCGCCGAAATTCGCGGCTTCGGCGATGGGGTCGGTGGTGACGTTCTCCCCCGCAAGCGGTATTCCGTTTATTTCCGCGCTGCAGCCGGTGGGGTAGGCGAGGGTCACGCGCTCGTTTTTCACCGGGGTGATGCCGGTGATACTTGCGGGGCCGTATTCCGCAAGCCCGTAGAGGTCGTCGGTTCCGGTCTGCTTCATCGTCAGGAACGCCACCGCGTCCTCTCCGCACATGACGGTGTAGACGGGGGCGTCCTTGGTGGATCTTTTCAGGTTCTTTTTCAGCGAGAATTCCCCGGTGAAACGCTCGTCTATCTGGTTTTTCAGCATTTCCTCCGTTTCGTAGGGGGAAATATCGCGCTCCGCTGCCGCGTAAAGCAGCGTGTGGTCGCCGGAATTCAGCTGTCTGGTTATCGCGTCGGTGACGTGGTATATCTGGGTGGCTTCATACCGCGAGAGGAACTTCCAGAGTTCTCCCAGACCCACCGCAGCCGCGGAAAGCGCCCCCGCCAGCAGAACGAAGTAAATCGCGTAAAAGACTATCGAGCCTGTCTGTTTTTTCGTGAGTTTCACCGGGCGTCACCGTCCTTTGCGCGGACCAGTATCGCGGTGGGCATTTTGCGCAGCCCGATAAGGCTGGCGTTCTGGTTTATCATCTCGCCGTTGTACATCATCGTGGTGGAAGAGCCGCCGTCGAGGTTCGCAGCGTTGACCGCACCGAAATCGAGCATGACGTCGCGCACGTCCGCAAGGCTGGCGCCTATCGAGTTGGACTGCCGCCCGTCGATGGTGAGCAGCAGCATCGCGCCGTCCGCACGCTGACCTATAGCGGTGCGGGGGTTCAGCCCGCTGCCGTCGCCCAGCGCCTCGACGGGTTCCCCGTTGACTATAAGTATGGGGCCGTACTTCACCGCGTCGCGCACGCCCATGGCTACTGCGTCGTAGACGTTCATCATGCCGACGACGAGTTTGTTTTCGTTAGTTATGCCGATGGTGTCCCAGGAATATGGCTCGCCCCAGAGCAGTTCCCCCTCGGACATGACTATGCCCCAGGGCTCTCCTCCGGTCATGTGCCCGGGCCGGTCGTCGAAGCCGCCCCCGTTTATCCCCGCGACAACGTTGTCATAGGAACTTATTATGTCGGGGAGCGTCTTTCCCGCCTGGTTCTGACCGTATGTGCCGGAGATCCCCACGAACACGCGGGACGGGTCGTAGACTATCATCATCTTGCCCTTGAACGTCGAACCGCTGACGTCCATGATATCGATGCCGTCGCCGTCCGGGTCGATGTCGGGGTCGGCTTCTGCGGCCTCCTGGACTTCCTCGGGGGTGGGTATCCTGACAAGATCGGGGTCGGTGATGTCGTCGGTCTCTTTGATGGCGTTCTGCGCGACTATCTCGTTCACCGTTTCGTCCGACAGGAATATATGCGGCACCCACTTTATCGCGGAGGTCTCCTTGCAGGAAATTACGAACAGGTTGCGCGCCGTGACCGACGGTCCCTTTTCCATGACGTAGATGAGCCCCAGCAGCGCCGCAAGCGCCGCGAGTATCACAGTCGCCAGAATGAGGACTATGCGCCGCACCACGCACCATATCATTTTCGGCTTTCTTTTCTTGAAGCGCGGGCGCGTGCGCTGCGGCTCCCTTGTTGAAACTGTATCTGACGCGTTATTCACGTTATCTCCTTTCAGTCTGCGTATACCCAGTCACGCTGAATGCCGAAGCTGACGAAGAACAGCAGCGTATCCGTGACAAGCTTGAACACCGTCTGCAGAAGCCCGGCTTCCGTGCCGGACAGCGCGGAAATTCCCCGCACCAGCAGCGCCGAAACGATGAGCTGCGCGAACGCAAGTATGTAATATCTTACCGCGGAACGCCCGAGGTTCCTGCCGGAGCGGAAAACACGGCTGCGGTTGAGAATGAAGTTCACCAGCGAGGAAACCACCCGCGCGCCGGCTGTCGCGACGATGATGCGCAGGCTCTCGTTGTCCCCGAAAAGG
The DNA here is from genome assembly GCA_000432175.1 of Eubacterium sp. CAG:786. GTDB lineage: Bacteria > Bacillota > Clostridia > Oscillospirales > Ruminococcaceae > CAG-115. The sequence continues at coordinate 9,623 of HF989429.1, forward strand.
GGAACGGCGAGCAGGTTTATCAGCGTGAACAGCCCGAGGTCGATGAGCGAGCACACCCCGGAGCTGAGCATGAACCGGAATATCACCCCGTAAATGCGCAGGGAATCCCGCAGGGGGTGGAAATGCGTGCCAGAATTGTTGTCGTTGTAGATGGTGAGGATAGGTTCCTCGTCGAAGGGCAGCCCCAGCCGCTTCATTTCAAGCAGCATGTTGGTCTCATACTCGAAGCGTTCCCCGGAAAGGC
>HF989430.1 GCA_000432175.1 Eubacterium sp. CAG:786
CGCAGCAGGCTCGGAGTACTCAGGCTCAGTGTAAGCGGGGGTTTCCGCAGCAGGCTCGGAGTATGCAGGCTCAGAAGTGTCGATATTGATGTCATCAAGATGATGTTCAAGCTCAACGGGAACATCAGGCTCGGCCATTTCGCCGCCGTTGATAACAGGCAGACCGCTTTCAGAGAGGAACTGCGTTTCCGGCATTCCGGCTTCCATGGAGAAGTCGTCCACGCGGCGCGATAAAGTGCCCAGATCAGGCTCTGCGGGCTGGGGAACAGGCTTCGGCTCAGGTTCCTTGACGGGGGCGCTTATAGCCGGCATATCGCTGGAAGTGGAATTAAGGTTTGCAAACTGCTGGTTTAGGGCTTCGATCTCGCTGTTGAGATTACCGCCGCCAAAATCGCCGACGCCGCCCAGACCGTTGTTGTCCTGGAAGCTGTCGCCGTAGGTTATGCTGCTTCCGTCGAAGCCGCTGTTGTTGACGAAATTATCTATCTGTGCAATGTCATGCTCGGACATTCCGCTGAAATCGCCGCCAAGCGGGTCGGTGTTTACCAGCGGCACGCCGCCATTGGTGGGACCGTTGTCCGTAAGCTTCATTCCGCACTTTTCGCAGAATTCGGTGGATTTCTGCATGCGCATGCCGCATGTCGGACAGAAAACTAGAGTGCCCTCTTCGCTGCCAAGCGGCTTGATGCCAGGCATTTCCTCGCTGGACTGGGCGCCGGTCTGGTCGCTTTCGTCGGGCTGGTCGTTCAGCTCCTCTGCGTCCTCGGGTGGTACAGGGGTTCCGCATTCTATGCAGAACTGGTATCCGCGGATCAGCTTTTTGCCGCAGTTTTCACAATACATTATATAGCCTCCCAATTGGATTTCTGTAATCTATCTGAACTCAGGGAGAGGTTCCCCGAAAAATAGAATTATCCAAATTAAGTATACTATACAGCACAAAAAAAGTCAACTTGCAATCGCTAAAATTGGTAAAATAAAATAATACAGACCGGGGGTTTTTGTGCATAATCCTATGAAAAAAATTGGTCCG
>HF989431.1 GCA_000432175.1 Eubacterium sp. CAG:786
GTCGGAACTCACCGCAGCCGGCTGCGACATCACCCCGATAATGTCCGACGCGGCATACACCACCGACACACGCTTCGGCAGGGCGCAGGAGCACGCTGCCCGGCTGTTCGACATCACCGGGAAAACTGTGCTGCACGATATCACCACTACAGAACCTATAGGTCCAAAGAAAATGTTCGACGTGCTGCTCGTCGCCCCCTGCACCGGAAATACCCTTGCAAAACTCGCTGCGGGGATCGTGGACACACCGGTATGCATGGCGGTAAAAAGCCACCTCAGGAGCCAGCGCCCGGTGGTCATCGCGGTTTCCACCAACGACGCGCTTGCGGGGGCTTCCAAAAACATCGGTATCCTGCGGAACTACAAGCACTTTTATTTCGTGCCGGTATTCCAGGACGACCCGGTAAACAAACCGTTCTCGATGATATCGGATTTCAGCCGCATTCCGCAGACGATAGAAGCGGCGCTGGACGGAATACAGATACAGCCGATGTTAACGACAATGGAAAGCCAAAATTAATTCGGAATTCGGAATTATTGTGTCCGCTTACGCGGACGTTATCTCAATAGATTAATAACAAAATGCACAGGGCGAGAGATATTCTTTCGCCCTGTGTTGTTTCATTTCAAAGTTTTTTAAATTCATCCGCGAAGCGGACACCGAAATTCCGAATTCCGCATTCCGAATTACGAATTGAACTAACGTTCAGCCTTTCCCTTTCTCGCCCTTCTCGCCCATAACGCAGTCCGTCAGACGCTCAAAGTCCTGCAGCGTGAGTTCCTCAGCGCGGGCTGTGGGCTTTATCCCGCAGGAAGCCATTATCTCCGCGAGTTCCGGCTTGGTTATGCGGAGTTCACCGGAAAGAGGGTTCGCTGCCTGCTTTCTGCGCTGCGAGAACGCCGAGCGAATTATCCGGAACATCAGCTTTTCCCATTCAGCGGGCTTGTCGGAAGCCGGCTTCACGTCCAGACGGATAACGGCGCTGTCTACATTCGGCGATGGCATGAAGCTGCCCCTGCCCACCCTGAACAGCAGCTTAGGCTCGCTGTAATACGAAACAGCGCAGGATATCGCGCCGCAATCCCGGGTGCCGGGCTTTGCGCAGATGCGGTCTGCGGCTTCTTTCTGCACCATGACCGTCATCGACTTCACCGGCAGCCGGCTCTCAAGCACCCTCATTATCACCGGGGAAGTGATGTAATACGGCAGGTTGGCGCACACCACTACCTCCATACCCGCCGCCTTTTCTGCAAGCAGTGCGGCAAGGTCGGTCTCCATGACGTCCGCAAAGACTATCTCAACGTTGTCGTATTCAGCCAGGGTCTCCTCAAGTATCGGCTTAAGGGAGGTGTCTATCTCCACCGCAATGACCTTGTCGCAGCGCTCCGCGAGTTCCTTGGTGAGTACTCCCACGCCCGTGCCTATTTCAAGCGCGCATACCCCGGGCTTCGCACCGCCCATCTCCGCTATCCTGGGGCAGACTGCCGGGTTTATCAGAAAGTTCTGCCCCAGCGATTTTGTGAACGAAAAGCCGTGCTGCTCAAACAGCGACTTTATCACTCCGATATTCGTAAGCTCCATCAATAGCCCTCGCTGCCTGTCAGGCTTTCGTCGTTCTCCACCCAGTCGTTCACCATCATGACCTTGTACTGCGTGGAATTCACCCGGATATACACCCTTTCGATACCCGCGTTGATTATCTGCCGCTTGCACATGGAACACGGCTCCACGTCGCCGTAAAGCTGCCCTGTCTTTGCGTCGAGACATGCGAGGTAAAGCTCCGAGCCTATCATGTCGTGCCGTGAAGCGCTGATGATGCAGTTTGCTTCCGCGTGCACCGAACGGCACAGCTCATAGCGCTGCCCCTTGGGGACGTTCAGCTTTTCGCGCATGCATTCCCCCAGGTCGGAGCAGTTCTTTCTGCCCCGGGGGGCGCCGTTGTATCCCGTCGCGATTATCTCATCATTCTTGACGAGTATCGCGCCGAAATTGCGCCGCAGGCAGGTACCCCTTTCTGCGACAGTCTGGGATATGTCAAGGTAGTAGTTTATCTTGTCACGCCGTTCCATAACCGCGCCTTTCTCAGTTTATCTGTGCTTTCTGGACTGCTTTACGATGAAGTTCGCATTCTGTCTGGGCTTGGGGAATATCGGGATATCACGCGGGCGCTTCTCCTGCTCGGGGACAGGCGCCTTGCCGTCGAATGCGTCAACATAAGCCCTTGCTATCGCCCTCTGCTTTCTCAGCTGGTCCGCATGCTCCTCGTGAGAGAGTATCTTGTCAAACTGCTCGCGGGACTTGTCCTTTTCGCCGTTATTCGCATAGAATTCGCCGAGGACGCAGCGATACTGCATCTCCTCAACGTCATCCTTTGCCTTTTCGACTACCTTTATCAGGTGCTCCTCTGCCTTTGCGGTCTCCCCGAGGTCGATGTATCTCAGTGCTGCTTCAAATTCAACATTCATGTTAGTTCACCTTTCGATATTACTTCTGCATTACGCTACATTATATTCTACCATAAAACAGACGTTTTGTCAAAACCTTTTTGTATTTTTCCATAACTGAGCGATAAAATTATAAGATAACAAAAATTACCGCCCTGGTATGACAGTCTTTTCTTCCACATTATGGTAATATATAACAGCAACAGCCGATAACAAGCCTGCATTACACCCGTGATAATGTCATGGAATGTGCAGATATTCGGCAGGAACGGGGAAAATGAAAGGAAGAGAAATATGTCAGAAAAAGCGGCTGTCCTCGCTCGCAGGGCGGCTTCGTTGAATGTTTCCGCAGCCGGAAGAGCTGCGATGTGGGCTGCCTGCGGTCTGCTGATGGAACTCGGCTCCGGGACGGGCTGCTCGGGCTCGGCAGCGTTTGCCTGCGGGCTGCGGCA
>HF989432.1 GCA_000432175.1 Eubacterium sp. CAG:786
GCAATGACAAACAACAAATTGAAAGTGCTGATGCTAACGCAGTAATAATTGTTTTAAATGCCTTTTTCATGATAAATCCTCCTAGTTTATGTTTTATAATGACTTGTAACATACCTATTGTTTCGTGTACTTTGCCCAAGATCCGCCATTGTCATAGAATACTTTTACTACCATTCCTTTTTCAGCCTTGCCCTCAGTAATCTGAAGCTCTGTGTCTTGTGAATCGTCATCGCTGTTATAGATTTGTACGTCTGTAACGCCTTCGATTTCCAAAAGCGACCGCTTTAATTCTTCAATTTGCTCAACAGAATTAACCAACTGCTCAGCGTTTTCCAGAAAATCTACTTCATCATCATACGCAGCGTTATTCGGCTTTATAACATTACTTTCAGAGCCTTTTACAGTAGCTGTTGTTGTGTCGGCATTGGATTTTGTGGTAATTTCTGTATCGTGGACTATTGCTTCCATATCAGAACTGGATGAATTGTTATGTGTCGAACTAACTGACTCGCTGTCGCCAGCCTGGCAAGCACACAAAGATAACGAAAAAGCTATAAGCAGCATTGTAAGACTACACTTTGTTTTATTCATATTGTTCCTTGTATGATATAGTTAAGCCCCATATCA
>HF989433.1:0-10026 GCA_000432175.1 Eubacterium sp. CAG:786
AAACGTTTGCTGAATATCTTTAGCAGCATCAAAATCACCTCTTCTATTATATTTACAATTCTAACATAATTAATTACAGTTGTCAATATAGTTTGACAAAAAGTTCAGAAATTACGCAATTATTTTGCGAAAACATATTGACATTTCCGGATAAACATAGTATAATCAATTTATTCAGATATATCTGAACTTTTGACTAACACAGTTCAAAATCAGATAAGTTGGATAATACTACAAAGAAGAGGAATAAATATGTCAAATGATTCTACAACATGGAATAAGCCAATCGAAATCGGAAGCATTCAAAACGAAATACCAGACTTCCCACTTCGATGTTTACCGCCCAAAACACGGAAACTAGCCGAAAGCATTTCGTTATCTACCGCTACTGACGCTGCAATGGCAGCCTCAGCGTTGCTGTCTGCGTTCTCTTATTGCTTTAGCAGGCTGTACAAAATGGAAGGAAAAATCGGACATCAAGAACCATTGAACCTATACATGCTGATTTTGGCTGAACCTGCTGAAAGAAAATCTCCGGTGTTGCGCTACATACGTGAGCCTTTTGATAAGTTTACTGCTTATTATCAAAATTCAGAAAAAGAGGAACTTTTCAAAGCAGATGAAAAACTGAATCAACTGCGTGCGGAACTCGATCAAAAACGAAAATCCAAAACCCATCCGGATGAGCTTGCTAAAATCAGAACATCTATTGAATTGCTGGAAAAAGAAAAACCGCTTCGAACAGTCATAGACGATGTAACTCCCGAGGTACTTGCTGAACTTCTTCATTATCATAGTACATTGCTTATGCTATCAGATGAAGCAGGAATTTTCAAGAATTTTATTGGGCGGTACTCAAATGGAATCCCTAATCTTGATTTACTCCTAAAAGGCTGGGGAGGAGACAGATATCAGAAAGATCGTTGCAATGGCTGTTCTATATCTATTTCCGAACCACTGCTTTCAATCTGTGTGTGCGGTCAGCCGTATATTTTGAATGATCTTATGAGCAACCAATCTTTCAAAGCAAGCGGAATGACCGCAAGACTGATATACGTCTTTCCTAAATCAAAGATTGGCGAGCGCAAATATGAATCTCCACCTGTAGATGAGAATTTATATGATGAATATGGAAGGATAATAGATTATTCTCTTCATAATAAACTGTTTATGTTTGCTTACGAACACAGAATTCTTCATTTTACAGTGGAAGCGTCTGCCTATTTTGCGAACTACTATAATACACAGATAGAGCCGAAGCTCAAAACAGATTTTGCTGAATGCCCTGATTGGGGCGGAAAGTTCCATGGACTTATTCTTAGAATTTGCGGATTGCTGCATTGCATAGCTTATTTTGAAAACAGAATTGAGCCTAATGACAGAGAAGTCAATAAAGATACACTTGTAGCTGCTATTTACATTGCAGAGTATTATAAAGCCTGTGCAATATACGCATATAGCTGTGGAAGCCTGAGTGAACGCTCGGAAGCCGAATATGTGTTGGGAAAAATCAAACAAAACGGAAAACACTCATTCAGCAAGCGTGAACTTATGCAGATGTGCAGAAAATTCAATAAAATGGAACAGCTGACACGTCCTGTCGAAACACTTCTTGAATATAACTGGATTCGAGAAACTGAAACAAAATATTTCGGGTCGGGTCGTAGACCTACGCAACATTATGAAGTTAACCCCGAACTGTTTAAATGAAATTTGTTTCATTTGCAACATTTGTTACAACAATAAAAAGCAAAGATCTTGTATGAATTTACGTTTAATCTGTATTGTGCTACAAACGAAACAAATGACACAAATGGAAATTGAGTTTGAGCTATCCAGCGTTACAAATGCAACAAAAATTACGTCCAGATTATTTAGTAAAGATTTAAGTTCTTATCATATAGTCATTTTGTTGCATTTGTTACATGATTTTTGACCTCAATTTTATCATTCACCTTGCACCTGTTTAAGTTTCCTCTCCTCTGGCAGGAATAGCGGTGTTACCACCGCTACCTAACACCGCACCGCCAAAGGCGTTGCAGTGAATTTCACACAAATCATATTTAATACTTTTGAATTTCAACTTTAAGGAGGATTTATCATGAGAAGAACACAACAAAAACCTATTGCTATGAGCGATGACATGATTGAAAACATAGAAAAATTTGCTGCACAGAAGAAAATGAATTTTTCTGAAGCGGTAAGATACTTACTTGATGACAGAATAAATATTGAAGCAACTATTGAAAATCAATCGCTTATCCGAAACTTTATTCACGAAGAAGTCAATAACTCGCTTGGCATGTTTATGAGTCAGATAAATGGATTGATTGAACATAAGATTCTGACAATGTGCGATAAAGCCAATCATAGCTCTGCGATCACATTTGCTGTGGTAATCGGTATGCTGACCGAAAATTATACGGACGGCCGCAGCCACGAACAAATACTTTCTGTTGCAATAAAGTACGCTGAAAATTACTTAAAATATGATCCTCGCCGCAGCGAGCTGTACATTGCAGAAGCTCGTGAAATGCTCCAACAAGCATACGGATTACATCAAAGAACCGGCAAATAATTGTCTCCTTTCAACAAACTTATCAAGAGGTACGTCCATTGATTACAGAACGATACGCATTCCGATCTATACAATATTAGTCCTCACTTTGCATAGTGAACGTAGGCATATTGCGCCATTTTATGGTAACGCTAACACTCAGACAGCAAAGCGAAGGAGGAAATACTCATGCAGGTCGAAATCATTGACAATAAAAAAATGGTTCTCCTGTGGCGTACAACACAGGAAGCATGCCAGCCGATACCTGAATTTCTTCAGGTAGAGTTAGCTCCTCTCCGCCTAAAGAAATATAAAATAATAATACTGACATCCGGTCACGACGACCTATTTGAATCCACGCTTTTTTTGCTTAAAAAGAACAGAATGGATATAGCCATAAAAGAGATGGCAGAAGAGACGGAATAATACTCCAGATTAAATAATGGAGCAGCTTGATGGCTGCTCCCATTTTTATAATAACACTTGAAATTTAAGAAAATCTGTGTTACAATAATGATAATAAAATTTCTGAAAGGTGAATACGATATTGGAAAGACTTAGCATAGCCGGTTACTGCCGAATATCCGTGGACGAGGAACTCGACCGCGACAATACCTCGATAGAAAACCAGAAAGCTATTATTGAAGAGTACGTCCGCACGAAATTTCCCGAAGCGGGGCTAACATTCTACGCCGACAGAGACCGATCGGGCTACACGTTCGACCAACGCGAATTCTATCAAATAATGCGCCGCAAACTGATACGCGGCGAGCACCAGATACTTGTAGTCAAGGATTTCAGCCGATTTTCCCGCCGGAACAGCAAAGGACTTGTTGAACTTGAAGATCTCCGTGACAGCGGGGTGCGTATCATTGCGATAGGTGACGGTATCGACTACCCTACCTGCGACGACTGGGTGCAGATTCAGTTCAGGTTCCTGATAAACGAAATGCCTGTTACTGACGCCAGCAAAAAGGTAAAGAGCGTTATCCAGAACCGTCAGCAGGAGGGGAAGTGGCTGTGCGCCGTTCCGTATGGATACAGAATAACAGGCGGTAAGAATCAGACTATCGAGATTGAGGAGGAGTGCGCCGAAGTAATCAGAAAGATATTCCACATGTACTCCGAGGGAAACGGCTACCGAAAAATAGCAAACTATCTCACGGACAGCAGTATCCCTACCCCAAGAATGCACGATGAACAGCGGCGCATTGCCGAGGGCGAGGAAGTCAAGACCCGCGGAAAATCAACATGGAGCATAGTTTCCGTATCCGAGATACTGCGCAATGATTTCTACATTGGGACATTACGACAGGCAAAATACAAGCGGCGCAAAATAAACGGCGCTGATTTCAAGACCCATGAAAGCGAGCATATCATCTTTGAAAACCATCACGAACCTATCGTGGATTACAGGCTATTCAGTACAGTCCAGAAGCAGCTTGAAAGCCGCACAGAGGGTCACTACCGCGGCGTAAAGAAATACGACAACGTGTACTCGGGGTTCATCTTCTGCGGCGACTGCGGCGCACCTATGTTCTCGATAAGCAATCCCAAGCGCGACCCCGCATACACCTGCGGAAGCTACCACAGGCGCGGCTTGCAGGGCTGTACATCTCACCACACAAAGTGCGCCGTGCTTGACGAGGCTCTGAAAGCGTACGTCAGAATGGTGCGTGACAACTCGCAGGAGATGATAGCAAAACTTGATGAAGCTCTGAAAGAAGAAAAGGTGGAAACAGTACAGACAAAATCCACAGTCGAGATACTGCGCGACAGGATCGAGGACGCAAAGAATGAAATGAAGCTCCTCGCACGGCAAAAGATAAAGGAGATTGCCCGCAATCCCGATAACGAAGCGCTGTTTGAAGAAACCTACGGCGAAATGTTGGACGACCTCGCAAAGCAGATAGATTCCCTTGAAAGCCAAATTCAGCTTATCGCTGAAAAACAGAGCGCCACAGTTCGAATAAACCGCACAGCCAAGACCGCCATCGACATCTTCAACGACATCATCGAAAAGGATTCGCTCAGCCGCGCCGACCTTGAGGTGATTATTGAAAAAATTCTCGTTTACGAGGACAGGATAGAGATAACACTCAAACCGAATATCGACACGCTCCTGCGGCTCGACCCGGCGAAAGGTCTGACCGCAAATTTTAACTCCGACACGGGTGATATCGCACAGGAGATCACGCAGAAAAGCCCCAACAGACGGGGCAAGGTTATCCGTGTCAATGTTTTCAGTAAGGGCGACCCCCTTGAAATTTACACCAGTCCCGACGGCGAAGTGATCTTCAAGAAGTACTCGCCGGTGGGGGAAATATCATGCACCGCTTCGCAGTACGCTGACGTGCTGTCAAAGGTAGGCGGCTGCCCCGCAGTCATCTGCGACCGCGACCACGTTATCGCGGTATCCGGAATGGCGAAAAAGGAGGTCATTGAGCGGAGAGTTTCAGGCTCGCTGGAAGACCTCATCGAGCAGCGCAAGAGTCACGTTTACCGCAGCAGGGAAGACCAGCGGCTCAATCCCATCGAGGGTATCGACAGATACGCCATCGCGTGTTCCCCGATTTTGTCGCAGGGGGACGTCAACGGCGCTGTTATCATGCTCTCAGGCGAGGACAACGAGTTTGCCACCAGCGAGCAGAGCGCTTTGGTCCAGGCTGCTGCGATGTACTTCGGCAAGCAGATGGAGGAATAAAAATACGGGAGGGTCAGCGCCCTCCCGTTTTTATTTCCTTTTCAGGATCTCGGCTTCGTAGAATACCCTCTCTACGATGTATTCGCGACCGGGATATTCCGCTATCTCATAGAAATCAAAATCTCCGTCCATCGAACGGCATATCAGCGTGTAGGTTTCCTTGTACGATCCTATCTCCCTGTAGTCGGCGTAGACATACTCCGCGCCGTTTATTTCCCAGCCGTTGGGGATTCGCTTCGCAGTTTTAAGGCTCTCATACCACAGATGTACGCACACTGCGCATATACATAATGCAGCTGCCAGCGCGCTTAATGTCAGCAGTATTATCTTGCGTTTCGTCATGTTGTTACCCCGCATATAGGTAGCAGCCCGTCAAGAGTGGTTATTGTATAATCCTGCCCGAGATGCAGATCGCGGTTTTTCCTGTCGATGAGAACTGAGCGGCAGCCTACATTCTGCGTGGTCTTGATGTCCTTGGGCTCGTCGCCCACGAATATGAACTGCTTCTCGTCAGCCCTGAAATACTCCGCTATCTGGTGGACTCCCTCGGGATTCGGCTTGCGGAAACCGCAGCTTTGCGACGATACATACATGTCAAAATACGGCATAAGCTCCGGGAAGTAGCTTTTGTGGAGTTCGTCCGGCATTCCTGTTGCGACGTCGGTCAGGGTAGCTATCTTCCATCCCGCGGAACGAAGCTTTTTAAGCACCGGTATAGTTTCAGGATAGATGAGCGGCGTCAGGTGCATGTCCTCGAAGAACGCGCTTATCACTTCCTGCAGCGAATAGGGGAAGCCCCAGCCTGCCGCAGCGTCGCTGAATATCTGCTCGGGGGAGTAGTCCTTTTCGCGGTACTTCACGCGGGGATTGTATTGCTTGAGCACCTCTATCGACGCTTCAAGCTGCGCGTCGGTCAGCGGCAGCCCCAGCTTGTCACGCACATGCCGGAATGCGCTGTCGTACCAGTCTATCCACACGTTTGGCATGTTGGTGTATTCCATCAGCGTGCCGCCAATATCGAACACAATTACGTTCATCTAAGCCCTCCCTATCTCGTTGCTGCCTTTTTCCTTGGGGATTTCTGGCGCCTCCTGAGGCGCGGTTATCGGGTTTTCCTCGTCGAAAAGCACGTCGAAGAACCTTTCCCGCGACTCCACGAAGCACGCGCTGTCCTCGCTGTAGATAACGACGACGTCAGTCCCCGCGGGAAGCTCACGTCCATTCGCAGAAACTGCGCGGAAATAATACGGCTTTCCGTTGTGCTTGACGCGTATCTCACCGTACATGTCCGGGGTGATATCCTCGGTGACTGTGGCTTCCATGTTTTCAAGTTCCTTTTCGGTGGGGACGCCTTTTTTCTGGAACTTCAGATAAAGCGGCGACAGCACGGTGCTCAGCATAAAGTTGAATGCAAGCCCGCCTGCGGCAGCGCAGGGAAGTCCCAGCCAGCTTACCGCGCCTGCAGTTTCAAGCAGGGCGCCGATGAGCGAACTTACAAAGATGAAAACCACCAGCCGCAGAATGTTCTTCGGAAAGATAGTCTGCAGTTCCATTTTGCTCTTTTTGTGCTCGAAAAGCTCCCCGGCATTCGGGAAAAGTTCACGACCGAACAGGAGGTACGCAGCCAGCTGCAGCAGCAGATACCCTCCCGAAAGCCCGAGAAGTATCAGATAGAACAGTTTCGTGATCTCACCCCCGTTACAGAAAATCCGCAGTCATAACGGCTGCGGATTTTGATTTCATACCAATGCGGAATTAAAGGCTGCCGACAAGAGCCTTTGTATCGCGTGCGATGAGAAGCTCCTCGTTTGTGGGTACTACCCATACCTCGACCTTGCTGTCGGGTGCGGAAATTCTCTGCAGCTTGCCTCTCAGACCAGCGTTTGCAGCGTCGTCAAGCTTGATGCCGAGATATTCCATGTTGTGGCAAACGTCAGCGCGTACATCGTCGGAGTTCTCGCCGATACCACCGGTGAAGATAACGGCGTCAAGACCGTTCATAACAGCGGCATAGGAGCCAATGAACTTCTTTATCTCATAGCGGAGCATCTCGCCTGCCAGCTGAGCCTTGTGGTCGCCGTGTACTGCGGCGTCGGTGATATCGCGGTTATCGCTGGAGATACCAGAAATGCCGAGGAAGCCGGACTTCTTGTTCATGTAGTCGCTCATCTCGTTGGGAGAAAGCCCCAGCTTGTTCGCGACGAATGTAACCGCGGAGGGGTCAACGCTGCCGCAGCGGGTTCCCATGATAACGCCGTCCAGCGGAGTGAAGCCCATGGAAGTATCGATGGACTTGCCGCCCTCGACCGCAGTGATGGAAGAGCCGTTGCCAAGGTGGCAGGAAACGATCTTGAGGTCCTTGATATCCTTGCCGAGCGCGTCAGCCAGCGCCTGTGTGACGAAGCGGTGGGAAGTACCGTGGAAGCCGTACTTTCTGACGTGCAGCTTTTCGTAGCACTCATAGGGCAGACCGTACATGAATGCCTTTTCCGGCATGGTGGAATGGAACGCGGTATCGAAAACGACTACCTGCGGAGTAGTAGCGGGAATGACCTTCTTGCAGGCTCTCAGTGCGAGCGCGTGCGGGTGATTATGTACGGGAGCCAGTTCAGACAGGTCGTCTATCTGCTGGATAACCTCGTCTGTAACGAGTGTTGTCTTGCTGAATACCTCAGCGCCCTGTACTATTCTGTGGCCAACAGCGGAGATCTCGCTCATGCTGTCGATGACCTTGCCCTCGCCTGTGGTGAGTACTTCAACAAGCTTTTCAAAAGCTTCGGTGTGGGTCGGGAATGTGCAGTCGGCCTCTACCTTTCTTCCGTCGAAGGTGGTGTGCTTGATGTGGCCGTCAATGCCGATACGGTCACAGTTTCCCTTGGCGATAACGCTCTCGTCCTCCATGTTGATGAGCTGGTACTTCAGCGAGGAGCTGCCGGCGTTGATAACAAGAATCTTCATGATGATAATCCTTTCATTTGTTGGTTTTTAATACAAAATCAGAGTATATCAGAGATTTTGCACATATATCATTTATATTGTAGTACTTTTCGCTAAAAAAATCAAGTCTTTTTTGAAAAATTATTGATTTTGACGGGGTTTTGGTGTAAAATAGAAAGAGAAGCAAACGACCCGGAAAGGGGGCATTTTATGAAAACAGCAGCAGTTATCTGCGAATACAACCCGTTCCACTACGGACATAAATTCCAGCTGGAAAAGACCCGGGAACTTGGCGCCACGCATATAGTCGCGGTCATGAGCGGGGATTTCACGCAGCGCGGGGACGTCGCGGTGTTCGATAAATTCACGCGCGCCCGCACGGCTCTCGAAAACGGAGCCGACCTTGTTCTTGAGCTGCCGGTGAAGTACAGCCTATGCGCTGCGGAGGGCTTCGCGCGGGGGGCTGTCGGTATTATTTCGGCGCTTGGCTGCGTGGATATGCTTTCATTCGGCAGCGAGTGCGGCAGCGTTGACGCGCTGAGGGAAGCGGCTGGCGCGGTGGATTACGCGGTGCATTCAGAGTACTTCCAGATGCTGATGACCGGTGGGAAAAGCTACCCCGCGGCGCTGGCGCAGGCAGTCAACAAGTTCTACACCGATGATGTGTACCAGACGATAAGTTCCCCGAACAACACCCTTGCTGTGGAATACATCAAGGCGCTGGACGACATCGGCAGTTCCATTGAGCCGGTGACTATACAGCGCGAGGGCGCCGACCACGACAGCGACGAGCAGTCGCAGGGATTTGCGAGCGCGTCGCTCATCAGAAAGCGCATTCTTGCCGGGGAGGACTACTCGCAGTTTGCGCCGGTGATAAATGAGCCGTCCGCGGACATAAAGCGCCTGGAAACCGCGATGCTCGCGAAACTCCGCTCCATGAAGCCGGAGGATCTCTACGATGTTTACGACGCTGCGCAGGGACTTGGCGACAGGCTTTACAAGGCAGTTCGCAGGGCATGCAGCCTTGACGAACTGTACTTTCTGACAAAGACCAAGCGATACACGCTGGCAAGAATTCGCAGGGCGGTGCTGTGTGCGTTCCTTGACGTCGATAGGAAAATGCTGCACGAGCCGGACGCGTATATCCGCATTCTCGGCATGAATTCCCGCGGCAGGGAAGTGCTTTCCGCTGCGAAGAATGCAGGCTGCACGCTCCCGCTGGACACCTCGCTGCGGGCACTTATGGGGACTTCCCGGGAGGGACACAGGCAGGGTGCATTCCAGGCGCGGTGCTGCGATATCTGGTCGCTGGCGCTGGAGAAGCCGCGTCCCTGCGGCGCAGATTTCACCGCAAAACCGGCAATAGTTTAAAAACCTGAATAGTATAAAATTAAGATACAATCGGAAATTTGCTGCGACAGCAGCTCAATAATTCCGAATTCCGAACTCATAATTCCGAATTGAATCAGAGGGTATGCATAAAATGGTTACAGCAACTGAAATTAACTATAAGAACTTTGGAAAGTGCATAAAGCTGGACAACGGCACTGCAAGCATTATCATCACTGTGGACGTTGGTCCGCGCATAATCTCGTACTGCCTTAACGGAAAGGAGAACATGCTCCTTGAGGATGTTGACCGCGAATTCAGGGACGAGTCCGACGAGCTGCGCGAATACTTCGGCGCAGACAAAACGTGGTACATATACGGTGGTCACAGACTGTGGAGCAGCCCGGAAAGCTACCCGCACAGCTACGTCCCCGATAACGAGCCGGTGGAATACACGATAAACGGCGGTGAAGTCAATCTTACGCCGCCGGCACCGCGC
>HF989433.1:10062-10803 GCA_000432175.1 Eubacterium sp. CAG:786
GCACAGGCTGGTTTACGGGCTGGCTGACGAGGGCGCGGAGGTCGAACTGTGCCATGAGGTGAAGAACGTTTCCGGCGCGATAGTCACGCTGGCTCCATGGGCGCTGACGGTATGCGCGGCAGGCGGCGTGGAGATATTCCCGCAGAGCGTGAAGGACAACGGGCTGCTGTCAAACCGCAGAAACGTTTTCTGGAGTTACTCGGACATCAACGACGACAGGTTCTTCCTCGGGAATAAATACGGCACGCTGCAGCAGGTCAAGGGCTCCGCGGGGAAGTTCAAAATCGGCATGAACAACGAGGACGGCTGGGCTGCAGTCGTTAACCACGGGCAGATATTCCTGAAGAATTTCTGCATGAATATCGACGGGGAATACCCCGATTACGGCTGCAATTTTGAAACGTTCACGAACGGGATTTTCCTTGAATGCGAAAGCCTTGGCGAGATAAAGCCGCTTAAAAACGGCGAAGCGCTGCACATCACGGAGTACTGGTCGCTTATTCCCTGCGACGACGGCTTCGACAGAAAGAGCGAGGAAAGCATAGACGCATTCGTGAAGAAACACGACCTGCGCAATCACCACGCATAACGGAGGACCTATGAGCCTTTACGACGAGCTGCGGCAGAAGCACCGCGGCTTTATTTACCACAGTTACGATTTTTCGGAGCAGGACGGCAGCACGCTGCTGACGTTCCACTTTTCGATAGACGAGTACCATTTTTATCCGCAGTGGACTTTCC
>HF989433.1:10848-12918 GCA_000432175.1 Eubacterium sp. CAG:786
CAGGCTGGAATTTGACCACGCTCTTGCGGACAGAATAGCGTTTTCGCTCGGCATGGCAGAGCTGGTTTCCTACTGGAAGTGCGCCTGCCCGCCGACGGTCGAAGTACGCTGCGGTGGACTTTCAACCTGGGAGAAGAACTGGTGGAAAAAACTCTATTTCAACGGGCTTGGAGAATTCTTCTACCGCAACGGCATAACCCCGAATCTCGGCACGTTCATGACAATAAACGCGCCGGAGGAACAGCCGCTTTCCGCACAGAACAACGCATTGACCGGAACCCTCGTCCCGATAGGCGGCGGCAAGGACAGCGTTGTTACACTGGAACTGCTGAAAAAAGCCGGGGTGGACATTTCCGCATATATCATCAACCCGAGAGGGGCCACCCTCGGCTGCGCGTCTGCCGCTGGAATTTCGGATAACCGCATAATAGGACCCGGGCGCACTATCGACAGGCAGCTTCTGGAACTCAACAAGATGGGTTATCTCAACGGGCACACGCCGTTTTCGGCGGTGGTGGCGTTCTCAGCCGAACTCTGCGCCTGCGTCCACGGACTGAAATACATCGCGCTTTCCAACGAGAGCAGCGCGAACGAAAGTTACGTCGAGGGCACCGCGATAAACCACCAGTACAGCAAATCCACCGAATTCGAGCATGATTTCCGCGAATACTGCGAGCGCAGTTTCGGGGGATATTCACGCTGCCCGGAGTATTTCAGCCTGCTGCGCCCCTGGAGCGAATGGCAGATAGCAAGGGAATTCGTGAAGTACCCGCAGTATTTCGGGGTATTCCAGAGCTGCAATCTCGGCAGCAAGACGAATTCGTGGTGCTGCAGCTGCGCAAAGTGCCTGTATGTGTATATCCTGCTGGCTGCATTCCTTGACGACGACGTGCTGACGGGGATCTTCGGGTGCAACATGCTGGAGAAGCAGGAGCTTTCCGGCATGCTGGACGGGCTGGTGCTTGACGGCGAAGATAAGCCGTTTGAATGCGTCGGCACTAAGGACGAGGTGCGGCTCTCGCTTGAAATGGCGTGGGAGCGCCGCAGATCCGCGCCCCCTGCTTTGCTGAAGCACTGGAGGGAGCTGTTCCCGGAATACACGCCGGTATCGCTTGAAAACTTTTTCGACGCGGATAATTTCGTGCCGGAGCAGCTTAAATATTTACTCGGAGCAAGAAATGAACATTAACGAACTGAAACCAATATTTGACGGAAAACGCTGTGCCATTCTCGGTTACGGCAGAGAGGGAAGGGTGTGGCTGTCGCTGCTGAAAAGGCTCGGCTGCTGCGCTGAGATAGCCGTCGCAGACATGAAGGAGCAGGATATTCCGGACGTGACCGGTATCTACGGCGAGGATTACCTCGACCGCGCAAAGGGCTACGACCTGCTGCTGCAAAGCCCCGGCGTGATAATCAAGGATAAACTCACGCCGGAGGAAAAAGCGAAAATACTTACCCAGACGGAGCTGCTTCTGAGGCTGCGCCCCTGCAAAATCATCGGAATTACCGGCACCAAGGGGAAGTCCACGACGTCGTCGCTGACATATCACTTTCTCACGGCGTGCGGCTTTAAGACTATGCTCATCGGAAATATCGGAGTTCCGCCGCTGGAGCGCTTTGAGGAGATGACCCCGGACACGGTCGCAGTCTGCGAGATGAGCTGCCATCAGCTGGAATTCGTGCATCATTCGCCTGAAATCGCCGTTCTGCTGAACATATTCCCGGAACATCTCGACCATTACGTCAGCCTGGAGGCTTACGCCAACGCCAAGCGGAATATCTACAGATTCCAGCAGGCAGGGGATACCGCTATACTCAATATCGACGTCATTCCCGACGAGGTATGCACTAATGCAGAGTGCGGCAACGCGCCAAACTGCGAGAATTCCGGCTACCGCAAGTCAAGGCTTATAACGATAGGCTGCGAGCGGCCGGCAATGGTGTTTTCAGAGAACGGCGCGATATTCCTGCGTGACCGCGGGATAACCCCCGCTGAGATACACACCCAGCTCCGTGGGAAGCACAATATCTACAATATCGCTGTGGCTCTCACCGCTGCGGAATGCGCGG
>HF989433.1:12933-42494 GCA_000432175.1 Eubacterium sp. CAG:786
ACCGCTGCGGAATGCGCGGGCGCCGACGTGGATAAATGCCTTGCCGCCCTCCCGGATTTCAGGGGGCTGGAACACCGGCTGGAATATGTTGACACGATAAACGGCGTGGAATACATCAACGACAGCATCTGCACCATTCCCGAGGCTGCGATAGCGGCTGTAAAGGCGTTCCCCGACGGCGCGGACTGCGTTATTCTCGGTGGAATGGAGCGCAATATACCCTATGACAAGCTTGCGGATTTCCTGAACACCGGTTACGTGAAAAACGTGATACTGCTGCCGGACAGCGGCTACCGGGTCGGCGACATGATAACCTCCCCCATGGTGAACAAAATTCGCGTGAGCGACCTGCCCGAAGCGGTAAAGGCTGCGGCCGCAGTCTCAAAGAAGCGCGTTATTCTCTGCCCGGCTGCGGCAAGCTACGGCTTCTACAAGAACTTCGAGGAACGCGGACGGCATTTCAAGGAGCTTGTGAGCGCGCTGAAAAAGTGAATTCAGCTGAATTCCCCGTTGGTCTTAGGACTGACGGGGTTCTGCTTTTCCCTGTACAAAAAAACATCAGACTAACCAGATGTTCTGTGCAAAATAACGAACTACAAAATATGTCAAAGCAGCACTATTACCAAATAATTGTAATGAATATTGTCAAATAAACACAAGAAAAACGCTGATTGCGTGTGGCTGCTCGTTTTTCCTGTTTTTTCATTAAAAAAACGATTTGTTCAAGTGCTGCATTGAAAACAGCCGGCATGAGTGGTAAAATATCATGGGGTGAAAACAGTGCAGCACAAGAATATTATAGAGCTTGAAGTCGCCGGAAAATACGCCATGTTCACCGGTCCGGAATACAGGGGCGTTGTGAGGAGCCTTTCCGTGCCGACGTATGAGGCAGTCAGGGGAATTCTCCGCGCCGTCTACTGGAAGCCTACCTTCATTTGGGTGGCAGACGAGGTGCGGGTGATGAATGCGATAAGCACCGAGCGCTATCCGGTGAACTCAAGATACCGTGGGAAATACGAGCAGGAGCGCCTTAAAGACGTCCGCTATCAGATACGCGCGCATTTCGTCTGGAATGAAAACCGGCCGGAATTCACCGCGGACCGCGACGAGGACAAGCATTTCCGCATTGCGCTGCGCAGCATTTCAAAAGGAGGCAGGTTCCCGGTTTACCTTGGCACTGCGGAATGCCCCGGAGAGGTGCGTGCGGTTCGTTTTGGCAGCGGCGAGGGAGCATATGATAATTCCGGCGTGACTGATTTCGGCGAGATGTATCACGGTGTTACCTACCCGGACGAGGGCTGGGACGAGCGCACCCGCAGCAGCGTTTCAAGGCGATACTGGCACTGTATAATGAACGACGGGGTAATACGTTTCGCTCCCCCCGAGGAATGCCGCTCGGTTTTTGTCAGAAATGCGGAAGCGAAGAGGTTCACAAATAAAGATACAGAGGGTGAAGTCAGTGCAGCTGGAACACAGAATTGATTTTATGGGGCTGATATCCGTCAGCGGCGCCGACCCCAACGGCGACCCGCGCCATGCGGGAATTCCGCGCACAGACAGCGACGGCTGCGGGGTGATATCCCCGGTGTGCATTAAGCGGAAGCTGCGCGACAGGCTGTCAGAAATGGGTGAGGACATTCTCATTTCACCACCGGAATTCAATGGCGATACGCTGGCAAAAAGGGCGTCAGAAATAGCACCGGGTGGCGATTATGCAGCCCGGGCATGCAGAAAGTGGTATGATGTGCGGGCGTTCGGGCAGGTGTTCGCATTCCCCGGAGTGCGCTGCCCCGGGGTACGGGGTGCGGTCACGGTGCAGGCTGCGTACAGCGTCAGTCCGGTGGAGATCGTCAGCATGGGGATAACGCGGTGCATAAATTCCGCAGGGGACAGCCGCAGCGGTTCTGTCGGAACTCTGCATATGGTGAAATACGGGCTGTACGTACTGAAAGGCTCTGTGAATGCATTCGCGGCTGAAAAGACCGGGTTCACTAAAGAGGACGCAGAGAAGCTGAAAACGGCGCTGCTGCATATTTTCGACAACGACTGTTCCGCTTCGCGCCCTGCCGGCTCGATGGAAATGAAGCGGCTTTACTGGTGGGAGAATAACAGCAGGTACGGTGATGTTTCCACGGCGAAAGTGTTTGACAGCGTGAGCGTAATTCCCGGTGTGAGCAAGCCGTCATGCTTTGCGGACTACATCGTCACGCATTCCCCGATAGCTGGTATGCAGCCGGAAATATTTGAGTAACAGTTTACAGCCGCCGGGTTATTCCGGCGTGGATATCACACAGTTATGTGAAACTATTAGAGGGGCGCAGAATATCTGCGCCCCTCAGACTGTCGATAAAGGCACATCTGCGTCGTCAGTCTGAATATTTTTTCAATAAGTATAGAGGCGCAAATAAATTCTGCGCCCCTTCGTGCTATAATTTTTACGGTTGAAAAGTTGAAAGAAATCAGCCCTGCAGCATATATGCGAAAATCCCCTGACGGAGCCGTTCCAGTCCGTCTAGAAGCACGCTTCTGGGACATGCGGCGTTAAGTCTGAGGAACTGCGCTCCGTTGCCGCGGTAGTGCCCTCCGGCTGAGAGGTACAGCCCCGTCTTGCTGCGTATGAATTCAGCCAGCTGGGTGGAATTCTCGGTTATTTCGCTGCAGTCCAGCCAGAAAAGATACGTCGCGTGAGACTCCACCATGTGCAGATGCGGAATGTTTTCGCTGATGAATTCCGCTGTAACGCGCCGGTTTTCTGTGATGTAAGCGCGCAGCTGATCTAGCCATTCGCCCCCGTTTGTGAACGCCGCTATCGCCGCTGTGACTGCAAATACGTTAGGCTCTGCGCATTCATCGGTGTTCAGACCGCGCTCGGTCATGTGCTTAAGGCGTTTGTTTGCAGAGAATATCGCAGCAGTCTGCAGCCCTGCGATGTTGAATGCCTTTGTGGGGGCTATGCAGGTGACGCTGTTCATCAGGCATTTATCAGATATGGATGCGAACGGGGTGTACTCATACCCGGGGTCGGTGAGGTCGCAGTGTATCTCGTCCGCGACGACGATGACGCTGTATTTGCTGCACAGCGAGCCTATCCGTGCGAGGGTGTCCCTGTCCCAGAGAACTCCCCCGGGGTTCTGGGGATTGCACAGGAGAAGCAGCGTGGTCTGCGGGTCCGCGAGTTTTTCCTCAAGCCCTGCGAAATCAACGCGGTATGCGCCGTTTTCGTAAAGCAGGGGACTTTCGACGATATTCCTGCCATTATTGCGAATGGAGTTGAAAAAGATATTGTACACCGGCGTCATGACGAGCACATTTTCACCAACGGTGGTGAGTTTGCGCACTATGCTTGATATCGCGGGGACTACCCCGGTGCAGAACACCAGCCAGTCCCGCTTTATTTCAAAGCCGTGACGCGACTGCCACCACCCGGCGTACGCGGAATACCACTCGTCCGGAATGACTGTGTAGCCGAAAACGCCATGTTCCGCGCGGTTCTGTACAGCCTGGGTTATTTCGGGCGCAGTGCGGAAATCCATATCTGCCACCCACATGGGCAGTTCGTTTTCTGCAACGTCCCATTTGAGCGAGAACGTATTGCGGCGGTCAATCGGCGTATCAAAATCGTATTTCATTTTCTTCTCCTCAGAGGCATGAACAGGGGAGGCTGTCGCCGCGGCAGGTTATCCTTGTGCGGCAGGGGTCTACCTTATCCTTTTCCAGAATGATTTCCTTTATGCAGTCGGCGGTTATGTTTCCGCTTGTGGGGTTCTTTATGCTGTCTATGGTGCCCGTTACCTCGGCTTCCACGTTGGAATACTCGAACGCGAGGGTGGTGTTTATCAGACGGCAGTTTTTAAGGGTGAGGTTCTGTGCGTAGCACATTCCCTGCAGACTTTCTATGGTGCAGTTCACAATGGTGAGGTTTTCGGAGTTCCAGCCGAGGTATTCACCGGAGATGAACGAGTCGTAAACGGTCACGTTGCGGCTGTTCCAGAATGCGTCCTTGCTGAGTAATTTCGAGTTGCGGATAACGATGTTCTCACCGCCGTCGAATGAGTAATTCCCGTACAGCTCCAGCCCGTCTATTTCCATGTTGCGGCTGTTCATCGCGAGGTAATCTCCCTTTGCCATGACGCTGCGCATTTTCACGCCGTCGCAGTTCCAGAGGGTTTCAGCGGCGTCCGGGAACGAAACGCGCTCCAGTGTGATATCCCTGCATCGGCGGAATGCTTTCGGGGCCTCTATCATCGTGTTTTCAGCAGTGAGGCGGTCGGTGTACCATATGCCGGCACGCGCGGTGCTGAACAGCGTGCAGTCCTTCATAAGTATGCCGCGGCTGTACCACAGGGGGTACTTCCACTTGAACATGGACTGGTAAAGTTCTATGTCCGCGCTTTCTTTCAGCGGCGACTCGCCGTCCGCGAATATCGTGTCGTAAATGCGCAGGTTCTTTCCCTGGAAGAGCGCGCGTTCACCGGTCAGGTATTCCTGCCGCAGTTCTTTTTTATTCTCCATCTTTGTCCTCCGTGCAGCAGAAGCAGTCTTTTTTCAGCTCGTGCATCAGGTAATCAAGGCAGCATATGCGGCTCTCAGTGCGGTGCACCTCGTCCAGAAGCTGTCTGCGCTGGCGTTCCAGCAGCCTGAGCGCTGCGCAGCGGTCGTTTTTCCTTAGCGCTGCGGATATGTCATCCACTGCGGTTTTGTCGCAGCCGGCGTCCTTTAAATTCTGCAATACTTCCTGCTGTATCGTTATCATAATTATACTCCGTTTTTGCTGATTTGTAAAGGGGACCAATCGCCCATAAACAGTATATCACAAGCATGACGAAATAACAATTACTTATACTGAATAGCGAAATATGCTTGAAAAGTATGGGACAATGTGCTAAACTTAAGAAAACGCTGAATACGGAGGATAAAATCAATGGAAGTACGCGTTCTTGAATATTTTCTTGCAGTGGCGCGGGAACAGAGCATTTCCGGCGCGGCAGATGTGCTGCACCTTACACAGCCGACACTATCGCGGCAACTTAAGGAGCTTGAGGACGAACTTGGCAAGCAGCTGATGATCCGCGGCAGCCGCAGAATTACGCTCACCGAGGACGGAATGCTGCTGCGCAAGCGCGCTGAGGAGATAGTGAGCCTTGTGCGCCGCACCCGCGACGAGGTGATGAACAACACTGAGGAAGCCAGTGGCGACGTATACATCGGCGCCGGTGAAACGCGCTGCATGAGCATTTTCGCGGACGTAATGACGGATATCCGGCGTGAATGCCCGGGGATACGCTTCCACACGGTAAGCGGTGACTCAGCGGACATAATGGAGCGCCTTGACAAGGGGTTGTTCGATTTCTGCCTTATCATGGGCAATGTCGATATCTCACGTTACAACTCGCTGAGAATACCTGCGCGGGACGAATTCGGGCTGCTGATGCGGCGCGACTCATCGCTTGCGTCGCGGGAATACATCACGCCTGCCGACCTTGACGGAATACCGCTGATGTTCTCGCGGCAGGTGCTTATTCGCGATGATTTTGCAGACTGGCTCGGCAAGCCGACTGCAGACCTTGATATTGTGGGCAGCTACAACCTGACTTACAATGCTTCGATAATGGCGAAATCAGGGCTGTCGTACATCGTAACTCTCGACGGGCTGATAAACACTGCAGAGAGCGAACTTGTCTTCCGGCCGTTCAGACCGGCGTTCACGATAGGAATGAGCGTTATATGGAAGAAATACCAGGTGTTCAGCCGTCCCGCAGAATTGTTCCTGGAACGGCTGCGCGTGAGCATCGAAAATCACAGCGCTCAGAGCTGAAACGCATATCCTGCCGCTATTCCCAGAACGGCTGAGATAATGATGATAAGTATCGGGTGTAGCTTTTTCACCGCGAGTAACATCATCGCAACAAATATCACTGCTGAACACAGGAATGCGGGGCTCGTGAACACTCCCGCGCTTATTCCGAGCGGGAAGAACACAGTCTGCCCGGTGGTGACTGCAGCTGCGGCGATAAGTCCCACCACCGCTGGTTTCAGCCCGGACATGCAGCCTTTTACGGCGCGGCTTTCGCGGAATTTCTCATAGCACCTGGCGACTATCAGTATTATCACGAACGACGGTAGAACCACCCCGAAAGTGGAGCAGAAAGCCCCGAACAGCCCGGCCGTGCGCATTCCCACGAATGTTGAGATATTCACCGCGAACGGCCCCGGAGTGCTTTCACTGACGGCTATGAAGTCAACGAGTTCCGTTGAGGTGAGCCAGCCGTGGGCTTCCACCTCGTCCTGTATCAGCGGGAGCATCGCATAGCCGCCCCCGAATGTGAACGCGCCTATTTTCAGAAATGTCAGGAACAGTTCAAGGTATATCATTTTCTGTTCCTTTCCCGTCGCAGGGACGTGAGAAGTCCCACCAGGGCGCACAGCGCGAGGACAAGCAGCACGCTTGTATCCGTGAAAACGGCGGCTGTGAACGCAATTCCCATGAGAATATAGGAAACCACATGCCCGGGGCACTGCCGGAACATTCCGTACAGCGCGCGGACTATCAGCGCAAGCACGCCTGCGCGAATGCCGTAGAATGCGTATTTCACTACCCTTGCTTCGCTGAATATCTGCAGAACGGACGACACCGCGATTATCACAATAAACGACGGAAGCACGACACCTAACGTTGATATCAAGGCACCGGCAGTGCCGCATATACGATACCCGATGAAAGTCGCGGTGTTGATTGCGATAGGACCGGGAGTGCTTTCGGCGATGGCGGCTATCTCCATTATCTCATCGTCGTTTATCCATTTATGCTTGGCTGCGGCTTCGCGCTGTATCAGCGGGAGCATTGCGTACCCGCCGCCGAAAGTGAACGCGCCAATTTTGAAAAAAGTCAGAAAAAGCGGCATGAGCTGACTACACTCGTGGCGCGTTTTTTTGTTATCCATAGACATTAACACCTCATTTGTTATTTTACCACAGTCTGGCGATAATTTCAATAGGGATAATGTAAGCACAAAAAAATACCCGGCAGTTTTCCAGCCGGGCAACTTTTTTAGAGGTGACCTTTAGTAGTTGTATTTTTTCCTTTTAGCGATGAGGAATATCACGGAAATGATGAACGCGCATACTTCCGCAAATGCCACCGAGAACCACACGCCGTCAAGCTTGAAGAATATCGGCAGGATAAGCACCGCCGCCAGCCGGAACACCCGAGCCCCGCAGCCAGCTGGAACACCAGCGTACGCAGGAACGACACAGCCGCCGAGATCGCGCCGTTGTTCAGCGCGGTGAAGAACGACGAGCACCAGATGTTGAAGCCGGAAAGCAGGAACGTGAATGAGAACAGCCTGAATGCATGCACCGTCATATCGAACAGTTCCTTGTCGTATCCGACGAAAATTCCTGCCAGCACCGGCGCGAGGAGTTCCGCGAGGGAGACCATGATAACGCCGCCGATGAGCATTGAGCGCATACTCTTGACACGGATATTCCGGAGCTCTGCGTGGTTCTGGGCGCCGTAATTGTAGCCGACTATCGGCGCGGTTCCTATTGAATAGCCGATGTAAACAGCCGCAAAAATGAACGAAACGTACATCAGCACGCCGTAGGCAGAAACGCCGTTTTCCCCGGCAAGGGTTAGAAGCTGGTGGTTGTAGAGCATGCTGACGACAGATGACGAGATGTTCGTCATAAGCTCAGAAGCGCCGTTGGAACATGCCTGCAGAACGGGGCGTAATTCCAGCCTGGTGCGTACCATGTGCAGCTTGCTGCCGTTGTTTTTCCTGAGGAAGAATATCAGCGGGAGAAGTCCGCCGACGGTCTGGCTGAGACCTGTTGCAAGAGCGGCGCCTACGACCCCCAGCTGGAATACCGCGATAAACAGAAAATCCAGCAGCATATTTGTGCAGCCAGCGGCGACTATCACAACAAGCCCCAGCTTCGGGCGTTCCGCAGTGACCAGGAAGCTCTGGAACACATTCTGGAACATGAACATCGTGTTGAATATCAGGCAGGTGCGCGCGTATGTCACGCAATAATCAAGCATTTCGATGTCCGCGCCGAGAAGCAGCGCCATCTTATCAGCGAAAATAATGCCCAGCACTGATATCGAAACGCCGAGTATCAGCGTGAGTGTCATCATCATTGAGAACACGCGGCGCGCCTGGTTTTCGTCTTTTTCACCGAGGTGTTTTGCCACCAGCGCGCTGCCGCCGGTGCCTATCATGAAGCCGACTCCACCGATTATCATCAGGAACGGCATTATCAGGTTCACGGCTGCAAACGGCGTCTTGCCGACGTAGTTTGAAACGAAATATCCGTCCACCACGCCATATATCGAAGTAAATACCATCATTATGATAGATGGCAGGCAGAACCTGTAAAGCCTGCCGAGAGTGAAGTGGTCTGATAACTGTATCACATCTTTTTTCATTTTATATCACCTATTCTTTTGTTCAGAAGTTTATTATACTTGCTGAACAGTTCTATGAACTGTTCCTGCTCCTCATCTGTCAGTCCGGACATCGCCAGGTGTTCGGCTGCGATCACCCTTCCCGCGGTAATGTCTGCGCACCTGTGTCCGGCTTCCGTCAGGGAAACGTCCTTACAGCGGCGGCTTGAACTTTCTGTCATTATGATGAAGCCGTCGTTTTCCAGCTTTTTCAGGGCAGAATTTGTGGTTTGCTTCGGCAGACACATCGCTGCGCATATTTCCCGCTGACCCAGGGTGCCTCCGCTTTCCTGCAGGAAATAAAGTATCCAGAACGCGCTTTCTGACAGCCTGAACCGTTTTGCCGCCTTGCGATATATCTCGTTCTGTTCCATCCAGCGCGCGTTGAATTCCGCGAGTTTATCTGTATTTGACATGCTGCTCCCCCTTTTCTAAGTCCGAAATCGGACTTTACTATTATAATCCGATTTCGGACTTTTGTCAACAGGGGGGGGGATAGAAAAAAGCATTTCAACATCAATAATTATTGTACTATATGACGAACATCTGCCGGAATATTTGTGCAAAACATAAAATTTTCTGAAACCCTTGAAAAATCGATGAATATATGATACAATCAAGATGCCGGAAACGTTTTCGGTAATCTATCAAAATCACAGGTGAACCATTGACTATAAAGGATATTGCAAGACTTTCCGGCTGCGGAGTGAGCACGGTTTCCCGCGCGCTTAACGGCAGCCGCGAGATAAGCGAACAGACGCGGGAGCGCATAAACGAGGTGATACGCCAGTATAACTACACCCCGAACGGAAATGCGCGTCGCATGCGGCAGAGCTCCGCAAAAACGATACTCCTGATCGTAAACGGCAGCAGCAACCTGTTCTTCTCACCGCTCATAGAGCAGATACAGATGATGGCTGCCACTTCCGGATTCCAGGTCGCTGTGAACTACATCGACGAACAGGAGGATGAGGTGCAGTTTGCCGTAAGGCTGTGCGCCGAGCAGAAACCAGCGGGGGTGATATTCCTTGGCGGCGATATGCGCAATTTTCAGAAGAGTTTCGCACAGCTGACGGTTCCTTGTGTGCTCAGCACTGCGAACGCTGAGGAACTTGGCTTCGGAAACCTTTCCTCTGTCAGCATAGACGACAGTGACGGGGGCAGGGCGGCGGCTCAGCAGCTGTTCGACCAGGGGCATTCCCGGGTGGGGATACTTGGCGGCGACCTGAGTTCAATAGGACCTTCCGGTCTGCGTTACGGCGGCTTCTGCAGCGTCTGCACCGAAAGGGGAATGCCGGTACCCGAGAGCGAACTCTGCGCCTACACGTTCAGCTCAGCCTATGAAGCTGCGGTGGCGCTGTTCCATAAATGCAAGGGCATGACGGCAGTTTTTGCCATGTCAGATATAATCGCGGTGGGTGCCGTGCGCGCGTTCCTTGATATGGGAAAGCGGGTGCCGGAGGATATTTCGGTGCTTGGTTTCGACGGTATCGAGCTGGCAGAATACAGCAACCCGCGTATCGCGACATTTGCCCAGCCGCTTCACCAGATATCAAGTCTGTCTGTGCGTATGCTGGTGAACATGATCGAAAACGATGCCGAAGCAAGTCACGTGACGCTTCGCGCGCAGTTCAGGTCTGGCGGCTCACTGGGCAGGATATAATTCAGGAACGCTGAATATAACGACCTGTTCAGACGAGCGTACTCACGCTTCTGATTTTATCGCGCTTCGCTTTATTCAGCGCACCCTTACATTCGCCGTGGGGAAGCCCGCGGAATTCTGGAGGAAAAACATGAGAAAAAGCGGTGTTTTGCTGCACATCGCGTCACTGCCGAATGATTACGGCATAGGCACGATGGGCAGGGAAGCCTACAAATTTGTGGACTGGCTAAGGAGCGCCGGTCAGAGCCTGTGGCAGATACTACCGCTGTCGCAGACGAGTTACGGCGACTCGCCGTATCAGAGCTTTTCGATATTCGCAGGGAACCCTTACTTTATAAGCCTTGAAACGCTGGAAGCAGAGGGGCTGCTGCAGCATGACGAATACGCGGATATCAGGTGGTGCGAGGACCCGCGTTACATCGACTATGCTACGATGTATGAGAATTTCTATAAGGTGATGAAGCTCGCTTACGGGCGTTTTTCAAAGAGTAAGAATGGTAACGTTTCCGAAGAGTATGGGAAGTTCCTTTCTGAAAACCCATGGCTGGAGGACTACACCTTATTCATGGCGTTAAAGGACGCCCACAAGGGAAAGAGCTGGAGCGAATGGGAAAAGCCCCTGCGCCTGCGCGACGCAAAAGCCGTGGTTTCCGCGAAGAAGAAGTATGCAAGGGAAATGGACTTTTACGCGTTCCTGCAGTTCAAGTTCTTCCAGCAGTGGTTCAAACTCAAGGAATACGCGAACAGCAACGGAATTGAGATAATCGGTGATATTCCGATCTACTGCGCTCTGGACAGCGCCGACGTGTGGTGCGAGCCTCGGCTGTTCCAGCTGGATAAGAACAGGGTGCCGACGGTGGTTGCCGGGTTCCCGCCGGACGCATTTTCGGCTGACGGTCAGCTCTGGGGCAATCCCATCTACGACTGGGACAGAATGAAGCTTGAGAATTACCGCTGGTGGGTCGGCAGAATGAGTTTTGCGAAGAAGCTTTATGACATCGTGCGCATCGACCATTTCATCGGCTTTAACAGCTATTACGCGATACCGTTCGGCAACAAGACCGCACACGGTGGTGAATGGCGCGAGGGCCCGAAGTACGATCTGTTCCGCGTGATAAAGGAGCAGACCGGAAAGGACGGAATCATTGCCGAGGATCTCGGAATAATCACACCGTCCGTCAGAAAGCTGCTAAGACAGGCTGCCTACCCCGGAATGAAGGTGCTGCAGTTCGCGTTCGATCCCACCGGAAAGAGCGAGTATCTCCCGCAGAACTACACATCGCAGAACTGCGTGGTTTACACTTCCACGCACGACAACGACACGGCGCTGGGGTGGTTCAACGACCTCGACCGCGAAACGAAGAAGTTCGTGAAGGAATACCTCGGTATCCGCAGGGCTGCGGAGTTACCCGGGGCGTTCATCGACATCGCGTGGAAGAGCACCGCTGACATGGCAATGACGACTATGCAGGAACTGTGCGGCTTTGGCACGGAGGCGCGCATCAACGTTCCCTCGACATTGGGGAACAACTGGCGCTGGAGAACGCTTGAAAGCGACTTCACCGCAGAAAGCGCAGAATATCTCGACAGACTGACGGAAATATGCAACAGAAAGCCCGCAAAAAAGCGCGGGAAGAAATAAGCGACTGGAAGGAGCATTTTATGAAGATCGAAAATTTCAAGGAAAAGCTGGTTTCCCTCTGCGAAAAGGAATACCGCGCACAGCCGAAGGAACTCACCGCAAATCAGCTGCACTGCGCAGTTTCCAAGCTTGTCATGGAGGAGCTTTCCCCCGCGTGGGACAAGAGCCGCATGGCGCATGACAAGGCGCGCAAGGCAAGCTACCTGTCGATGGAATTCCTGGTGGGACGCGCGGTTTACAACAACCTGCTGTGCCTAGGCATTCTTGACAGCACCGCTGAGGAATTAAAGGCGCTGGGCGTTGACATTTCCGAGTTTGAGGAAGTTGAGGACGCTGCGCTCGGAAACGGTGGTCTGGGCAGACTTGCAGCGTGCTTCCTGGACAGCGCGGCTGCGCTCGACCTCCCGCTGGACGGTTACGGAATACGTTATAAATACGGTCTGTTCAAGCAGGGAATCAAGGACGGTTTCCAGACTGAAACTGCCGACGACTGGCAGAGATACGGCGACCCGTGGAGCATTCGCCGCGAGCAGGAAACTGTTGTCGTACATTACGCTGACGGCGATGTGAACGCAGTTCCCTATGATTACCCGGTTATCGGTTACGGCACTGAGAATGTCGGCACGCTGCGCCTGTGGCAGGCTGAAACCGACGACGAGTTCGACTTTGACCTGTTCAACCGGAGCAAGTTCACCGAAGCAGGCGAAAAGAAGCGCGCTGCCGAGGATATTTCCCGCGTACTTTACCCCAATGACGAAACAGAGGCAGGCAAGATACTTCGCCTTAAGCAGGAGTACTTCTTCAGCGCGGCTGCAGTTGCTGACCTCATCAGAAAGCACAAGAAGCTCTTCGGCACGATGGAGAACTTCGCGGATTACAACAGCATTCAGATGAACGACACGCACCCCGTTATCGCCCTGCCTGAGTTTATCCGCGTGGTAATGCGCGACGAGGGCTGGGATTTCGACAAGGCTTTCGCAATGGCGAAAAAGGTGTTCAATTACACCAATCATACCATCATGCAGGAAGCCCTTGAAAAGTGGGACAGCCGCCTTATCGAGCGCGTAGTCCCCGAGGTGTACAGCGTTATGATAATGCTCAACGAAGCGTTTGAGTCTGAAATGCACCGTCTGAATGTTCCGCAGGAAAAGCGCGCAGTTATGCGCCTTATCAGGAACGGCACAGTCCACATGGCAAACATTGCGGTGTTCGGTTCTTCCTATGTGAACGGCGTTGCAGCTATCCACACCGAACTGCTCAAGTCCACAGTGCTCAGGGATTGGTACGAGCTTTACCCCGGGCGCTTCCAGAACAAGACCAACGGTATCACACAGCGCAGGTGGCTGGCTCTCTGCAATCAGGAACTTTCCGCGCTCATCACCGAACTTCTCGGCGACAACAGCTGGGTAACTGACCTCTATAAGCTTCAGGCACTCAAAAAGTACGCTGACGATGAGACAGTGCTCCGTCGCTTCATCGACATCAAGCACACCAAGAAGCAGCAGCTTGCTGACTTTATCGAGAAGAGCGAGGGCATAAAGGTTGACCCGACTTCTATTTTCGATATACAGATAAAGCGCCTGCACGAATACAAGCGCCAGCTGCTGAATGCGTTCTCGATACTGTATCTGTACTACGAGATAAAGGACGGAAATCTCAAGGATTTCAGACCAACGACGTTTATTTTCGGCGCGAAGTCCGCACCGGGATATTACCGTGCAAAGGGCATAATCAAGTACATCAACGAGGTCGCAAAGCTTGTTAACTCCGACCCCGATACAAAGGACCTGTTAAAGGTCGTGTTCGTAAGCAACTACCGCGTTTCCTATGCGGAGAAGCTTGTTGCTGCGGCTGATATTTCTGAGCAGATCTCCACTGCGGGCACCGAGGCTTCCGGCACCGGCAACATGAAGTTCATGCTCAACGGCGCAGTCACCCTCGGAACTCTCGACGGCGCCAACGTTGAGATCGCAGAAGAGGCCGGCGCTGAGAACGAGTATATCTTCGGCGCAACTGTCGAGAAACTTGAAAAGATCATGCCGAATTACGTTCCCCGCGATGTTACCGAGAGCGACGCGAAGATAAAGCGCGTGGTGACTTCCCTTATCGACGGTACCGTTTCCGACGGCGGCAACGGCGTATTCAGGGAGCTGTATTTTGCACTCATGGAGGGCGCAAGCTGGCACGTTCCGGATCATTACTATCTGCTTGGCGATCTCGACAGCTATGTAAAGGCAAAGCTTGCTGCCAACCGCGATTGCAACGACGAGCTTGCATTCGCGAAGAAGTGCTGGCTTAACATCTGCTCCGCGGGCAAGTTCAGTTCCGACCGCACTATCGCTGAATATGCAAAGGATATCTGGCACATCGAAAAGGCGTGAAACTGACTTAACGGAATTACGCCCGGGCTGGTGCATTCCACCCGGGCGTTTCTGTTTAATGCGGGTTTTGTGTCAGCTATGTAAACGTTTCACGGAAACGTTGCCATTATTCACAAAACCGATATACCCGGATTTGTTTATCGTGCTGAATTTACAATTGTTTTTGTTTTTTTTGAAAATAATTATGCAAATTCGCTTGACAAAAGCAAAAAATCTGTTATAATAAAAACGTAATTTCGAACCAAGTAAATAAGTTCCGAAACAGACATCGGAATCGATCTCGCAGGGGAGCACAGACAGCCTGCGAGCGAAAATTCAGAAAAGATGTTTCGAAACAGATTGAAAGTTTCGAAAGACACTAAATAAAAGTAAACGATCATATTCAGGAGGAAATGAATTATGAAGATCAGAAAGCTCATGACAGCGATAGCTTCCATGGCAATGGCAGGCGTAATGATGGTAGGCTGCTCCAGCAATAACGGCGGCAGCACAGCGGAAAGCGGTTCTTCCAATTCTGCGGCAGACAGCAGCGTGGCTTCCGGCAGCGATAACACCGGCAGCGGAGAGACCGTGAACCTCACCGTATGGGGGCCGCAGGAGGATCAGGAACTGATCAAGCAGATGTGCGACGCTTTCGCGGCAGCAAATACCGACAAGACCTACACATTCACCTATGGCGTAGTCAGCGAGGCAGACGCTCAGAAGGAAGTAATCAAGGATATCTCTGCGGCAGCTGACGTATTCGCTTTCGCTTCTGACCAGACCGCAATACTGGTTGATTCCGGTGCTCTCTACAGAGTCACCAAGAACAAGGATCAGATCGTTGCTGATAACTCCGAGGCTTCTATTTCCGCAGCTTCCGTTGACGGCGAGCTTTACGGCTATCCTTACGTTTCCGATACATATTTTATGTATTACGACAAGTCCAAGCTGTCTGAGGACGATGTAAAGTCCATCGAAGGTATCATGAACAAGGATATCGAGGGCGTGACCACAAACTTCGCTTTCAATACAGATGACGGCTGGTATCAGTCTGGATTCTTCTTCGGCGCAGGCTGCAAGCTCTTCGGTGACGACGGGACCGATCCCACACAGTGCGATTTCAACAACGAACGCGGTTACATGGTAGGTGAATACCTGATCGACCTGGTTGCAAACCCCAAGTATGGCGCTAATTTCGACGACTCCCTCGTAAAGTCCGGCTTCGCTGACGGCACTCTCGCAGCAGCGGTTTCCGGTACATGGAACGCAGGCGAGATACAGGCTTCCCTCGGCGACAACTACGCAGCTACCAAGCTCCCCGAGTTCACACTTTCCAACGGCGAAACAGTTCAGATGGGCAGCATGGCAAACTTCAAAATCATGGGTGTAAACTCCGAGACCAAGAACCCGCTCGACGCAATGGCTCTTGCAGAATGGCTCACCAACAAGGACAACCAGAAGACAAGATTTGAGGTTCGTTCCTATGCTCCTACAAACAAGGAACTCGCAAACGACACCGAAACCATGAACTCCAACATCGCTGTAGGCGCTCTTGCAATGCAGGCTCAGTACGCAACAGTTCAGACTTCCATCAGCCAGTGCCAGAACTTCTGGACCCCTGCTGAGGCATTCGGTCAGGAGATCATCGCAGGCACCTGCACAAAGGAT
Source organism: Eubacterium sp. CAG:786 (assembly GCA_000432175.1). Taxonomy (GTDB): domain Bacteria; phylum Bacillota; class Clostridia; order Oscillospirales; family Ruminococcaceae; genus CAG-115. Next base: position 28,716 of record HF989433.1, read on the forward strand.
AACCTCCAGGAGAAGCTGGACGCATTCGTTGAGTCCGTTCTCGCAACCCTCGGCTGATAAACCGAACTTCATAAAGATCCACCATTAAGTAAATAGATTTCTCCCAGTTCCGTTACGCGGGCGGTGAGAGCCGCCCGCATAACGGAACAGCTTTATGCAGTTTCAATGCTTCCTGAATGCTTGACACCAGATGATATCAGATGTATAATATATGGCGCATCAGGCATCTCCTCCCACAGGCTGCATTGAAACTGCACAAAGCACCGTAATTCAAAAGGAGGTAACTGCAATGACAAGCCTTGATTATTACGTTCTTCCGTGGTACAAGAAAATACTTGTTAAGATCGCAGGATTTTTTGTAGCTATAGGAAAGGGTATTGCGGAATTCATCATCGGCATACCCGGCGCGATATGGCGCCTCATAAAGATGATAGGCAGAGGATTTGCGTGGCTCGGAAAGACTTTCGCGCAGGGCGATATCCTCACAAAGCTGTCATATCTGATAATGGGCTCGGGCAGCCTGTTCCGCGGACAGATAGTCAAGGGACTTATGTACCTTGCCACCGAGGTAGCTTATCTCGGGTTCATGATAGACTCGGGCTTTGGCTTCATCGCAGGTCTGAGGAATCTCGGCACCGTGCAGCGCGGCTGGTATTTCGACGAGGAACTCGGCATAGATGTAATGCGCGAAAATGGCGATAACTCCATGCTGATACTTCTCTACGGCATATTCACGCTGTTCGTCACCGCGGTATTCATCATGCTGTGGGTGAATAACATAAAGTCCTCCGTGGAAGCGCAGAAGCTCAGAAAATCCGGAAAGAAGCTTCCTGGTTTCGTAGACGATGTAAAATCCCTGCTGGACGGACAGTTCCACAAGACCCTTCTTTTCGTGCCGGTGTCTGGCGTTGTGGTATTCACAATAGTTCCGCTGGTGTACATGATCTCACTGGCGTTCACAAACTACGACAAGAACCATCAGGTGCCCGCGAACCTGTTCACCTGGATAGGCTTCGACAACTTCAGGGTAATCCTCGGCAGCGACTCCACCATTGGCAAGACATTCTGGCCGGTACTCGCGTGGACCCTTATCTGGGCTGTTCTTGCGACATTCCTGAACTATTTCTTTGGCATCATTCTTGCGATGCTGATAAACAAAAAAGGCGTTCGCTTCAAGTCTTTCTACAGAACGCTTTTCGTACTCGCTATCGCGGTTCCGCAGTTTGTTTCCCTGCTGGTAATGAAAAACGTCCTCGCAGAAGCAGGCCCCGTGAACGTTCTTCTTCAGGAACTTGGCTGGATATCTACGCCTCTCCCGTTCTTCACCGACCCGACATGGGCGAGGGTGACGGTCATCATCGTTGACCTGTGGATAGGTATTCCGTATACGATGCTGATAGTTTCCGGTATCCTCATGAACATTCCCGAGGATCTTTATGAAGCAGCAAGGATAGACGGCGCTTCTCCGTACGTTATGTTCACAAAGATCACGATGCCCTATGTTCTGTTCGTGACTACCCCGTACCTCATTACACAGCTGGTGGGCAACATCAACAACTTCAACGTAATCTACTTCCTCACCGGCGGTACTCCCGCAACGCTGGATTACTACCAGGCAGGAAAGACCGACCTGCTTGTAACATGGCTCTACAAGCTGACTGTAAACTCCAGAGATTTCAGCTATGCAGCAACGATAGGCATTCTGGTGTTCATTATCTGCTCGCTGATCTCGCTGATAACATTCCACAGATCTGCGTCCTATAAGAATGAGGAGGCGTTCCAGTAATGAAAGAAAACAGAATAGTATCTCAGTCCTATTACAAGCGCCAGCGCGCTGGGAATGTCGTTATCCAGGTCGTTCTGCTTATTCTCGGACTTATCTGGATACTTCCGCTGCTGTGGATAATCCTCACGTCGTTCCGTGCAGAACCCGGCTCGTATACAAGCTACTTCTGGCCGAAAGGGTTCACGTTCGACAATTACATCAGGCTGATTTTTGAGGATCAGCAGTTCAAGTTCTCGCAGTGGTTCATCAATACGCTTATCGTTGCGGTGATATCGTGCGTTGGTTCTACATTCATCGTGCTGGCAGTTTCATACGCGCTCAGCCGCCTGAGGTTCAAGATGAGAAAGCCGATAATGAACATTGCGCTCGTTCTCGGCATGTTCCCTGGCTTTATGTCAATGGTAGCCATCTACTATATTCTCAAGGGTATGGGACTTACCGAGAATCCGCTGGTATGCCTTACTCTGGTGTACATCTGCGGTTCCGGCCTGACATATTACATCGCAAAGGGATTTTTCGACACGATACCGAAGTCGCTGGACGAGTCCGCGTACCTTGACGGCGCGACCCGGGCGCAGGTGTTCTTCCACATCACGATACCGCTTTCAAGGCCGATAATCGTGTACACGGTGCTTACAACATTCATGGCGCCCTGGGTGGACTACATCTTCCCGAGCATGATATGCGGCGCTAATTACGACAGCTACACCGTTGCGCTGGGCATGTTCAAGATGCTGGAGCGCGAGTTCATCGGAACCTACTACACTCAGTTCGCTGCAGCGGCAGTGCTTGTATCGATACCGATAGGCGCGCTGTTCATCGCAATGCAGAAGTACTATGTAGGCGGCGTCACCGGTGGCGCAGTCAAGGGCTAAACAGACTGGAGGATCTCATGGCAGTAAAGAACGTGACTATACAGGATATTGCCGACAGACTGGGCATGGCGAAGAGCACCGTTTCAAAGGCGCTTTCCGGGGCGACTGACATCAGCGAAAAGACCCGCGAGCGCGTGCTCGGCTGCGCCAGTGAAATGGGATATCAGGTAAAGACCAACCGCGCTTCTTATACGAAATCCATAGTTGTGTTCATCTATGGCAGTATTCACTACGACAAGGTGGATCAGTTCGGCTATGAGATCATTCTGGGGCTGCAGGCAGCTGCAGCGGAACATGGAATCGGCGTGAACATCACCGCAATAAGCGACGCTGAACTTAAAAGCGGCAGCTATTATTCCATCGTTTCCGGTGGGAACTGCGAGGGCGCCGTATTCCTGGGCTTCAAGCCGCATCCGGTGTTTATCGAGCATGTGCGCAGCATGAACATTCCGCTGGTGATACTCGACAATAACGTTGATTATCAGCTTGCCGCCCGTGTGGGCTGCGACAATACCGGGGGAATACGCCAGATTGTGCGTTACCTCTGGACCAGGGGACACGACAGGATAGGTTTCCTCGGAGGCGAGGAGGACAGTATCGTCACCATCGAGCGTCGCAGGGCATTTTCTGACGCGCTTGCAGAACTCGGGCTGGAAGAGATACCGGGGTCTGTGAAGTACGGTCACTTCTCTGCGAAGGGAACAAAAAAGCTCATTCTTGAGATCGCGCAGACGGGGGTCACGGCCGTTGTCTGCATAAGCGACCTGCTGGCCTGCACAGCGGTGCAGGAGCTTACCAGGGTCGGGTACACAGTCCCCGGGGATATAAGTATCACGGGGTACGATAATCTGTTGCCGTCTGAGTATTCGCAGCCGCGTATAACTACGATGTACCAGAATCGTATCCACATCGGAAAGACTGCGTTTTTCATGCTGCAGCAGATGAATAACGGAATTTCGATGAATGCAGTGCAGCTGCGCCCGGAGCTTATCGAGAGGGAGTCGGTAAAGCTCATTACGATGAGAACACTCCCTGAGGAAGACTGATGAAAAAAACACCATTTTCAATTTCAGCCGCAGCCGCTGTTGCGGTGGCGGCTGTTCTTATGTCTGGCTGCAGTGCTCCGGAGAAAAATATGCCAGAAACAACGCATTCATATCAGTATGAGCATGAGCTCAACATCATAGACGACAACTACCGCAACTATTATCAGGTGTTCGTGTATTCCTTCTGCGACAGCAACGGCGACGGAATAGGCGACCTTGCCGGTGTGAAGTCAAAGCTGGATTACATACAGGATATGGGCTTCAACGGGATATGGCTGTCGCCGATAATGCCGTCGGATTCCTATCATAAATACAGCGTGAGGGATTACTGCGCGATAGATGAGCAGTACGGCACCATGCAGGATTTTGAGGAGCTTGCCGCCGAGTGTGAAAAGCGCGGAATAAAGCTGCTCATAGACCTGGTGATGAACCACAGCTCAAACGAGCACGAGTGGTTCAGGCATGCCTCGCAGAGTCTGCGCAGCGATCCATGCGGCGCTGCTGAGGACGAACCGTGTCTTAACGACAATATCTGCCCGGTGCACGACCGTTACATTGATTACTACTACTTTGCGGATGAAAAGCCTGCGGGTACGAACACGTGGTACCAGACTGGTTCGCATTGGTATGAAGCGATATTCTCGGAGCGCATGCCGGAGTTGAATTTAGATAACACCGCAGTCCGCGCGGAGTTCGAGAAAATAGCGGATTTCTGGCTTGAAAAGGGCGCGGGTGGCTTCCGGCTGGACGCGGTAAAGGAGTATTTCAGCGGAAATCCGGATAAGAACATCGAGGTGCTGGAGTGGTTCATGCAGCACTGCAAAGCCGCCGACCCTGATTGCTATGTAGTCGGCGAGGTGTGGGAAAGCTTCACGACATACACTAAGTATTACAAGTCCGGAATTGACAGCGTTTTCGGCTTTACGATGGCAGAAGAGGACGGAAAGATAGCCAAGACGATAAATATGTCAGGCTCTGCAAACTCGGTGAAATCCTTTGCGCAGGCGATGGTGACGGTGGAACAGAAGCTGGCTTCCTACAGCGAAACTGCGATAGACGCGCCGTTCATCGGCAATCACGACACCAACCGCGGCGCCGGAATTTTCGGTTATGACGAAACAAAGATAAAGACCGCTGCGGGACTTCTGCTTACGATGTCAGGCTCCCCGTTCGTGTATTACGGCGATGAGATAGGGCTGACCGGAAGCGGTCGCGACGAGAACAAGCGCGCACCGATGATATGGGACAGCGAGGGCGCCGGGCAGACTTATGGTCCACCGGACATGGAGCGCCAGGAGAATCGTTTTGCCGATGTACAGACGCAGCTTTCCGACGAGAATTCCATTCTCAATTATTACAAGCGGGCGTTGCGTATACGCAACGAAAATCCCTGTATTGCCCGCGGGACTACCGAAGTGCTGAACATTCCCGGTCAGGAGATCGCAGCGATACGTCGAACATGGAACGACGAAAGTATCGTGATAGTCTATAATTATTCCGATGAAAGCGCGGCATTCGCCGACATAGACGGCCTTTCCGGAATGCAGCTGCGAGGTTACCTGACGGTTGACGCAGCGCAGGAAGTCACGCTTGAAGAGGGGTTGAACATGCCTGCGTACAGCATAGCATTCCTGACAGAAAAATAAACTGGAGGTAGACATGGAACTAAGCCTTGTCGATAAGAATTACGCTTACGCCGGGGAACTGGGGGCGCTTTATTCTCAGGCGCAGACGACGTTCCGCGTGTGGTCGCCGCTGGCAGAAAAGGCGGCTGTGAAGCTTTATCAGAACGCCGGTTCGCGAATTCCCTACTGCGTGTGCAAAATGCAGCGCAGCGGCAACTCGTGGGAAGCTACAATCCCCGGGGACCTGCACGGCGTGTTCTATACATATGAGTTCACATCGTCGGGAAAATCCCGCGAAACGATAGATATTTACGCGCGTTCTGCTGGCGCCAACGGCGTCCGTGGAATGGTGGTCGATCTCTCGCGCACCGATCCCGATGGCTGGGAAAACGACCGCCCGGTGAAGCTTGAGAGTTACACAGACGCAGTAATTTATGAACTGCATGTGCGTGATTTTTCCTCCGATGAAAGCGGAAATTTCAAGCTCCGCGGGAAGTTCGGGGCGTTCTGTGAAAAGGGCGTAACCAACGGGTTCAGCGATGCGATAGGGCTGGATCATATTGCCTCGCTTGGAATAACGCATATCCATCTTCTGCCGGTTTTCGACTATCAGACAGTGGACGAGACCGACCCGGAAGCGGGCTTCAACTGGGGCTACGACCCGCTTAACTACAACATTCCCGAGGGAAGCTACACCACCGACCCTGACAACGGAACTCAACGCGTGAAGCAGTTCAAGGAACTCATACACGCGGTGCACAAAAAGGGAATAGGCGTGATAATGGACGTGGTTTACAACCACACCTACAGCACGGAAAATTCACCGTTCACAAAGACGTTCCCGGGGTACTATTACCGTCACAATGCGGACGGCAGCCTGTCCGACGGCTCTGCCTGCGGGAATGAATTTGCGAGCGAGCGCGTTATGGCAAGCCGTTTCATCGTGGACAGCCTTTGCTATCTTGCTGAAGAATACAAGCTTGACGGCTTCCGTTTTGACCTGATGGGACTTCTGGATATCCAGACACTGAACAAAGCAGCGGAAAAGCTGCGCAGAATAAACCCGTCCGTGATACTTTACGGAGAAGGCTGGACAGGCGGCGCAAGTCCGCTTGACGAGGGGCTTCGCGCAATGAAGAAGAATGCGGTGGAGCTTCCGCAGTTTGCGATGTTCTCCGATGATTTCCGCGACGGGGTAAAGGGCTCTGTTTTTGAGGATGAGGGGTGCGGTTACGTTAACGGCAATGCGGAAGAACTGTCTGAACTGATGAAGTCCGTGATCTCCGCAGGAGTGTTCCGCAGCGATGTTGAGCGCCCTGAAAGCGAATGCTGGACCGATACGCCGCAGCAGGCAGTGAATTATGTTGAGGCGCACGATAATCTCACGCTGTTCGATAAGCTGCGTGTTTCCATGCCGTCCGCATCTGAGGAAGCCTGCATAGCCGCTGATAAACTTGCGGCAGCGCTTGTATTTCTGTCCCAGGGAATTCCGTTCATGCAGGCAGGGCAGGAGCTTCTGCGAAGCAAGCCCGCGCCAGGCGGAGGTTTCGTGCACGACAGCTATAATTCCCCGGACAGCGTGAACGGCATAAAATGGAACGACGTGACGATACGCCGCAGCGTGATGGAATATTACCGCGGACTTATCGCGATAAGAAAGCGGTTCCCGGAGTTCCGTCTGCGGACTTCTGAGGAAATACGCACTCTTGTGAAGTACGAAGATATCGGCTCAGGAGCGCTTGCGGTGCATTATGGGGAGAAATTCCTGCTGCTGATAAATCCCGGTGAAGCTCCGCTGGAGTGCCCGCTTCCCGGCGTTGCTGATATTTACGCCGACAGTAAGAAGGCAGACACTCAGCCGCTTTATCAGGCTGAGGGAGTGGTTTCAGTCAAGCCGTGCAGCATTATTCTTGCAGGGTTCTGAATATGTTAATAAAAATCCCCGGACGCTCGCTCCGGGGATTTTGCTGTTGTCTGGATGTTGTCTTTTGTACATTATTTTTCTTTGATCGACTGATTATTCGTCTGTTGATGTTCTGTAAAAACTCCTGAAAGGACAAAAAAACCGCAGAACTTAACATTCTGCGGTTTTTGGCGGAGAAAGAGGGATTTGAACCCCGAAATGAATGTCATTGTCAAAAATGAAACTCTTTTATTTCAGGATATCATTAAAATAATCATTCATTTTGTTTGCAACTTTTGTCTGCTCATCTCTGAAAATATGCTGATACACCTGCTTCAACATATTAGGCGTAGAATGTCCCATGCGTTCCATTGCATACTTGTCGGGTATGTTTAACTTTAACATGGCACTGGCGTTAGCGTGGCGCAGGGAGTGTATAGTAAAATGTGGTATTCCATTTTCCTCGCATATACGATTAAAATGTTTCCATATATAGTTAGGACTGTGTGGGCTGATACGTTCTGAGGAATGCTCAGAATTATCCAGGATATCTTTCAGATAATCCGGAACTTCAATTATTCGCCTGCCTGCATAGCTTTTGTTCTCGTTTTTTTCAACCAGCTTGTGATTTTCATCTGGTACTACGGCGCATTTAATTTTTAAATATGTACCGTCATAGTGTTCCCAACGCAAACCAGCTATCTCAGACTGGCGAAGTCCCAGAGTGAGAGCAATGATTATCGGTATTTCAATAGTCGTATGTTTTACTGCAAGCGCTATCTTCTGTATCTCTGTTTCGGTAGGAATATTGTATTCAGGCTTGATTTTAGGCTTTAGTGTAATGGACTTCATATTGAGATTGATACCGTTTTGATGAAGGACCACTGTCAGTAGACCGACCTGATTTCTGATAGTTTTTGATGAATACTTATCAGCAAGTGAATTTACCCACCGCTGAATGATTTTCTCAGTAAGTTCAGAAATCTGAAGATCGTTTATTCGATCAAAGCTGGATCTCTGCATGGTTCTGTATCCGCGGACAGTCGAGGGCGAAAGCAATCTGTCCTTACTGCAGATGTAATCCTCCAGAGCCTCAGCAAATGTAATGTTTTCGATTGGTGTCATGATATAACCTCCTGTGTTTTTATATAACTATGATACCACGATAAACCTAAATGTCAACCTTACAATGTAGGTTTTTCTATAAATGTTACAAGATACATAATAAGTGTTTTACTCCCTTTTGAATATATCGAAAGAGGAGTTTTTTTATTCCCGAAAAAAGAAGGTGTATTATGAAGAGTGAAAGATGGCAAAGCTCAAAGTCGATGTTATTATCTTTTCAGTATTTTAAAGTCGAACTGAAAACCGAACGCCAGTGGGCAAAAGCAGGATATCTTCCGGTGTCCGAGGACTGTGGCAAGAAACTCCGTCCCTCTCGATTTTCTACTGGCTCGGTCAATACTCTTCCCCGCTATCTTCTGCCAGAGGAAGTCAGAGCTGCAAGTTCTGATGAGCTGGCGGAATATTTTAAGCCAGAACGCGAACGTAAGGCAGCCCAAGCCGCCAAACGCAGAGCAAAGCTCAGACGTGAACGAGAAAAAGAAAAGGAACAGGCTCGACTGCTCCTTGCATTGGACGAGCAGCGAGAAAAAGTTCTTACTATTACCCAGTCTGTTGAGCTCCCTGCTGAAACATCGGGCGGTATCGTGATAGATACAGAAACAACAGGCTTATGTGCAGGAGAAGATGAAATCTTGCAGCTTTCTATAATCAGCGAAAGCGGTGAGAAGCTGTTCGACAGCTACTTTCGTCCCCTGCACAAGTCGTGGAGCGCAGCGCAGGCTGTAAATAACATTTCCCCAAATATGGTTGCGAACGCACCGAGCATTGCTGATAAAGCAGCCGAAATCCAGCGGATACTAAACTCCGCAGATACGATTATTGGCTACAATACATCTTTTGACGCGGACTTCATAACGGCTGCTGGATTGATTATCCCCAAAAGAGCTGAAATCGTTGATATAATGCCGATTTTCGCAGAAATCTATGGAGAGTGGAGCGACTACTTCGGTGAATATAAATGGCAGAAGCTCACGACCTGCGCTGCGTACTACCATTTCGATTGGAACAGCATAACAATGTCTGCCCACAACAGCCTTGCAGACTGCTTTGCAACGCTGTATTGCTTCAAATGCATATTTGGCAGATCACAGTAAACATATCCACTATTACAATAATGAAAGGAATATAAAAATGTTTGGAAATCGTACAGAATCCGGAAGAAATAATATCGCTGGCATTGCAATTTATAACCGGCGCAAAGCGCTTGGAATAAGCCAGCGTGAAGTAGCCGACAGGCTCCGCAGTCATGGGCTTGTCATTGACAAGAATGCAGTGCAGCGGATGGAAAGCGGTGAGCGATTCATAATCGACACCGAACTTCATGCAATAGCAAAAGTGTTTGGAATTTCCATAAATGAGCTTCTTGAGGAAACAGATTGATTTGGATTCCATTTTCAATATACCAAACAGGCGCATTATCTCTGAAATGCGCCTGTTTTTATATGCTGTTTAACGGGTAACTCCCTGCGAACGGCACCACGGCATAGCGGGAACCGCGAACCCTCGGGACGGTAGCGTTCTCCACCGTCCCTTGCTATGCTTGTATTCCATTGGAGAACAGAAAACGGAGGACACCATGAAGTATAATTCTCCGAAGCAAAGGAGGTAGCGCATGAAAGCTATCTTCAAGCTTCTTAACCCTGACAACACAATGTCGATAAATCGTCAGCTTGCTCATGCAATCGGACTGGCGGAAGCCGTAGTATACGGAGCTTTGCTTTCCAAGTATGCCTATTATGATCAGCATGGACTGCTCACTGACGGTGACTGGTTCTACTCCACTGTAGAGGACCTGGAGGAATCCACCGCTCTGACAGCCAGACAGCAGCGCCGCTGCATTGATACGCATCAAATCCGGACTTATTCAGTGCAAGGTACAGGGTATGCCTGCAAAGCGTTACTTCTGTATCAATGATAACACGGAGCTGCTTGCTGGGATCCTTTCAAACGGCAGTAAATCCAGTTGTGACAAAAGCGCACAACTGGACGGAACAGTAAAGCAAAGCGAATCAGTGACAAATGGCATAACAGAGCCAAGCAGCACATCGGATGGCAGCGCTCCAGTTATGACAAAAGCGCACAACTTGTTTTACCCAAACGTTACAACTTGTTCTAACGAAAAGGAAGAACAAGATTTAACAAAACCGCCGAACTGCTCTATATATAAAACTAAAGAAATAAAACCTAAGTTAATCAATCCTATCAATCAATCCGAAGATATCGACAAACGTTCGGACTACTCTCGGATTATCCGTGATAACACCGAATGTGATTTCATTATTCAGCAAAATCCCGAAAAGAAAGAAATCATCCTCGAATTGATAGACATTATCGTTGATACAGTGTGCTCCGCAAAGCCAACAATACGGGTAAACGGCGAGGACGTACCGCATGACATTGTGAAAAGCACATTTCTGAAACTCAACAGCAGTCACATTGAGTATATTCTTGAAGCAATGGACAACAACATCAGCGATGTCCGGAATATCCGCAGCTACCTGATAACGGCGCTGTATAATTCCCGGCTGACGCTCAACAGCTACTGGAAGTCCCGGGTCAATCATGATATGAACAAGCGTTGACCTCCGAAAGGAGTTGACGGGCATAGCGGGGTAGCTCCCCGATGGGCGGTAAGTCCTTCCGCCCTGCCTATGCCTTATATATTCAAGGACGGAAATAAAATGTTGCCGAAATGGCAGGAGGACTACATTATGACAAGAAAAATCATCGCAATCGCAAACCAGAAAGGCGGCGTAGGTAAGACCACTACCGTTGTAAACATTGCCGCCGGACTGGCTGAACAGGGCAAAAAGGTACTCTGTATCGACCTTGACCCGCAGGGCAACCTGAGCGACTATCTCGGCTATGACTTCACCGGCTCCAAGACAATGGTGGACGTACTCAAGGGGCAGGCAAAAATTTCAGAGTGCATTGTGACCGCGAAAAGCGAAAACATAGATTACATACCGGCTGATATTTCTCTTGCGACTGCCGATATGTTCCTGGCTCAGACGATGTGCCGGGAGCAGATACTCCGCAAGGCACTGTTATCTGATGAAAAAACAGCCGAGTATGACTACATACTTATTGACTGCCTCCCTTCGCTGGGAATACTTGTGACGAATGCGCTTGCAGCAGCGGACGGTGTAATCATTCCGGTGCAGGTGCAGAAATTTGCGCTCAACGGCATAGTCCAGTTTGAGGATATCTTCAATCTGGTAAAGGACAACATAAATCCCAACCTTGAAATATGCGGCATACTTGAAACTATGACCGACAACACCCAGATGGCACAGGCAGTGGATAAAGCCTTAAAGGAACGCTATGGAGTTCTGGTTTACGAAACTACTATCAGCAAGCGTATCGAAGCTGCAAACAGCACCGCTGAGCAGAAGTCGCTTATATCTAAGAAAAACAGCGTACTCGGTGGACAGTACAGACAGCTTGTTACTGAGATACTCGGCAAGGAGGCTATATAATGGGCTTTAATTTAGGAACATCAAGCAACACCGGCAAACTTCACATGACAGACTTCCTCAAAACTGACAATGCTGTTCAGAATACCGAAAAAGAAATACCTATAAATCAGCTCGTCCCATGGGAAAATCAGCCGTTCAAGATGTACGGCGAATTCAAGCTGCATGAACTAGCTGAGTCCATAAAGGAAAACGGACTGCTTTCGCCTATCATTGTTTGCCCACTTGATAACGGAAAATACCGTATCATCGCCGGACACAACCGCGTTGAAGCCTGCAAAATCGCTGGTATAACCAATATTCCGAGCGTCGTCAAGAACGTCGATGAGAACCGCGCCAAACTCATGATGGCTGACACAAACCTCTGCCAGAGGACTGAACTGCTCCCCTCTGAACGTGCATATGCTTATAAAGCACAGCACGAAGCGCTGATAGCACTGGGAAGCCCACGTTCAACGGCTGCCATTGCTGAGAAGTACGGCGAGGGGCGTGCGACAGTTCAGCGGTACATAGCCTGCTCAAGGCTTGTCCCGGAACTTATGGATTTGCTGGATTCCGGCAGGATCAATCTCCTGCCGGCTGNNNNTCCGGTATGAACATCCCCCTGCCGGCTGTTTCTTTTTCGGGAATGCCTGACGAAAGTCAGAGAGGCATAGCGTCCTATCTCAATCGCTTTCCTGATCGGAAAATAACCGCTGAGCAGGCAGAAGAGCTTGCATATCTCAAATTTGTATCTGAAAGTGATATCATCGAACTATACGATGAAACTCCTAAACCTGCTGAAAAGAGTGATAAAAAATCTACGCAGGAGCCGGTTAAGCAGAATACCGAAAAGAATAGATCCTCGACTAATCAGTATGCGAAGAAAATCACGCTGAAGCGTAAGGAAGTCACTGAGATAATCGGCGATGAACTTACCAATGACGAAATATCTGAGTTCTTCTACTTCTGCCTGCAGAAATCTGATTTTCTCTCTGAATGGCGTAAAATGTACCAGAATGAGCAGAACGCCGTTGATGACGGCGAGGACGAAGATATGGAACCTGAGATGTAACCAACTCTCCCTAGCCACAGGGATTTATATACACTTCTCCTTACGGGGCATGGCTGACAGCTGTGCCCCACACTATGCGCATAGGCGGTAAACTACGCGGCTGCGCTCCAAAATCAATATATGAGGTAGTTCAAAAATGATAGACATACAGTGTAGTCCTCTTGAAGATGATAGCCTGAGTCTGAATGCACAGTATGTGTTCTGCTGCTTGGTCCTCAACGATGGAAGTCTTGTTGTAGATCACCCAATTATTGCAGCTGGACTGGATGAGCTTATAAGACACGGATACTTATCAAATGAAGGGGACATAGATGCTGCTAAAGATATTCAGCAAACGTTTAGCCGATTCAATGGAACTGAATGGCAAGAAACAGATTGATGTTGCTCGTGAACTTGGGATACCCAAAAGTACACTGAGCAGGTATCTGAAAGGAAGTTATGAACCTAAAACAGAGAGAGTCTATCAGCTTTCGGAATATTTTGGGGTTACTCCCGAATGGTTGATGGGTTACACAAATGACCCACAGGGTCATGTTATGGTAAATAATACCGATATGGGTAAACAAGTTTATTCCAGCGACGATGACACGTTTCTCATTACTGAAAAAGAAATCATGCTCGTGCAAGCATACCGCCAGCATGAACAATTGCAGCTTGTTATTGATAAGATTCTTGATTTATCAGGCGAAACAAGGAAAGGCTTTAAGGTGGCTAGAGTTGAGAAGAAGTAAATATGTAACGGAGGATATCACATGGACCTGAACGCACTTAGAAAAATGGCAAGGAAACAGCGCGAAGCAGAAGAAGCTGAAGATAACACCGCATCGGAAACCACAGTCAAGCTCATTATTCCTGCTAAAGAACCGACTGCTGACACTGCAATTTATGT
>HF989434.1 GCA_000432175.1 Eubacterium sp. CAG:786
ATCTCGTTGAGCAGTCCCATCATGGTGGCGATGGCGGTGTTGAACTTCAGCGTTTCGATGTCCTCGCTGACCTTCTTGGTGGTCTTGTGCATGGAAGCGCGCAGCTTGTCGCTGTACTCGTCGCCGGGTACTACCTTATCCTGCAGCGCCCATACTCTGTCGAGGAAGCGCTTGCAGCCCTTTATGCCGTTCTCCTGCCAGGGAGCGGCTTTCTCGAAGTCGCCGACGAACATCTCGTACAGGCGCAGGGTATCCGCGCCGAATTCCCTTACAACATCGTCAGGGTTAACGACGTTGCCCTTGGACTTCGACATCTTTGTGAACTCACCGGGGCGCTCGGGGTCCTTGCCGAGTATCATTCCGTGGGAGGTACGCTTCATGTACGGCTCCTTGCAGGGAACGACGCCCTGGTCGTACAGGAACTTGTGCCAGAAACGGCTGTACAGCAGGTGGAGCGTGGTGTGCTCCATGCCGCCGTTGTACCAGTCAACGGGCATCCAGTATTTGAGCGCTTCCTTGGAGGCAAGCTCCTTGTCGTTGTGCGGGTCGCAGTAACGCAGGAAGTACCAGCTGGAACCAGCCCACTGGGGCATTGTATCAGTCTCGCGCTTTGCGGGGCCACCGCAGCACGGGCAGGTGGTGTTGATGAAGCTCTCCAGCGTGGAAAGCGGGCTTTCACCGGTGTCTGTGGGCATGTAGCTGTCAACTTCCGGCAGCTTCAGCGGGAGTTCGCTCTCGGGGAGCGCTACCCAGCCGCACTTCTCGCAGTTGACAACGGGGATAGGCTCGCCCCAGTATCTCTGACGGGAGAATACCCAGTCGCGCAGCTTGTAGTTCACCTTTTCGCGACCCTTGCCGTTTGCGGTGAGCCACTCCTTTATCTTCACCTTTGCTTCCTCGACGGAAAGCCCGTCCAGGAACTCGGAATTCACCATAACGCCGGTGGCGCAGTCGGTGAACGCTTCCTTCTGGACGTCCTCGCCGCCCTTTACTACCTCGATTATCGGCAGGTCAAATACCTTTGCGAACTCCCAGTCGCGGGTGTCGTGCGCGGGTACTGCCATGATGGCGCCGGTGCCGTAGGTCATCAGAACATAGTCGGAAATGAAGATCGGTATTTCCTTGCCGTTAACGGGATTTATCGCGCGGACGCCCTCCAGCTTTACGCCGGTCTTGTCCTTGTTCATCTCGGTGCGGTCGAAGTCGGACTTGCGCGCTGCGGCTGCCTGGTATTCGCGGATAGCGTCCATATTCTGCAGCTTGTCAGCCCACTTCTCAATGATGGGGTGCTCCGGGGAGATTACCATATAAGTCGCGCCGAACAGCGTGTCGGGGCGTGTGGTGTATACCGTCAGCATGTCGCCGGCTGTGGTGGTGAAATCCACCTCGGCGCCGGTGGAGCGGCCTATCCAGTTCTTCTGAGCGGTCTTTATCTTCTCGAAGTAATCAACGCTGTCCAGGTCGTCGATGAGCCTCTGAGCGTACTCGGTTATCTTGAGCATCCACTGGCTCTTCACCTTGTGGACTACCTCGCCGCCGCAGCGCTCGCAGACGCCGTTAACGACTTCCTCGTTAGCCAGTACGACCTTGCAGGAGGTGCACCAGTTCACATTCATTTCCTTCTTGTATGCAAGGCCGGCCTTGAACAGCTTGAGGAATATCCACTGCGTCCACTTGAAGTAATCGGGGTCGGTGGTGTTTATCTCCCTGTCCCAGTCAAAGGAAAGACCCAGGGACTTAAGCTGTGCCTTGAAGCGCGCAACGTTGTTCTTTGTTACGATAGCGGGGTGTATCTTGTTCTTGATGGCGAAGTTCTCAGTGGGCAGACCGAATGCGTCCCAGCCCATCGGGAACAGCACATTGTAGCCCTGCAGCCTGCGCTTTCTGGATACGATATCCATAGCGGTGTAGGGGCGGGGGTGTCCGATGTGGAGTCCCTGACCGGAGGGGTAGGGGAACTCTACCAGCGCGTAGAACTTCGGCCTGGAATAGTCGTTTTCAGCGTGGAACGTCTTGTGTTCGTCCCAGTATTTCTGCCACTTGCTTTCAATGGCGGTAAAATCATAACCCATTTTTTTGATGTCCTTTCAGCGGGATTTTGATATAATGTCTCAATTTTATATTATACAATAATTCCGCGCGGTTGTCAATCATTAAAGGGAAAAAAAGCCCCGCGTCCGGCAGCCCCGGAGTTATTGCACAGCTGGAAACAGATCTGGCGCGAAACTTCATAAAAATGTGAACGAATTAACATTCTGTTGTGATAATAAACAAAAAGTCGTCTAAAAATTGCTGCAAACTATTCAAATTTGATAAAAACCCCTTTACAAGCGCTGGAATTAGTGCTATACTGTGAATACACAAACGGATCAGACCACCGCTCAGGGGAAATGATTCGGGGAAAGGATAGATGAATTATGACACTGAAAAATATGATTTCTGACGGCGAAAAGGTTCAGGTATTCGAAGTTGACGGAAAAGCTGTCAAGGTTTTCAAGGACCCGAATGAACCCAAGAGCGTTGTTCTTTATGAAGCACTGACCCACTCCCGCGTTGAGGAGACCGGCTGCAAGCTGGTTCCCCCGCTCGAGGAGGTTTCCAAGATAGACGGCAAATGGGCTATCTCCTATAAATACATAACCGGCGACACGATGGCTGACCTTATGAAAAAGGATCCCAAGAAGGCTGACGAGTACCTTGAGCAGATGGTCGATCTCCAGATCGAGATCAACTCCCAGCGCTCCCCGAAGATCAGCCGCCTGAAGGATTACCTCAAGCGCTCCATAGAGAGCCTGGATATGATCGACGACGTTAAAAAGTACGAGCTTCTGACCCGTCTGGAGTCCATGCCCAAGCACGTTAAGCTCTGCCACGGCGAGTTCACGCCCGAGAACATCATCATCAACGACGATGGCGTTTTCGTAGTTGACTGGCTCAAGGCCAAGCAGGGCAACGCTTCCGCTGACGTTGCAAAGACCTATCTGTGGTTCTGCCTGCACCACCACACCGAGTACGCTGAGAAGTACCTCAAGCTGTACTGCAAGAAGACGGGCACCGCTATAAAGTACGTTCAGGACTGGCTCCCCATCGTGGCTGCCGCTCAGCTGAAGTTCAAGCGCCCTGAAGAGCGCGAGCTTCTCCTCACCTGGATCGACATCGCGGATTACGACTGATCATTCATTTACATTGCAATAGTCTTTCTCCTTACAACATGATTTATCGGGTACGCCTCGACCTCCCCCACTGGACTGGTGGGGGAGGACTTTTTTTAATTAGGAACGTTGGTTCAATTTCTAATTCGTAATTCGTAATTCGGAATTCGTAATTTTGGTATCGCCTGCGGCGATAATATTTCAAAAAATTTTACAGAAACACGACAGGGCGAAAGAACTACTTTCGCCCTGTGTTGTTTCATATCAAAGTTTTTGAAATAATGTCTGCAAAGCAGACACATAAATTACGAATTACGAATTCCGCATTCCGAATTAAATAAGTCCACGCTGCCATTGCAAATTCTCCCCCGTTAAACTCTACCTCCGTCGGAACGCGCACCCTGCCGTCAGCATTCCTGCCATGGTGAGAACGCACACCGACAGCCCCGCGTTCACCGAGAACGCTTCAGCGGCAGGGGGGAACGTTCCCGCTTCCCGGGCTGTGTCGATAAGCCCGGCAGGGAGCGCGAAAACCGCG
>HF989435.1:0-2267 GCA_000432175.1 Eubacterium sp. CAG:786
TGCCGGCGTACATTCCGGCGACTCTGCGTGCATTCTCCCCAGCAAGAACCTCACTGAGAAGCAGGTTGCGACCATCAAGGATTACACCAGGAAGATCGCTGTCGAGATGAACGTATGCGGTCTGATGAACATGCAGTACGCTATTGAGGACGATACTGTATACGTTCTCGAAGCTAACCCGCGCGCTTCCAGAACCGTTCCGCTGGTATCCAAGGTATGCAGCATAAACATGGTTCAGATAGCTACTCAGATAATCACATCTTCCCTGACAGGAAAGCCCAGCCCCGTTCCGGAGCTTAAGGACCACAAGATACACCACTATGGCGTTAAGGAAGCCGTGTTCCCGTTCAATATGTTCCCTGAGGTAGACCCCGTGCTCGGCCCGGAGATGCGTTCCACCGGCGAGGTGCTGGGAATTTCCCCGTCCTTTGGCGAGGCGTATTACAAGGCGCAGGAAGCTACCCGCACCAAACTCCCGCAGGAGGGCACCGTGCTGCTGAGCGTATGCGACCGCGACAAGCCTGAGCTTATCGAAGTTGCAAAGGCGTTTGACAATCTCGGCTTCAAGATAATCGCGACCGGAAAGAGCTACGAGATGATAAAGGAAGCCGGCATTCCCGTAGAGCGTATCTTCAAGATGTACGAGGGCAGACCGAATATCGCTGACCAGATCGCAAACGGCGAGATACAGCTGATAATCAATACTCCCGCAGGCAAGGACAGCGTGACCGACGACAGCTATATCAGAAAGGCTGCTATCAAGCACAGAGTTCCTTATATTACCACCATGGCTGCTGCAAAGGCAAGCGCAGAGGGTATCAAGGCAATAAAGCATGACAAGCACTTCACGGTAAAGTCGCTCCAGGCTCACCACGACGAGATAGAATAAGGGAACCTCTAAAAATCGGTGTGAAAAGCAAAAATGGGCAGGGTGTGCCAGCTTCTGGGAAAGCCGACGAAGATGGTGCGCACTGCACATTTTCGCTCGCATGAGGTTTTTAGCGGTGACCATAATAAATTGCCAGGGTAGTTTCGCTGCCCTGGCTTGTTTTTTGAATACCTGCGGGTAAATTTAAAAATATTTCTTAAAAACTGTTGCAAAATAGAAATAAATATGTTATGATATATCTATAAAGTGGCAGGCGTGCTTATTGCAGCCTTGTCATGGGATATTTGAAAGGAATTACGATCATGCCAAGAACTAAGAAAACTACACCGACCACTGCCCGCAAGAATGAGAGCGCAGTAAAGCCCGCAGAAAAGGCAGCTGCAAAGGCGGCAGAAGTAAAGGCTGAAGTGAAGGCAGTTCCTGCTCCTGCAGAAGCTCCCAAGGCAGAAGCAAAAAAGCCTGCCGGAAAGACAGCTAAGCCTGCAGCGAAAAAGCCCGCTGCAAAGAAGTCCGCGCCCGCTGCCGGGAATGCAGCTCCCGCAAAGAGGCCAGGCAGAAAGCCCAGACCCGTGACTGTTGACGACATCGTTGCAAAAGTATACAAGCGCGTCAACAAGAGCGCTGCAAAGTCCATAGCAGCAGAGGGCAAGGCAGCAGTTGATATCAAGCTGTACGGTTCGTTTGAGGCGCACATGTACATCGAGGTCAAGAACGGGGTTGTAAGCGTTGCTCCGTATGACTACATCGAAAAGGACATTGAAGCTGCGGTTTCCGTTGAGAATGCGATCGCAATTGCAGACGGCAAGCTTTCTATAAAGGACGCTGTTGAGAACGGCGCGCTTTATGTGTTCGGCAACGTTCAGTTTGCGCTGAAGCTTGCCAAGCTGTTTGACTGATAAAATGAAATAAGCGAACAGGCGCTGGGATTGACCGGCGCCTGTTTTTATGTTTTCCGTATTCCGGTGACGGTGAGCGAATTTCCGCTGACCGTGAAGCTGACTTCCAGCCCCGCAAAGCTCATCGTAAATTCCCGCTGCGGGTCTGAAATGTACTGCGGGCGCGGATCCTGCGAAAGGACCGCAGTCAGCGCCGGTAGTTTTTCTTCCGGTATAAGACGCGTGAGTTCCTGCGGTATCTCAACGTCCAGCACGCCCTCCTGCTGAGCCAATGCGAAGCCGTTGGAGGCCTCCGGCCTGCAGTCTACATAGGGGAGATAGGGCTTGATATCGTAAATCGGGGTGCCGTCCATGAGATCGGCTCCCGCAAGGTGGAGGACGGCGCCTTCCGGCGTGTCATATTCCACATCGACAAGGCGCACGCAGCTTAGTCCCAGCGGGTTCGGCCGGAATGGCGAGCGCGTCGCGAAAACGCCCATGCG
>HF989435.1:2338-3151 GCA_000432175.1 Eubacterium sp. CAG:786
GCGACCACTCGCTGCGCACCGCCTTTGAGAATTCCCATATCAGCCACAGGTGAGAGTACTGCTCAATGCCCCGGAGCGCTTCCGGCACGCGGAATTCCGGCTCGAAAACCAGCGTTGAGCGCAGTTCGTCGATAAGCCCGCTCTGCCGCGGAATTCCGAATTTTTCCGGGAAATCCGTGCGTATCACCGCTATCTGTTTCAGTTGAAACATGCTATCACCTCAGCTGTATTTTTCATCAAGGATTTTGCGTATCGCGGCTTCCACCTCGTTCACTTCCGCGAGGAATTCAGTTGCAGAAACGCGTATCGCGCCGTTTCCCATTATGATTATCTGCTCCACGCTGTCGGAAGTGGCGACGCGCACACGGTGATTTTTACCGAGTTCGTGAGCGGTCTTTTCGATGAACATGTCCGCTGTTTCCGCTTCCTTGGTGTAAACCACGGTTATGCCGTGCTCCTTTTCGATTTCGCGGTGGTTTCCCTTTACGCGGTAAGCGTCGAACACCAGTATCAGGTTGCATCGTCTGAACCCCTGGTAGTTGCAGAGAATGTTTATCAGCCGTGCGCGGGCGAGTTCAAGGTTCTCTTTGGCTAGTCTGTTAAGTTCCTCCCAGCCGAAAATAATGTTGTAGCCGTCCACCAGCAGGTATTCGGGACCTTTTGGCGGCAGAGGGAGCTTCGGCGTTTTCGGAGCTGGAGGGCGCTTTTCCGTGCGCATAGCGGAGCGTTCATCGCGCTTTATCTTGCCGTATGTGCGCTCAAATATCTCCATGAGTTCCTTGTCGGCGGCAACCCGCTGCTTGTAGGAATTCA
>HF989436.1 GCA_000432175.1 Eubacterium sp. CAG:786
GCGGCTCCTACGAGCGCTGCGCAAAGGTAATCGAGCGGTATTCCTCGCGGAGCGGACTGGATCTGAGCGAGCTGTTTTACAGGCTGATTTTCTGCTTCATCACGGGGAATTCCGACATGCATTTAAAGAATTTCTCGCTCATCGAAACCGCCGAGCGCAGCGGGAAGTACGTCCTGTCCCCGGCTTACGACCTGCTCTCGGTCAACGTCATAATGCCCGAGGACGTCGAGCAGACAGCCCTCGCGCTGAACGGAAAAAAGCAGAATATCCGCCGCAGGGACTTCCTTGTTTTCGCCGACGAATGCGGAATTACACGTCAGTCCGCCGAGAAAATGATGAAGAAACTCCTTTCGATGAAACCTAAATTTCTCGCGATGTGCGGGGAGTCGCTCCTGCCGGAGGATATGAAACTGCGGTTCGCAGAGCTTATCGAGGAGCGGTGTAATGTGCTTGAACAGGGTAATCCCAAAATCGGCTAAGCATCAAAACAAGAACGATTTTGTAACACTTTTATAACGATTTCGATATTTTATAACAATTTCTGCGCATTTTATAACACTTTCTTTGAATTTATACGAATTCACTGTTGACAAAGTGTTATAAAATGCGAGAGCAACTACCTTGAAATAAAGGCGGCAGCGGAAGGCTGTCCGAAGCTTTTTGACACGCTGTCCTCGTTTTCAAATCAGTACGGCGGAGGAACCATTGTTTTCGGGATAGACGAGAATAACGGCTTTGATATCTGCGGAGTGTACGACCCTGCGGACCTCCGGAAAAAGATAATGGAGCAGGCTTTGCAGATGGAACCGGAACTCCGTCCGCTGTGCACGGTAACAAATATCGGCGGAAAAACCGTCGTAAGCGCGGAGATACAGGAAATAGACAACGAGCTGAAACCCTGCTTCTACAAGGGCGTCGGGCGGCTGAAAGGCTCATACGTCCGTGTGGGCGACGGCGACAGGCACATGACGGAATACGAGGTGTACAGCTTCGAAGCGTTCAGGAAGAAGATACAGGACGAACTACGCGTTGCAGAGCGCGCCGGGCTTTCCGACATCGACACCGACGCGCATACTCAGTACCTTATCACCATGCGGAGGAAAAAGCCGAACCTCGCCGACCTCCCGACGGAAAAAATAGATTCCCTGCAAGGCTTCACAACGGACGGCAGGC
>HF989437.1 GCA_000432175.1 Eubacterium sp. CAG:786
CATACGTTCGCCGTTGGTGAACTAAAACACGAAAGAAAACAACAAGCTGCCTCACGGTGAGGCCCCCCGAAAATAAACTCAGGCGCATTCTAAGCAATGCGCCTATTTTGTTTGCACAATGCACTTGTAAATGTTGACAATTACAAAGGTTTGATGTACAATAAAAGGAGAAAGCATGGAATACCTAATACTCATTTTAGGATTTATACCTGCAGTCCTAGTTCACCTTATGAAAGGAAACACTTCAATGGAATGGTCTGTGGAATTGATCACGTCAATTGTCTTACCTGTTTTGACAGTCATAGTATCCATCTTCGTTTCAACAAGAAGCGGAAATGGAAAAGTAAGTTCGGCTCAGAAAGACTTGTCCAAGGAACACTCGGAATTGAAAGCCGATATTAAAGCAGATATAAAAACCGGCATTCATTCAGAGCTTAAGCCTGAAATAATTAAAACTCAGACGTTTGTAACGAACGCGCAAAGCAGCATATCAGGAAAACTTGATACGCTTGATCGTATCATCAACAATGAAATACTGAGGAAATCTGCTTTACCTCCAGATCAGTCACGAATTGATACAGCTGTTGATATAATAAAAAACGGTTGGGATAGCATTGTCCGTGAAAATCAGGAACTTAAAACCCAGGTTGCTTCGCTCTATGAAGAAAATGCTGCATTAAAAGCAGAAAATGCTAAGTTAAACGACGAGCTTGATGAGTATCATTCTGACGAGCACAGTCATGACTAATCACGTCACTATTGTGTGCTGCCTCACGGTGAGGCACCTAAAACACCACTTGATTTTTTGAACATGATATGCTATAATTAGGCTAAGGAGCAAAGGAGGAATACCAATGCACGAAGAATACATAATGGACAAGCTTCCGCCTGAGGTACGTGCCGATTATCTTGACCGGATTCACAGGTTCGTGCTTATGGACGATACCTTTATGGCAAAGGTCTTTGAGGATAAAAAGTGCGTGGAACTTCTGCTGAAAATAATTCTTGAAAAAGATTTGACGGTGGAAAAAGTAGTTTCACAGTACAGCATAAAAAATCTTCAGGGGCGTTCGATACGGCTGGACATTTATGCGGTTGACAGCAGCAACAAGCATTATAACATCGAAGTGCAGAGGGACAATGGCGGAGCTGCTCCGAAACGCGCCCGATACAACAGTGCGCTGATGGATGCAAACCTGATCCTGCCCGGCGATGATTGGGACAAGCTTCCTGATAATTACGTCATTTTCATAACGCAGAACGATGTCCTCGGCGTCGGAGTTCCTGTTTACACAATAGAGCGAACGGTCAAGCAGAAAAATAACGTATTGTTTGAGGACTATTCTCATATAATATATGTCAACGGTGAATGCAGAGATTCAAGCTCTATTGGAAAGCTTATGCAGGATTTCTTCTGCACGGATCCTGCCAAAATGAACTATAATATTCTTGCAGAACGAGCAAAGTTTTTCAAGGAAGACAAGGAGGGTGCTAATAATATGTGCAAGATTATGGAAGAATTGCGTGATAAAACAGCAGCAGAACGTAACCGTGAAATCGCTTTAAGACTTATCCAGCTTGGTTCTGTTCCGCTTGAACAGATTGCTGAAGCAACCGGACTTACCCTTGACGAGGTTAAAAAGCTTGCTGAAAAGCACACGGCATAAATAGTCAGCTGCCTCACCATGAGGCACCTCTTTATATGGTGATTCACTCTTACCCCCTGCCTCGCGGTGAGGCACCTCCAAAACATCTAAGATGGTTCATAGAAATAAACCAGCTTTTATTATATTCTATTACTTGACAGACCATCAAAAATTGTTGACAATATGATTATTGAAAGGAGTGATTCAGTGGAATATAAACCAAAGTTTCACATGACAGTCGAGCAGAACATATTTGTGGCGAAGCGTAACATTGTAGATTATATCTGGAAGTCGGCACGGCTTGAGGGCATAAACGTTACTTTTCCACAGACTTATGCTATCATAGAAAAATCAAGAGTCAACGGCGTTGATGTTGAAGACATCTTGAAAATCACCAATCTTAAACACGCATGGCAGTATGTGTTCGACAGTATCGGCAAGCCAATGAATCTGGATTTTCTTTGTAATCTGCATTCTGAGGTTGCAAGAGATGAAGCGTTAATGTGGGGTAAACTCCGAACAGGTAATGTTTTCATTTCGGGAACCTCTTATGTCCCCCCTATACCTAAAGCTGACGAAGTGCAGTCTGCTATTCAGAGATTGCTAACTATACCCGATCCGACTGAACGAAGCATTGAAATAATGCTTTGGGGAATGAAATCTCAGCTTTTCTGGGACGGCAATAAAAGGAACTCAATGCTTGCGGCAAATAAGATCATGATTGAAAATGGCTGCGGAATAATTTCTGTTCCAAATGAGTGCCTTGAAAAATTCAATGAAATCCTCTGTGACTACTATACTAATGATACCCTTGAACAAGCAAAAGAATTTGTCTATGAACACTGTATCGATGGTATAGATTTCACTGAACAGCAGGACGATGAAGAGGACGAAGATCTCACTCCTGATATGTAATGCTGCCTCACCATGAGGCACCTCTTTATATGGTGATTCACTCTTACCCCCTGCCTCACGGTGAGGCACCCCTAAAAATAAACTCAGGCGTACGTAACAATGCGCCTGTTTTTATTGCCCGAGTGCTGAAAAACAAATTGACATCTTTAATTCGTCAACATGCACAAAAGGCGTTACATAGGTTTGTGGAAAGTTTTATCTACAAACTAATTGACAAAGGCTTGTTTCTGTGATATAATATAATCAAGAAGAAATATAGCCTACACTAAGGAGGATCTAAATATGAAACACAGTACACTCAAGCTCATGACCGCTGCAATGATAATCTCTGCAACAGCATTGTTCATCGGTGGCTGCTCCAACAAGGCACAGGATATTGACCTTACGCTCATCGGCGGCGAGGGACAGGATATGGATAACAGATACACAGTTGATATCCGCTACGATACCGACGAGCCTACTGCAGAACCCGAAGAAATCAGCGAGCCTGACATACCGAAAGAAGAAACTGCTGTTCCTGAAACCACATCGGCTACAACCAGGGCAACACAGCC
>HF989438.1 GCA_000432175.1 Eubacterium sp. CAG:786
AACGATAATGGCGTTCTGAAAGCGCTTGCAACTATTTCAGTGAACGTGAACGGGGTGCTGAAAGAGCAGTTTATCATTCACGCGAACGACGCGGGGGTACTGCGACCGATATTCAACAAAAAGTGGGAGCCACCCGAAACTCTCACATGGTCGCCTGCTGCAACGATAAGCAGTTATAGCCCAAGTGAAAGCGGATATAAGTGCTCGCTTATAACGCACGATCTTTCGGACGGAACGTATGCGATGTATGTCGAATTCACGCTCCCGGACAAATTCAACACGCTTGTGACCGTGTCGCCGTGGGACTACACCGCATGGCATGCGCAATCGTCGGCTTTCGACCAGACCACCGGACACGTGATAAGCAGCATTGAGGAAGCTGGGACTTCGCTGTACAGCGGTACATCATTGCAGAACCCCGGGGTGGTTCTCACAGGTGGAAAGCACAAGCTGAAAATCACCTGCCGTATAACCAAGAATCTCGGAACTTCTTCGATAAGACAGACATTCACTATTTCGCTCACTAATCAGGGAAAAATGTAAAGGAGAACAATATGATAACATTCAAGAACGGCAGCAGCTACAACGAAGCAGCCATTTACGGCGCGAAAACCACATATCAGTCTGCGGAACGCGACACTCTCGACATAGTCCTCTCAGCTGAGGACATCACCCTCGACGAAGCAAAGAAGCTCTGGCAGAATGCAGACGCGACCTCGGAAATCACTATTGATTACAGCGACGAGGAAACCACGAAATCCAGCGTGCACATAAACTACACGCTCCCGATGGCGCTCACTCTTGACACGCTTAACGGCAGGCAGGTGGTACACCTCAAACTTGCGCAGAAGTCGCAGCTGGAACTCACGCAGGAAAAGCAGGCGCAGGACATGGACGACGTGAACGCGGCTCTCTGCGAGCTCGCAGAAATAATAGCTGGAGGTGAGAATAATGGCTAAAATCTACTATAAGCGCATAGTCGCGGGCGAAATGACCCTTGAAGATGTCCCGGAGCGCTGGAGAGCGCAGGTCGAAAAATTGCTGGAGGACGCAACATGACAGTAGACAATATCATCACTATAATCAGCGTTATCGCTGCAATCTCGGGAATAATCTTCGGGGCTGCCGCATTCGCGCGGAACAAGCGCGATGACAACCGCGAGGACGGCTCATACCGCAGCGACATCGGGTACATCAAAGCAAGCATGGACGACATCAAACGCAAGCTGGACAAGCAGGAACAGCAGTATCTTGACCTTGTCACCAGGCTCACAGCGGTGGAGTCCTCTGCGAAGCAGGCACATCACAGAATAGACAGACTGGAGGGTAACAATCATGAAAATTGACTGGAAGAGAAAGCTTACGTCCCGTAAATGGTGGGTATCCGTCGCGGCGCTGGTGTCGGGTCTGATACTTGCTTTCGGCGGCGGGGACGAAGCCGCGCAGACAGTCAGCGGCTGCATTATGGCAACTGCTGCGGTTGTGGGGTACACCATCGGCGAGGGACTCGCGGACGGAGGGC
>HF989439.1:0-4385 GCA_000432175.1 Eubacterium sp. CAG:786
CTTTTCCGGCAAGCTCCACCTTTCCGGCTATGGCGCTCTCGCCGGCGTCCTTGCAGCAGTCGGAGCCAAGCTGCGTGATATAGCACACGGCAAGCGCCTTGAAAAGCGTACGCGTGTAACCGCCGTCCAGCCCTGCGCTGGCAGTCAGCTGCGAGATAAGTTCTGCAGCGGGTGCAAGCATGGATATCACCGAACACATGATGAGTATACCGCACGCAATGCTGACGCCCAGCGCCATTTCCGGCTTGTACTGCCTGACGATAATGCACAGCACCGCAGACAGCACCGCGATCCCCACAAGCGACGTAATATCCATGGCTCACCACAATCCGAACACTGACTTTATCGTGCTGAAAAGCTCGTTTATCGCAGGGATTATCATCATCAGCACGATAACCAGCCCGGCAACGGTGAGCATCATCGCCTGCTCGTCGTGGTCGGTCTTTTTGAGTATCTGGTTTAGTACTGCAACGATTATCCCCACCGCTGCTATCTTGAATATCAGGTCAAGTTCCATTCACGCACCTCTACAGCAGTAGCACCGCTGCCGCAAGTCCCGCGAGAATTCCCCCGGAACTGTACAGCCTGCCTTTCTGCTCTGACGTCTTTTCCGCTTCATCGCAGAGCCTGTCCATCTGCCCGGAATACAGCCGCAGCAGCGAGATTTCGCTTTCAGCCGGGCAGGTGCCGAGGGCGCGCCCGAGTTCAGCCAGCATTTTTGCTTCTTCCTTTCCGCAGCAGGGCAGCGCAGACAGCCGCTGGACAGATGAACTCCACGCGCTGCGTATGTCCGGCGTTTCTGCCGCGCATTCCCGCAGAATGCTGCCAAATACGCCCTCGCTCTCCTGCGCAAGCTGTTCAAGCGTAGGCGCAGTGCAGGATATTTTGATGGAATACTGCTCCAGCATGAGCCGCAGTTCCCGCAGGAGTTCACAGCGCCGTCTGAGTTTTATGCGCTGCGCAAGCCCCCAGCCGCCGCAGATGAACAGTATCATCAGCCCAGCTGCCAGCTTCATGACTGCAGCTCCGCAAGTTCCAGCAGCGAACCCTTTTGCCCCAGCAGCGCCGCCCTGTCGAACATATCCACCAGTGCCGAGATCCCGGGTCTGCCGCGCAATTCGCGAATGCTCCCCGCATGCGCCGAAACCACCAGCTTCACGCCGCAGTTCATGCACTGCGCGACTGCCTCCGCGTCACTGCCGATTTCATCGCAGATGATAATTTCAGGGCTGAGGGAACGCAGCGCGCACATGATGCCTTCCGCTTTCGGGTAGCCGTTAAGAACGTCGGTGTTTTCGCCGATATCCAGCGCGGGAATACCACCGTGCACCCCTGCAAGCTCCCCCCTGCTGTCTATAACGCACACCCGGTGCGTTTCACCGAGAATGCGCGCCATGTCCCGCAGGACTGTCGTCTTTCCGGAAAGCGGCTTCCCCGCTACGATGAGCGAGCAAAGCCCGTCCGCAAACGCACTGCTGCAGAGTTCCCGGGCGCAGCCGCGCACCTCCCGCGCGAAACGTATATTCAGCGAGGATACGTCCCTGAGCGTGGAAACAGCGCCGCTTCCGGTGACTGCAGTCCCGCAGAAGCCTACGCGGTGCCCTCCCGGGAGCGTTATGTAGCCCTCCGATATTTCCCGCGCGAAGCTGTGCACGGAATTCCTGCACAACTCAAGGAAGCACGCTGTGATATCCTCCTGCGAAAACGGCTCTGAGCATTTCAGCATTCGGCCGTCCAGCGTGACTGCGCAGGCACTCCGTCCCGTGCGCAGACGTATTTCCGCCAGCTGGGACATTCCCACCGGGAGCCTTATCCGCTTGTCCGCGTAACTCAGCGGCACTTCCCCTGAATTAACCCTTGCTGCTATCATTTCACATCCCCCCTGTCTGTAAATCATATTCCCGGCATGTCCGGAATATTACCACAGACAGAAAAATCCCCGGAGCACTTCAAAGCCCCGGGGATTTCTATATTTACGCCTTTTCTATTCTCGCGAAATTTGCCATGACCTTTTTTGTCTGTCCGTTGTCGAAATTTATCGTGAGCATCGTGTCGTTGCCCATTCGCTTGGCTTCGGCAACCGTTCCCTGCCCGAATACGTTGTGCTTCACGCGGTCGCCGGCTGCGAACACTATTCCGGAAACCACCGGGGTGGGTCTTGCGGTCGCCATTGCGGCTTCCTGCGCGAGGTAATTCGGCTTGACCGGCTTCTTCCACTCAGAAGCGGGGCGCGGAACTCTCTCGCCTGTCTTTTCAATAAGGTTCTCCGGAATTTCCCGCACGAATGTGGAAAGCTTGTTGCGCATCGTCTGCCCGTACAGAACGCGGTAAGAGGTGTGCGTGATGTAAAGCATGCGCTTCGCCCTGGTTATCGCAACGTATGCCAGACGGCGCTCCTCCTCCATTTCGGAGGGGTCGTTCATGCTGCGGTAGCTCGGGAATATATTGTCCTCCGCGCCCACCATGAACACCGTGTCAAATTCCAGTCCCTTGGCGCTGTGCATGGTCATGAGCGAAACCCGGTCGAGATTGTCGTCGTAGCTGTCCAGGTCGGAAACCAGCGCCACCTGCTCCAGGAAATCCGGCAGGGTGGTTTCGGGGTTCTCTTCAAGCAGCGTCATCGCGTTGGATTTAAGTTCCGTGATGTTTTCAATACGGCCTGCGCCTTCTTCGCCGAGTGCCTGCATCGCCTTGATGTAACCGGATTTTTCAGCAACAGCGTCGATGAGCTCGTCCAGCCGTAGCGTGTCTGCAAGTTCGTCAAGCTCGTCAAAGAGATTTGCCGCCGCCTTGAGCGCAGCGGACTTCCTGGAGAGGGTCTCAAACTGCGAAGCCTCGCGGCACACCTCTATCGGGGACATGTGCAGCCCGTCCGCAATGCGGATTATCTCCTCCACAGTGGCGTCGCCTATTCCGCGCTTGGGCTCGTTGATTATCCTGCGGAAGCGCACCGTGTCATACGGATTGTTCAGCACCGCGAGGTAGGACATGATGTCCTTTATTTCCTTGCGGTCGTAGAAACGCAGTCCACCCACTATCGTATAAGGGACGCCAGAGCGCGCCAAAGTGTTCTCGAAGCTTCTCGACTGGGAATTGCTGCGGTACAGCAGCGCGTAATCCGTGTAGTGCTTTCCGTTCTTAACGCCGTCGAGAATGGTGTCGGCGACAAAACGCGCTTCTGCTATCTCGCTGTCGAAATTGCAGCACTTTATCTTCTCGCCTGCGCCCAGGTCGGACCACAGCGCCTTTTCCTTGCGCTGGGTGTTGTTCTTTATAACTGCATTCGCGGCGTTGAGGATATTTTCGGTGGAACGGTAATTCTGCTCCAGACGAATGACAACGCTGCCGGGGTACTGCTTTTCAAAGTTCAGGATATTCTCGATAGTCGCACCACGGAAACGGTAAATCGACTGGTCGTCATCACCCACGACGCAGAGGTTTCCGTTATCGCCGGCAAGCAGCGAAATCAGGCGATACTGTGCAACGTTGGTGTCCTGATACTCGTCCACCATGATGTACTTGTAGAGGTGGCGGTAATGGCTGAGCACGTCCGGAAAATCCTCAAACAGCTTAACCGTAAGGTAGATGATATCGTCGAAATCCACCGCGCTTGCCGCACGCAGCGCAGCCTGATACTGGGTGTACACCTCCGCGCAGCGCTTCTCCAGCAGCTCGCCGGAAGCCTGCGCCATGGGGGCGTATTCCTCGGGGCTTATCATCTTGTCCTTGCAGCGGGAGATCATGTTCTTGAAAATCTTGGGGTTGAACACCTTTTCATCCATGTCAAGGCGCTTCATGACGTCCTTTATGACGCGCTTGGAGTCGTCCTCGTCGTATATCGTGAAGCTGCGCTGATAGCCGAGATTTTCAATTTCCCTGCGCAGTATCTTCACGCACGCCGAATGGAACGTTGACGCGTTTATCTTCTCGGCGCCCTCGCCTATCATGTCGATAAGGCGCTGCTTGAGTTCGCCGGCAGCCTTGTTCGTGAACGTTATCGCGAGGATATTCCACGGCTCCACAGGGTCAACTGCAACTATCTGTGCCAGGCGCCCGGCGTTCTCCGGGGTCTTTTCCATCGACGGGAACGCTTCCAGGAACTGTTCCTCCTCCGGGGTGATATCACGCACTTCATTGTCGAGGTACGCATTGCCGAAACGCATCATGTTCGCTATGCGGTTGCAGAGCACCGTGGTTTTTCCGCTGCCTGCGCCCGCGATTATCAGCACTGCCCCCTTTACCTGAAATACCGCCTTGCGCTGCATTTCGTTAGTCCTTGAAAAGAAGCTTGTGAGCGCGTTGCGCTTTAGGGTGTTGTAATCCAAAATAATAACCTTCCTTTTTAAGTGCGGAATACCGGACAGCTGCACCGTCCGGCATTCCTG
>HF989439.1:4441-8552 GCA_000432175.1 Eubacterium sp. CAG:786
TCGCGGTAGTCTTTCCAGATGTGGAAGCGCTGCCGTCAAGCGCTATGAACGGGTTGACCTCGGTGCCGATGGCCTGCGGAAGCACGCCGTCCCAGTTGTTCACCTTGAGGTAGTCGATGTAGTTCGGGCTTTTCGCGAGCTGCTCCTGCACTGCCTTGATGGCGTAAGCCTCCGCGTCTGCCTTTATCTTCTGGGAATCCGCGTCTGCCTGCGCTGCGATGACCTTCTGCTTTGCCTCTTCCTCGCGCTCTGCTGTCTTGTTCTGCATTTTCAGCGCGTCCTGCGCCGCGATGACCTTAGCCTGTATGGACTGCTCGAACGCGTCCTCAAATGCGAGGTTTTCTATCGCGAATGCAGTTACGATGATGCCCTGCGGCTCCAGCGTGGACTTCAGCGAAGCGTATATCGCGTTCTGCACGTCGGAACGGTTCTGCACCAGATCCTCAGCCTTGACCTTGCCAATCTCGTCCTTGGAGATCTTTGCGACATTCGGCACGAGAAGCTTGGTTTCAACGTTGCTGATGCCGATGCTGCGGATTATCTCAGGCAGCTTGGTGCCGTCGTAATAATAGTTGAGCTTCAGCCCGAGATTATCAACAGTCTGCGTGTCGCTGGTGTAGGCGTCCGTCTGCACAGAATATATCTGCTCGCGGATATCCACCTGGTCGATCTCCTCGATGAACGGAATGTGGAAGTTCAGGCCCGCGGTGAGGTCACTGGAAACTATCTTTCCGAACTGGTACCTGACGCCGATGTAGCCCTCGTTCACCACTGAAAAGCAGTTGAACAGCACTATCAGCACCGCTGCCGTGATAACTCCGAGAAGCACCCAGAAGCCGTAGCCCTTTTTCTTCTCGCCGGAATTGTTCTCTGTTGTGAATTTTGTTGCTGCCATGATAACTCCTTTAAATCAACTGCTCATCACAGCTTTGTTCCCGAAGAAACGAGCTGCGAATACTGGTCGTCCGGCTGGATATTGACTATGCTGCGACGGCTTATCCCCGCATTTGCGAAAGCCTGCGTCAGCATCAGTTTTATTCTGTTGACCTGGTTTACTTCGGAAGCGCCCGGGTCGAAGTCCACTGCAACGATATTGCTCTCCGGGTGCTGTCTGCGGAGTTCACCGATAACGCCCTTGCCGGTGACGTGGTTAGGCAGGCAGGCAAACGGCTGCATGCAGACGATATTCGGCACGCCCTCGCCGATGAGTTCCAGCATTTCCGCGGAAAGGAACCAGCCCTCGCCCGCGATATTGCCCGGAGAAACTATCGAGCGCACTGACTCTCGCATTTTGTAAATGTCGCCAGGACAGCCGAACTTGGTGCCCTTAACGGCCTTGCGGTAGCTGCGCTCCATGAACCGGAACGCCATGATAGCCGCATTCTCCGCGAACGCCTTTGTGCGTGTGGTGTACAGGAGCTCGCGCTTGGTCTTTCCGTGGGAGCAGATGTAGTAGAAAAATCCCATAAGGTCAGGGACTACCACCTCGCAGCCCTCGTTTTCAAGCAGCCCGATGATGTTGTTGTTTGCCACCGGGTGGAACTTCACAAGTATCTCGCCGACAAGTCCTACTCGTGGCTTCTTTATGTCGCGCACGGGGAACTCCGAAAAGTCCTTTACAATGTTGCGGACGTTCTTGTTGAAATTCGGCAGCGACAGGGACTTCATATCCTCGCGCAGGAACAGGCGCCACTTCTGGTAGAGCGCGTCCGCGCTGCCCTTGGTGACCTCGTAAGGACGTACCTTATACAGGCAGCGTGACAGCACGTCGCCGTAGATTATCGCCATGAATGCGCGGATAGCCAGCGGCATTGTAAGCTTGAAGCCGCTCTGCTTCTCAAGACCGACAACGTTCAGCGATATCAGCGGGATATCCGCATGTCCGGAGTCCTTGAGAGCCTTTTTCAGCATGCCGACGTAGTTTGTCGCACGGCACGCGCCGCCGGTCTGGGTTATCATTACGGAAGTGTTCCTGAGGTCGTACTTGCCGCTGTTGAGCGCATGGATAAGCTGTCCAACGATGAGGATAGACGGGTAGCACGCGTCGTTGTTTACATATTTCAGACCCTCGTCAACGACTGCCTTTGAGCAGTCGTTCAGGATAACGACATTGTAGCCGGAATGCCCGAATGCGGCTTCCAGCAGGTCGAAATGGACAGGCGCCATCTGCGGGCAGAGGATAGTGTGCTTCTTGCGCATTTCCTCGGTGAATTCCGGCTGGCGCACATAGCCGAGGTGACCCATCACCGGCTTGTAGTGATGACGCTTGCGCTCCTCGACAACGGATATCAGCGAACGCAGACGAATTCTCGCGGCGCCGAGGTTGTTCACCTCGTCTATCTTGAGGCAGGTGTAAAGCTTGCCGAAGCTGCGGAGTATCTCCTGCACCTGGTCGGTGGTGATGGCGTCAAGTCCGCAGCCGAAGCTGTTCAGCTGAACGAGCTCCAGGCAGTCGTGCTTGCCGACTACATGCGCCGCAGCATACAGTCTTGAATGGTAGGTCCACTGGTCAACGATCCTTATCGGACGTACTACCTGCTCCATGTGAGCGACGCTGTCCTCGGTGAGAACTGCGTACCCGTAGCCCGTTATCATCTCGGGGAGTCCGTGGTTTATCTCAGGGTCGATGTGGTAGGGTCTGCCTGCCAGCACGATACCGTTCTTTCCGTTGTCCTCAAGGAATTTCAGCGTTTCCTCGCCCTTACGGTGCATCTCAGCCTTGAACGCCTCGTCCTCCGCATACGCCTTTTCCAGCGCGGAAACTATCTCCTGCTTAGTGAAGCCGCCGTCCGGGAATTCCTTGGTGAATTCCTCGTAAAGGCGCTCTCCCATGCGCTTCTTGTGGAATATCGGCAGGAACGGGTTCATGAACTTTACGTCCCTGCGCAGTTCCGGCACGGAGTTCTTGATGACCTCGGAATATGTAGCGACGACCGGACAGTTGTAGTGGTTGTCAGCGCCGTTGTTCTCGCTCATTTCATACGGCATGGAGGGGTAGAAAATGAACTTCACGCCCTCGTCGATAAGCGCCTGGATATGTCCGTGCGCCAGCTTTGCCGGGTAGCACACCGACTCGGACGGCATGGTTTCAATGCCCCTGTCGTAGATCTCGCGGCTGGATTTCGGCGACAGCTTCACCGAGAAGCCGAGTTCCGTGAAAAGCTTGTGCCAGAACGGATAGTTCTCATACATGCCGAGAACTCTCGGAAGCCCCACCACGCCGCGCTTTGCGGTGCTTTCAGGCAGGCACTCGCGGTCGAACAGCAGGTGGTATTTATAGTCGAACAGGTTAGGCAGCTTTTCCTTGGTGGAAACATTGCCGGCGCCGCGCTCGCAGCGGTTGTTGCTTATGTAGCGCTTTCCGTCCGGGAATTTCGTGATAGTCAGCAGGCAGTTGTTGGAGCAGCGACCGCAGCGCGCGGTGGTTTTCTCCACCGTGAAGCTTTCCAGCTTGTCGAGTGTCGCAATGGTGCTGCCCTTGCCGTCGTCGCGCTCGATGGAGATGAGCGCGCTTCCGTAGGCGCCCATAAGTCCTGCCTTGTCAGGACGCACGACGTCCCTGCCGCAGATAAGCTCAAATGCACGCAGAACGGAATTGTTCATGAACGTGCCGCCCTGTACGATTATCTTATCGCCCATGGTGGATGTATCGCGCAGCTTGATTACCTTGAACAGCGCGTTCTTTACAACGGAATACGACAGACCCGCGGAGATGTCAGCAACGGTGGCGCCCTCTTTCTGTGCCTGCTTTACGCGGGAGTTCATGAACACCGTGCAGCGCGAGCCGAGGTCAACGGGGTGCTCTGCGGTAAGTCCCAGGGTAGCAAAATCTGCAGAGGACATGCCGAGCGCGTTCGCGAAGTTCTCGATGAACGAACCGCAGCCGCTGGAACATGCCTCGTTCAGCAGAATGCTCTCTATCTCGCCGTTCTTGACGCGCATGCACTTCATGTCCTGGCCGCCGATATCCAGAATGAACTCAGCGCCGGGGAGTATGCGGTCAGCCGCCTTGTAGTGCGCCATCGTCTCTATCTCGCCGTAATCGGCGCCGAGAGCCGCCTTGATGAGGTGCTCACCGTAACCGGTAGCGCACGCCTTTGCTATGTAAGCC
>HF989440.1 GCA_000432175.1 Eubacterium sp. CAG:786
GTCGCCCGATAAATGTGCTGAACCTTTTCGCGTACACCGGTGGCGCAACTCTCGCGTGCGCCGCGGCTGGCGCTTCCGTCTGCCATGTGGACGCAGTAAAGGGCATGGTGGACTGGGCGCGCACAAACGCGAAGCTTTCAGGGCTGTCGGACAAGCCGATACGCTGGATAGTTGACGACGCGCAGAAGTTCATCAACCGTGAAATACGCCGCGGAAATCACTACGACGGAATAATACTCGACCCCCCAAGCTACGGCAGGGGAACAAACGGCGAGATGTGGAAGCTGGAGGACTGCATTTACGATCTCATGGAAAGCTGCACGCAGCTGCTTTCTGACAAGCCTCTGTTCGTTCTGCTGAACAGCTATACCACCGGGCTTTCCGCAAGCGTGATGAGTTATCTGCTGCAGATGACGGTGGGAAAGCGCTTTGATATCACGGTGGATTCCCAGGAGATAGGGCTGCCGGTAAAGCAGACAGGTATGGCGCTGCCGGCAGGAAGCACTGCGATAGTTCATTTTTGAGAATAACAGGTGAAATTACTTGAATATTATAGAAGTCGAAAACGTATCCTTTGACTATGTGAGCTACGATGAGGACGGCAAGGAACTCAGCCGCAGCCAGGTCTTAAAGGACATCAGCCTTTCCGTGCCGGAGGGTCAGTTCATTGCCGTACTCGGGCACAACGGCTGCGGAAAATCCACGCTTGCAAAGCATTTCAACGCGATACTCACGCCAACTTCCGGAAAGGTCACGGTAGCCGGGATAGATACCTCGGACGAGGACAGGCTGTACGATATCCGTCAGACGGTGGGAATGGTGTTCCAGAACCCCGACAACCAGCTTGTCGCAACTATCGTCGAGGAGGACGTGGCGTTCGCGCCGGAAAACATGGGCGTACCACAGCCGGAAATTCGCCAGCGGGTGGACGACGCGCTGAAGCAGGTCGATATGTATGAATACCGCGAGCATGCGCCGCACCAGCTTTCCGGCGGTCAGAAGCAGCGCGTCGCCATTGC
>HF989441.1:0-8705 GCA_000432175.1 Eubacterium sp. CAG:786
GCACCGTCTGCGACGTAGGCACCGACCACGCGCTGCTTGCCTGCTACCTTGCGCAGACCGGCGCAAAGCGCGTGATAGCCTCAGACGTGCGCGAGGGTCCCCTTGACGCCGCCCGCAGGACTATCGCGGAGCAGGGCGTGACTAACGTTGAAGCCGTGCTCTCCGACGGGCTGGACAGGATAGATTTCGCGGACGATGTCGTGATATGCGGCATGGGCGGCGAACTAATCATGAGGATAATTTCCGGGTGCAGGTTCCTTTCAGGGGACACCCGGTTCATTCTGCAGCCAATGACCAAGGCAGAGGTGCTGCGCAGGGAGCTTTACCGCAGCGGCTTTGAGATAATGGAGGAGCGCGCCGCAGCCGACGGCGAGCGCTTCTATTCCGTCATGCTCGTGAGGCACACGGGCGTTGTTGCAGAGCCGGACGAGCTGTTCTGCTACTGCGGGAAGATAACCGACCCGCTCATGCTGAGGCACATCGCAGGCAAGCTTGAAAAGAACGCGGCAGGCATGGAACGTTCCCCGGCTGACAGCTCACGCGCGGGGGAATTACGCGCCCTTGCGGGGAAGATAACCGCGCTGGCGCATGAACACGAATAAGGAGGCAGTATGGCAGTAAAAGTAGGTCAGGTGCTTGAATTCCTGAACACCATCGCGCCGATGAAAACTGCGGAAAGTTATGACAACGTAGGTCTGCTGACCGGCAGTTCCGTCGAGAACATCACCGGCATAGCCACCTGCCTTGATATAACGCAGGAGATAATCAGCGAAGCAGTTTCGAAGAACGCGAACCTTATAGTTTCGCACCACCCGGTGATATTCCACCCGCTGAAGAAAGTCCTTGCGGGGACTCCGGTGTATTCCCTGGTGCGCAACGACATCAGCGCCATCGCGGTACATACCAACTTTGACATGTGCGAAGCGGGGGTGAACGACACGCTGATGGAACTCCTGGGCTGGCAGAGCGCGGGAGTCCTGGAGCAGACACAACCCAACGGACTGGGCATAGGTGGCATTGCGGACCTCCCGCTGGGGTTCACTGCAAGGACGCTCGCGGAGCACTGCAAGAACGCCCTCGACCTCGAGAGCGTGAAGTACTGCGAGGGCGACACTCACGCGATAACCCGCGTGGGAGTGTGCTCCGGTTCCGGCGGCGACCTGCTCGAAAGAGCGGCTGCGCTGGGCTGCCACGCGCTGGTCACGGGGGACGTCAGGCATTCCGTCTGGGTGGAAGCCCACACGCTTGGCATGGCGCTTATCGACGCGGGGCACTACGGCACGGAGAAGTGCGCTTCCCACAGGCTCGCTATGCTGCTGAGCAGGGCATTTCCGGAGGTACCGGTGTTCTCGGCAGACAGCGAGACCGAACCGTGCAGTTATGTTTAATTCGGAATTGACCTGGGGGTGTTTGTTTGTCACTTGACGGAGCTTTTCTGCATATAGTCTGCAACGAGCTGCAGCCGCTGGTCGGCGCGCGGGTGGACAAGGTGTATCAGCCGTCCCGCGAGGAAATAGTGGTTTCCCTGCGCACCTACCGCGACGGGGGCAAGAAAATAGTGCTCTCGGCAAACAGCGTAAGCGCCCGCGTGAACCTCACCACCGCCACGTTTGAGAACCCCCAGCAGCCGCCGATGTTCTGCATGCTGCTGCGGAAGCACCTTTCCGGCGGCAGGCTCATGGCAATACGCCAGGACGGGCTGGAGCGCATAGTCTCGCTGGATTTTGAGTGCACCAACGAAATAGGCGACATCGTGACGAATTCCCTCGTCGCCGAGATAATGGGACGTCACAGCAACATAATCCTTGTGCGGGACGGGCGCGTTATCGACAGCGTGAAGCGTATCACCGACGATATTTCTTCCGTGCGCCGCGTGCTGCCGGGGATCCGGTATGAAGCCCCGCCGCGCCAGGACAGGCTGTGCCTTCTGGACGCTGAGCCGCAGCAGGTGCTCGACGCGATAGCGGACAGCCCCGAGCGGCTCTGCAAGAAGCTTTCCGCGGTGCTGGAGGGCGTTTCCCCGATACTCACCCGGGAGATGGCGTGGTATTCCGCCAAGGACGTGGACGCAG
This sequence comes from Eubacterium sp. CAG:786, assembly GCA_000432175.1. Classification (GTDB taxonomy): domain Bacteria; phylum Bacillota; class Clostridia; order Oscillospirales; family Ruminococcaceae; genus CAG-115. Next base: position 2,073 of record HF989441.1, read on the forward strand.
CGTGCAATGCGCTCTCAGACAGCGCTAAGGACAGGCTGCGGTTCATTCTCGGCAGGGTGAAGTCCGCGGTCTCCGGCGGGGAATGCTGCTTCACTGTGGTTTCAGAGCCGGGGGGCAGAAAAAAGGACTTCTGCTTCATCAACATCGAGCAGTATTCCACGTCGATGGTGATAAGCCACGAGAATTCCGCAAACGAACTGCTGGACGGCTTCTTTGCCTCTCAGGACAGGACGGAGCGCACCAGGCAGCGCGCCCACGACCTGCTGAAGCTCCTGATGAACAGCTACGAGCGCGTTTCCAGAAAGCTTGAACTTCAGAAAAAGGAACTCGCGGAATGTTCTGAGCGGGAGGTTTTCCGAGTGCGGGGCGACCTGATAAACGCGAACATCTGGCGGCTGGAAAAGGGACAGAGCAAAGCGGTGCTGGAGGACTTCACCACCGGGGAGCCGGTGGAAATACAGCTGGACCCGCGGCTCACCCCGGCGCAGAATGCGCAGAAGTACTACACCGAGTACCGCAAGCTGGACACGGCTGAAAAGAAGCTCACCGAACTTATCGCAAAGGGGCAGCAGGAACTCGTCTACATCGACAGCGTTTTCGACGCCGCGAGCCGCACCGACAGCGAGAGCGACCTCGCGGAGATACGCAGGGAACTGCGGGAGCAGGGCTACCTCAAGGGCGGCGTGAGAGCGGACGAAAAGGTGAAAAAGACCTCCGACCCGCTGCATTTCCGCTCCAGCGAGGGGTTCGAAATTCTCGTCGGCAGGAACAACCGGCAGAACGACCAGCTCACCCTGAAAACCGCGAAAGCCACCGATATATGGCTGCACACCCAGGGTATAGCGGGTTCCCACGTGATAATCCGCACCGAGGGCAGGCAGCCCGGGGAACAGACCCTGTTCGAGGCGGCGCAGCTGGCTGCATTCCACTCAAAGGGGAGGAGCGGCTCCGGCGTGCCGGTGGATTACGTCGCGGTGAAGTTCGTCAAGAAGCCCGCGGGCGCAAAGCCGGGCATGGTGATATTCACGAACAACCGCACGCTGTACGTCACCCCGGACGAAAATCTCGTCAATTCACTGAAAGCCAATAACGCAAAAGCGTAAATATATCCGAAAACGAAAGGACAACATTGCAATGAGAAAGGAACTTGCAAAGACCTACGCCCCGAAGGAATTCGAGGACCGTATCTACCATAACTGGGAGGAAAAGGGCTACTTTCACGCTGAGATAGACCCGAAGAAGAAGCCCTACACCATCGTTATCCCCCCGCCAAACATCACCGGACAGCTCCACATGGGTCACGCGCTGGACAACACCCTCCAGGATATCCTTATCCGCTGGAGGAGAATGCAGGGATATTCCGCACTGTGGCTGCCGGGCACCGACCACGCTTCCATCGCCACCGAGGCAAAGATAGTCGGCAAGATGAAGGAAGAGGGGCTCACCAAGGAGCAGATAGGCAGAGAGGAATTCCTCAAGCGCGCATGGGACTGGAAGCGCGTTTACGGCGGCAGGATAGTCCAGCAGTTAAAGAAGCTGGGAAGCTCCTGCGACTGGCAGCGCGAGCGCTTCACGCTGGACGAGGGCTGCTCCAGGGCGGTGCAGAAGGTATTCATGGACCTCTACAACAAGGGGCTCATCTACCACGGCGTGAGAATGATAAACTGGTGCCCCAACTGCAGGACTTCCATCTCTGATATCGAGTGCGAATACGAGGAGCAGGACGGCTTCTTCTGGCACATCAACTACCCGCTGGCTGACGGCTCCGGCTTCGTTGAGATAGCCACCACCCGTCCCGAAACGCTGCTGGGCGACTCCGCGCTGGCTGTAAACCCCACCGACGACCGCTACAAGGATATCGTCGGCAAGATGGTGAAGCTTCCGCTGACCGACCGCGAAATTCCGATAATCGCCGACGACTACGTTGACGTGGAATTCGGCACCGGCGTCGTTAAGATAACCCCCGCGCACGACCCCAACGACTTCATGGTAGGTCAGCGCCACGACCTGCCCGTAATTTCCATGATGAACGACGACGCGACCATCAGCGCCGATGTTGGCGGCAAGTACGCAGGCATGGACCGCTACGAGGCAAGAAAGCAGATGGTAGCCGACCTCGAGGCGCAGGGACTTCTCGTCAAGGTAGAGCCGCACAGGCACAACGTCGGCTGCTGCCAGCGCTGCGGTACTACCGTAGAGCCGCGCGCTTCCCTGCAGTGGTTCGTTTCCATGAAGGAACTCGCACAGCCCGCTATCGACGTTGTAAAGTCCGGGGAGCTGCGCTATATTCCGAAGCGCTTTGAGAACGGCTACCTCTACTGGATGGAGAATATACGCGACTGGTGCATTTCCAGACAGCTCTGGTGGGGTCACAGAATACCCGCTTACTACTGCCAGAACCCCGCGTGCAGGCACACCGCTATCTCCCTCGACCCGCTGGAGAAGTGCCCGGAATGTGGCGCTCCCGTAAAGCAGGACGAGGACACCCTGGATACATGGTTCAGCTCCGCGCTGTGGCCTTTCTCCACCCTCGGCTGGCCTGACAAGACCCCCGAGATGGACTACTTCTACCCCACCAACACGCTGGTAACGGGCTACGACATCATTCCGTTCTGGGTAGCGAGAATGATATTCTCAGGTCTGGAGCACACCGGGCAGAAGCCGTTCAGTGACGTGCTGATACACGGTCTGGTGCGCGACGAGCAGGGACGCAAGATGTCCAAGTCCCTGGGCAACGGCGTTGACCCGCTGGAGATAATCGACAAATACGGCGCGGACGCGCTCCGTCTGACCCTCGTCACCGGCAACGCCCCCGGCAACGACATGCGCTGGACTGAAACCAAGGTAACCAACTCCAGAAACTTTGCAAACAAGCTGTGGAACGCTTCCCGCTACATCCTGATGAACCTCCCCGAGGACTTCGGCGCACCGGTGCTGCCTGAGAACCTCCCCATTGAGGACAAGTGGGTGCTCAGCCTGTTCAACGACACCGTAAAGAGCGTTACCTCCAACCTGGAGGCGTTCGAGCTCGGCGTTGCGGTGCAGAACCTCACCGACTTCATCTGGGACGTTTACTGCGACTGGTACATCGAACTCACCAAGCCGCGTATCGCTGAGGGCGGCGAAAGCGCCCTTGCAGCGCAGAACGTGCTGGTTTACATCATGCAGGGTATTCTCAAGCTGCTGCACCCGTTCATGCCGTTCATCACCGAGGAGATATGGCAGTCCATGCCCGGCACCGAGAGCGAGAGCATAATGGTCGCAAAGTGGTGTGAATACGACGAGAAGCTGCACTTCGGCGAGGCTGCCGAGGAATTCTCACGCGTTGTCAGCGCCATCAGGGCTGTGAGAGTACAGCGCAACGAGCTGAACGTTCCCCCGTCAAAGAAGGTAACGATGACCGTTGAAACACAGTTCACGCAGCTGTTCAGCGACTGCCGCAGGTTCTTCGAGAAGCTTGCGGGCGCCGGTGAATTCACCGTGACCGAAAAGGCTGAGGTATCCGACGGCATGATGACCGTTGTCACCGACTCCGCACGCGTGTTTATCCCGATGGGCGAACTCGTTGACAAGGAAAAGGAACTCGCGCGCCTCGACAAGGAGAAGAAAGCCGCTGAAAAGGACATCGAGTTCCTGTCAAAGAAGCTGAACAACCCGGGCTTCCTCGCAAAGGCTCCGGCGCAGCAGATAGAAAACGAGCGCGCAAAGCTCGCAAAGGCAGAAGAGAAGCTGGCAAAGATAAACGCTTCCATCGAAGGAATGAAGTGATAATTCGGAATTATTGTGCCGCTGTCGCGGAAGTTATCCGATTGTATCGGATTTTAAATCTTCCGCGATAGCGGACACCGAAATTCCGAATTCCGAATTACGAATTCCGAATTGAATATAAGGGGGTGCAGCATGCCCAACAAAATGACTCTCGTCGTCCTTGCCGCTGGCATGGGGACGCGCTTCGGCACAAGGATAAAGCAGCTTGAAAAGCTCGGTCCCGACGGGGAGCTGCTTATCGACTACTCAGTCTACGACGCGATAAACGCAGGCTTTGACCGCGTTGTGTTCATAATCCGCAGGGACATAGAAGAGCTGTTCAGGTCCACGATAGGCAAGCGGGTGGAAAAGCGTATCCGCACGGATTACGTGTTCCAGTCCACCGACCAGCTGCCGGTGCGCTGCGGGGATTTCCCCGGCCGCACAAGACCATGGGGAACCGCGCAGGCGCTCTGGTGCTGCCGCGATGTGCTCAACGAGCCGTTCGCGATAGTCAACGCCGACGATTTCTACGGGCAGGACGCTTTCCGCAGGCTGGGGGCGTTCCTGAGCGAAATCCCGGCTTCCGCTGACGCCTGCTCCGTGGGATTTATGCTCAAGAACACGCTGTCCGATTTCGGCACGGTCAACCGCGGGGTCTGCAAGACCGACCCGCAGGGGCTTCTCACCAAAGTCGAGGAAACAAAGAAGATAGCCCGCGGCGCCGACGGCGTCATCACCGGCGACCACTGCGGCGAGCCGAGGGTGCTCAGCGAGGGCGACACCGTTTCAATGAGCATGTGGGGCTTCGGGGTGGAATTCCTGCCCAGGCTGGAGCGGCAGCTTGCCGCGTTCCTGAACGGGCTGAACGCCGGCGAGCCGTCTGCGGAGCTAACCATAGCCGACGCGGTGGACGCGGAAATAAACTCGCACGCGTTCCGGGTGCAGAACCTCACCACGGACAGCCGCTGGTTCGGCATAACGTATGAAGCGGACGTGGAGTCCGCAAGGGAAACGCTGAAGGACAACATCAGCGCCGGCGTCTACCCGGCGCCGCTGTGGGGCTGATATTTCTGAAAAACGAGAGGGGTGAACTGCAGTGCTGATAGTACCGGTAGAAAACGTCACCGAGGGAATGGTGCTTGAAAAGGACGTGGCTTCCACATCGGCAAAGGACTACAAGACCCTGCTGATGAAGGGCACCATGATAACCCGCGAGATGATAGACCTGCTGAAAAGAAAGGGCATAAAGAACATCACCATCAAGGGTGACAAGGAAGAGCAGAAAATTCAGCCGGAGCCGACGCCTTCCGCTTCGCAGACAGCCGAGGAGATAAAGAACCAGCACATCGGAAGGGCGCTGACGGAACTGAGTTCGGTGTTCGACAACGATGGCGAAATAAAGGAACTCTCGCAGAAAGCCATCGAGCAGGTAGACAGCATCGCAGACGATATCCTTGTCGATATCGGCAACGACTCGTCCTTCCTCGGCAACCAGATGATAGCGCTGCAGAATTACGACGACTACACCTACAAGCACTGCCTGCGCGTCGCGATGCTTTCCACCAGCATCGCGAACGAACTTCACCTCCCGCAGAACGACATCAAGGACGTCATAGTCGCGGCGCTGCTACACGACATCGGCAAATCCAACATCGACCACGAGATAATCGTCAAGCCCGGAAAGCTCACCGACGAGGAATTCGAGAAGATAAAGCAGCACCCGCTCATCGGCTACGAGATACTCAGGCGCACCGGGGGCTACAACGCGAACATTCTTTCCGGCGTGCTTTTCCACCAGGAGAAGTTCGACGGCAGCGGCTATCCCACCGGGCTTTCCGGCAGGAAGATACCGCTTATCGCGAGGATAATCACGGTTTCCGACGTGTTCGACGCGCTCACTTCTAACCGCCCCTACCGCAGACCGTGGTCAGTCGCGGAGACGGAGGAATACATGCTCGGCGGCTGCGGCGTGCACTTTGATTACGACGTGGTAGCGGCATTCCTGCGGTCGTTCAACCCATACCCGGTGGGGACTATGGTTTCCTTGTCGGACGGGCGCCACGCCGTGGTGGTGCGCCACAACACCAATGTGCTCAGACCCGTGGTGAGAATTCGCGGTGGCAACTCCGCAGAGGAGATAGACCTCAGCAACGATTTCCGCTTCCTGTCGCTGATGATAACCGGCATTTACAGCGGAAGCTATAACAATTAAGGAGAAACATCATGGTAGTAATCGAAATGGAAAACGGCAAGCAGATAAAGCTGGAGCTTTACCCCGACAAGGCGCCCATCACGGTTGAGAATTTCCTCAAGCTGGTGAAGGACGGCTTCTACGACGGGCTGATATTCCACCGCGTCATCAAGGATTTCATGATACAGGGCGGCGACCCCCAGGGCACCGGCATGGGCGGCGCAAAGGACAAGATAAAGGGCGAGTTCCTGATGAACGGCGTGCCAAACGACCTCAGGCACGAGCGCGGGGTCATCTCCATGGCACGCGCGCAGAACCCCAACTCCGCAAGCTCTCAGTTCTTCATCTGCCACAAGGACAGCTTCTTCCTGGACGGTCAGTACGCGGCATTCGGCAGAGTGGTTGACGGCATGGACGCCGTTGACGAGATCGCCAGCGTCAAGACCGACTACAACGACCGCCCCCTCAACGACTGCAGAATGAAACGAGTATTTGTGGAGGAGTAAGGAAGGGGGGAACCTCTTCGGTAAGGGAGATAAAATGCGGGGTACAATTCGGAATTCGTAATTCGGAATTCGGAATTATTGTGTCTGCTTCGCAGACAATATTTCAAAAACTTTTATAGAAACACTACAGGGCGAAAGAACCACTTTCGCCCTGTATATTTTATGTTAAATCTTTTGAGATAACGT
>HF989441.1:8771-16904 GCA_000432175.1 Eubacterium sp. CAG:786
TAAACCTTTTGAGATAAGGTCCCGCGTAGCGGGACACAATAATTCCGAATTCCGAATATAGTTTTGCGCAGCCCGTTACTTTATCCATTTGCATTATGCACACAAGTGCGCAAAACTCGAATTCCGAATTGAACTGAGTTCCGAAATCGGAACTCAGTTCCTGGGGTGTCGTTTGTGCTTTGCCTTGTCGGAGTACATCAGGCGGTCGGCAAGTTCTATGAGCGCCTCTATGGAGTCCACGCCGTCGAGGTCCGCGGAATATACCCCCAGCCCCACGTGCACCTGATACTGCGCTCCGGCTGCGGAATTCAGTTCCCCGAGGACGCGCACGAACGCGTCGCGGTAACGCTCGGACTGCTCCCGGGCGTCCCCGCAGCACACCTTTGCCGCAACGAACTCGTCGCCCCCGAAGCGGGAACATATCACGTCGCCGCATTCCTCAGCGGCGCCGGTGAGCGCTTTCGCGGTGATGCACAGCGCGTTGTCCCCGGCTGAGTGCCCGAAGTTGTCGTTGATGTACTTCATGTCGTTCAGGTCTATCGAAACGATGAACACGTCGCAGTACTTCCCCTCAAGCTTTGCGCAGTTCTCGCGGAAGCTCTTGTAGAAGCCGTAGCGGTTGTATATCTGCGTCAGATGGTCGTGGGTGAACATGAATTCCAGCTGGCGGTTGAGGTTCGCCATTTGCTCGTGCAGGCGCATGGTTTCAAAGCAGCGGTTCAGGCTGTTGCATAATGTGTACATTCTCTCGTTGTGGTGCTCGTCGTGGGCGTAGTGCGTGACGAGGTACCCGATAACACGGTCCTGGAAATGCAGCGGGATTATGAACAGCGTGTTGTATTCGCTGAACGAGTTCTCGAGCAGGGGCATAAGGCGCTTTGCGGGGAAATCCACGCTGCCGGTGTTCCTGCCGTCGGTGAATGTATTCAGGAACACGCGCATATTGCCGAACCCGGTGAATTCCGCCTGATGCTCCTCGCTGTCGGTGAAGCACCTGCAATATTCTTCCGTCAGGCATATCACCGAGTTGCGGAAGCAGTACTCATCCAGCGTGCTGCGGACGTTCCCCGGGGAGGGGTCGGCGGCGATGAGGTTTTCCATCTTGTTGACGTGTTCCTCGTAGTTGAGGGCGTAGGTGTAGCTCTGCACGAAGTCCGCGAGCAGGCGGTTGGAATTCCCCTGGTCCGGGAACGCGCAGCCGCAGCTTTCGCTGAAAACCGGCTCGTAGCTGAGTTCCGCGTCGAACGGCTCGGGGTATTCCCCGCTGGTGATGCCGTCGGCGAGTTCCAGCAGCTTTTCGGCTATCACGGCGTTGTTGCGCACCGCGGTGGTGAGCCTCGGCTTGTGATACTGCTCGATCTTTATCCCGTCGAAGCCGGTGACAAAAACGTCCTCCGGCACGCGCACGCCGTGCTCGTTAAGTTTCAGGCAGACAGCCATTGCCATGGTGTCGTTGCAGCAGATGAATGCCTCCGGCAGCGGCTCCCCGCTTTCAAAGAAGCGGTCCATCGCGGCGTAGGTGGGCTCCTCCCAGAAATCGCAGTAATATATGTCGTCGTCGTTAAGGGTAAGGCCGTATTTTGCCATCAGGTCGCGGCAGGATTTCACGCGGGTCTCTGAGAAGTCATTGCCTTTCTGCCCCGCGACGAGCTTTATCCTGCGGCAGCTGTGCCAGCCGAGAATGTGGTCCACGATAGCGCTGAAGGCTTCCCCATAGCCGAAAGAGACTCTGTAGGCGCCCTCGATGGGGATATCCACCGATATGAGCGGGACGTTGTTGCTGCGGCAGTCCTCAACTATCTTCTCCACCACCGTGCGGGAATACATAGAAGCCGGCACCATCACCATCACGTCTATCATGTCGTAATTTATCAGGCTGAACACCGAACTGCCGCCGGTGTCGCTCCTGCTGTTGCCGTAAAGGTCCTCAAAGCACTGGAAAACCAGCATCCTGTAGTCTGCGCGGTCTTTCAGCAGCTCTGCAAGCCCGTCTACCAGCGGCTTGGAAGGCTCCTTGTTGACCGTCGCGCAGCATACGCCTATCACTTTTCTTCCGTCAAGCACAGCGTCACCCCGTTTCTTATTCATACATACATTTATTGTATCACATATTTCCATAAAAATCAATAGTCATTTTCGTTTTCGATAAAAATATTATACACACCTATTTCTCCTGCGAAATAACCCGGATAATGCCGAAGCATATTTTTTTTGTGCACTTTGTCTATAATCAGTATGCCAATACAGCATATTTTGTCCATATTCCGGGTAATAAATGACTTTTTCACCGATGTTGCTATTGACAAAAACGCCGTTTTATAGTATCATTAAATAATAGGGGTATGAGCCGATTTTTCCCCATAAATGAATTTATGCGCCAGTATCAGAAAATGGCGCTGTGATACAAAAGAGGTCTGGAAATGCAGTTTGGCAGTGTGGCATCATGCATGACTCAGCTTCCACCCCGAACACCGTGCTGGTGCTGGGCGACGTGCTCCAGGTGCTGATGAACAAGGGCTATAAATTCGACAAGATAAACGACGACACAAAGCCGGTGCAGTTCACCGGGCCGTTTGCGTAAAAGAAAGGAAATCACAATGGGTATCAAAGATATTTTTTCACAGGCAGTGAAAGAACTGTGGAAAAAGGACGGCGCGGAGGACAACACCGACGCCATCGTATTCGGCGACATCAACGCTTCCACCATCGCGGTGACTGACGGCGCGATAATCCAGGGCTATGTCAACACGACTTTCCTTTCCAAGGAGGACAAGCCGCAGCGTATTCCCCGAGGCTATCTCCTTCGACAGCAAGACCACGGAAAAGGCGTGAAAACAAACCGGGAAAGGCAGTATCACTGAATGAGCACCAAAAAAAACCAGAACAACACTTCACTCATAGCTACTATAGTCATTGCCGCGCTGGCATGCGCTGCCGCGATAATCGCGGTGATCATGCTCAACCTGCCAGGCAGCGGGAATAACGGCAGTCAGGCGCAGAATTCCGGCGCGCAAAATAACACCGCCGCCTACCTCACGCAGGAATACCGCGACGAGGTGGGACTTGCGGCGCACGACCTGCTGGACGACAGCCACGAGATACTCCGTCTGTTCGTCACCGAGGGACTCCACCACAACGACGAGCCTTACGGCAACCTCCCCGAGGACGGATATTACACCGTCAACAACACCGATTACGACCTTGACAAGATAGAGACGCTGGTGCGCTCCGTCTACGTCGAGGACGAGGCTGACCGCGTGCTGCACAACATCGACGGCAACGGTCTGACCGTATACGCAAACCGCAGGATACAGCAGCGCGCTGAGACCACCGCGGCTCCCGAAGGCTCCACAGCAGAAGCGGACGATACCATAAAGTACGAGACCGTCGAGGTGCTGGGTATAAGTTCTGATTTCACCGCAGACCCCGCCAAGAGCTGGATAAGCTGCTCCATCACGATAGATTACGTCGAGGAGGGCAAGTGCAATCTCACCGTGGGTCTTTTCGACGACAAGCTGGAAACGGTGATAGGCACCGCAGAAGCGAGCCAGTCCCAGCGCGAGCCTGACGCCACCGTCACCATTGGCATGGTAAAGACCGACGACGGCTGGCGCCTTGAGAACTTCGTGACAAGGTGATGTCAGGGAAAAAAAGCCCCTTTGCCGCCTACGCAGTCGCGAGCCAGTTCGCGTTCGTCATTCTTGCGCCGCTGCTGGTGTTCATCGTGGGAGGGCATTACGCCGTGGAATACTACGACCTGCCCGACTGGGTGATGGTCGTGTGCATAATTCTGGGCATTCTTTTCATGCTCGGGGGCGCGGCTAACCACCTGATGAAGATGATAAAGCTGTACGCAAAGGACGACAAGTCGAAATACCGCAGGTATTACAGCGACCGCAGCGACAACGACTACTACGACGACCACCGCAAGTGAGGTGCCCATGGCAGGAAAATACAACGTCACCCGGCAGGAACTCCGCGCCATGCGACCCTGGCTGCTCGCGATAAACGCAGTGTATTTCGCGCTGCTCATCGTGCTCTTCTTCGCGTGCGGGTTCAACTATTCGCTGCTTCTCGGCGGCGTCTGGGGGAACATCGCGGGCGTCGGCAACTTCTGGCTGATGGGCGTTTCGGCTGAGAATTCGCTGCGGCACGGCGCAAAATCCGCGCAGAAATACATGAACACGCTTTACTGCGTCAGGTACCTGGGGCTGTTCCTGGTGATGACTGCAGCGGCTGTCCTGCCATTCATCGATCTTCTTTCCGCGGCTGTGCCGCTGTTTTTTCCGAGGATTGTCATAACCGTGAAGTCCCTGTGGGAAACGCGCACGAAGCGGAAATAGATACAAGCGGCGCCAAAGCGCCGTATTACCCCAAAGGAGGAATGATAATCTATGCCAGCAGCTTTGCTATTGGCGTCAGAGGGCGGCTTCACCGTCACCGGAGCTAAGGTCATCACGAGTTTCGACCTGTTCGGTATAACGTGGAACCTCACCGAAACAGTGTTCATTCAGTGGATAGTCATGCTTGTCCTGCTGATCGTGATGCTGATACTGACGCACAGGCTCGAGGTCATACCCCGGACAAAGCGCCAGGCGGCAGCGGAATGGATCGTGACATTCGCCAGAAATATGGTGGATACGACGATGGGCCCGAAGTACAAGGGCTACACCACCTATATCGGCGCGCTCCTGTGCTTTCTGCTGCTAAACAACCTGATGAGCCTTTTCGGGCTCAAGAACCCCACCTCCGATATCTCGGTGACTGGCGCCATCGCACTCATCACGTTTGCCCTGACGCAGATAAACCGTGCAAGGACCGGTAAGGTAAAGGGATTTTTCCACGCATTCATCGAGCCTATGCCGTTCATGCTGCCGTTCAACATCATCGGCGAGATCGCAAACCCGCTTTCGCAGGCGCTGCGTATCTTCGGCAACATGGTCGCAGGTATGGTCATCGGTGGGCTGATCTATTTCGCGCTGGGCAACTTCGCGATACTGATACCCGCGATAACCTCGCTGTACTTCGACATCTTCTCGGCAGTTATCCAGGCTTACATCTTCACCACCCTGACAATGGCGTACATCTCCGGCGCAGAGTGTGAGTGACATCATCCGGCAAATATTCCACGGGTATTCCCGCGGATAGTATTTATAACTAAATGGAGGAAACAACAATGGAAGATATGCAGCTTTTATCCAGCGCCATCGTACTCGGTGCGTCCGCACTCGGCGCAGGCACGGCAATGATCGCAGGTCTTGGCCCTGGTATCGGCGAGGGCATCTGCGCAAGTAAGGCAGTTGAGGCTATCGGCAGACAGCCCGAGGCTTCCGGCGCAGTGACAAGAACAATGATCATCGGCGACGCGCTCGCAGAGACAACAGGTCTGTACGCACTGGTAATCGCACTGCTTCTCCTTTATGCAAACCCGCTGTTCAGCAACCTTACCGCTCTGTTCAACAAGTAATACCGATAAGGCATATCGCATAAAGGGAGGAGTTGGAACCCATGCTGACACTCATCAGTGAAAGCGCAGCGCAGGAAGTACTGCCGCTCGTTACCATCGACCCCGGAACTATCGTTTTCACGCTGATAAACACGCTGATCATCTTTATCCTTTTCAGGATATTCCTGTTCAAGCCGGTCGGAAAGATGCTGGACAAGCGCAACGAAATGGCTGCGGCTGAGATAGCCGAAGCAAAGCGCGCCAAGGAGTCCGCAGCAAAGACCGAGCAGGAATACCTCGATAAGCTGGCAAAGGCAAAGGAGGAAGCCGCTGAGATAATGAAGCAGGCTACCGCCAGAGCGCAGCGCCGCGAGGAAGAGATAATCACCGAAGCTAATCAGAAGGCTGCGGAGATCCGGTCCAAGGCGGAGGAGAACATCGAGCGCGACAGGCAGCGCGCCGTGAACGAGATAAAGGACGAGATATCCGATATCATCATCATGGCGGCGTCCAGCGTTGTTGAAAAGGAAATTTCCGCGAAGGACAACGAGGCGCTCATAAACAGCTTCCTCGAGAACGTCGGCACCGCAAAGTGACCGTCGCAGGGAGGAGCTTTTATGAACGACAAGGCTGAAAAAGTATACGCTGAGGCGTTCTTTGAGCTGTGTACGGAGGAGGCTCCGGAAAGGCTCGGCGACATTCTCGGCGAGATGAACGCGCTTGAAAAGGTGTTCAACGAGGAGCCGGAGTTCATCAAGCTGCTGGGTACGCCCACAGTCACCATGGAGGAGAAGCTTGCCATGGTGAGGGACGTCATATCGGAGGGAAAGATCTCCGGGCTGACGGGCAACCTGCTGTGCGTGCTCACTGAGCGCGGCAGAATGAACTGCTTCAGCGGCATTCTCAAGGATTTCCGCGCGTCGTACAACGACTATTTCAAGATCGCTGAAATCACCGTAACTAGCAGCGCTCCGCTGTCGGAGGCTGTTATTGAAAAGATAAGGGCGAAGATGACCGAAGTCACCGGCAGGACCGTTTCCATACGCGAAAAGGTAGACCCGGCGCTCATCGGCGGCGTCGTTATCGACTACGGCAGCACACGCTGGGACGGCAGTATCCGCTCAAGGCTCGCTGGATTACGCAGGGAGCTTGGCGGCGTCATCGTCTGACAGCGTATCACTAAAAGAAAGGGATTGATTTAATGGATCTACGCCCCGATGAAATAACGGGTCTGATAAAGTCCCGGATAAAGAACTACAACTCAAAGCTGCAGCTTGCGGACGTGGGCACGGTCGTTACCGTCGGCGACGGTATCGTGCGTATCCACGGGCTTGAAAAGTGCATGCTCAACGAGCTGCTTGAATTCGACAACGGCGTGCAGTGCATGGCGATGAACCTCGAGCAGGACTTCGTAGGCGCCGTAATGCTCGGCTCCGACGAGGACATCAAGGAAGGCTCCACCGTCAAGCGCACCGGTCACATCATGTCCGTGCCCGTCGGCGAAGAGCTTCTCGGCAGAGTTGTCAATTCCCTGGGACAGCCCATCGACGGCAAGGGCGCAATTCTCGCAAAGGAAACACGCCCCATCGAAAAGATCGCTTCTGGTATCATCACCAGAAAGCCTGTTACCGTGCCGCTCCAGACCGGTATCAAGGCAATTGACAGCATGATCCCGATAGGCAGAGGTCAGCGTGAGCTTATAATCGGCGACCGCCAGACCGGCAAGACTGCCATCGCTATCGATACGATAATCAACCAGAAGGGCAAGGACGTTATCTGCATCTATGTCGCCATAGGTCAGAAGAACTCCACAGTCGCCGGCGTTGTTGAGCAGCTCCGCGCAGGGGGCGCGCTGGATTATTCCATCGTCGTTTCCGCTACCGCTTCGGAGCTGGCGCCGCTGCAGTATATCGCGCCCTATTCCGGCTGCACCATGGGCGAGTACTTCATGGACCAGGGCAAGGACGTCCTCGTGGTATACGACGACCTGTCCAAGCACGCCGTGGCTTACCGTACCCTCTCGCTGCTGCTGAAAAGACCGCCAGGACGTGAAGCGTACCCCGGCGATGTATTCTATCTGCACTCAAGACTTCTCGAGCGTGCCGCAAGACTCAATGAGAACTACGGCGGCGGCTCGCTGACTGCGCTGCCGATAATCGAAACGCAGGCAGGCGACGTATCCGCGTATATCCCGACCAACGTAATTTCCATCACCGACGGTCAGATATACCTCGAGAGCGAACTGTTCAACGCCGGCGTACGCCCCGCAGTTAACCCGGGTATCTCAGTTTCCCGCGTTGGCGGTAATGCACAGATAAAGGCAATGAAGAAGGTCGCAGGTACCCTTAAGCTGGATTACTCCCAGTACAGGGAGCTGCAGAGCTTCGCACAGTTCGGTTCCGACCTGGATAAGGATACCAAGGACCGTCTTGCAAAGGGCGAGCGCATCGTTGAGGTGCTCAAGCAGGATCAGAATTCCCCGCTGGAAGTGGAGGAACAGGTAGTTATCATCTACGCTGTCGTTCACAACTTCCTCAGGGATATCCCCGTGGAGAAGATAAAGCAGTATCAGACTGACTTGCTGGATCATATCAAGTCCACCGACCCTGAGATACTCACAAGCATAAAGACCGAAAAGGTGATCACCCCCGACAACGAGGAGAAGCTGAAGAGCGGCCTCACTGACT
>HF989441.1:16909-19100 GCA_000432175.1 Eubacterium sp. CAG:786
AGAGCGTCCTCACTGACTTCGCAAAGGGCTACACCGCATAACGAAAGGAGCAATTCATGAAGCAGGCTGCTTTTGTGCTCGGCATTATTGCCACAATTCTTTCCGTCATCGCAACGCTCGGCGTCGCATGGCTCTACATCGAAAAGAAAGTAAGATATATCACAACGGACGATAACGTTCAGTGATCACTCTCCGCTCCCCGGTGAAAGCCGGGGCACGCGGAAGCTACCGGGGGTGATATTATAGCATCAGGAAACATGAAGGACATCAAGCGGCGCATAAAGTCCGTAGGCTCCACACGGCAGATAACAAAGGCGATGGAGCTGGTGTCCTCTAGCAAGCTGCGCAAGGCAAAGCAGCGCGCAGAGCAGGCTCGTCCGTATTTCAACGAGCTGTATAAGTCCATGTGCGAGATCGTTTCTGCCAACACTGACTTCTCCACCGTTTTCACCGTGAAGAGGGAGGTCAGGCACCGTCTGTTCATCGTTGTGGCAGGCGACAGGGGTCTTGCGGGGGGATATAACTCGAATATCCTGAAGATGGCGGCTGCTGCACACGCCTCCGACGCGGAAAAGCCCAGGATAATCGCTGTCGGCAAGAAAGCCATCGAGTACTTCTCCAAGCGCGACTACGACATCGTGGGGGCTTATCCCACCATCGCTGAGAACATCAAGCCTGCTCAGGCTCAGGATATCGCCGACACGGCGATAGAGCTGTTCAAAAAGGGCGAGGTGGACGATGTGCAGATATTCTTCACCATGTTCGTTTCGCAGCTGACCCAGGAGGCTCAGCAGATGGCTGTGCTCCCCATGCAGACGCAGAAACTCGAGAATTACGGCACCATGACCTACGACCCCTCGCCGGAAGCGGTGTTCGACCGTATCGTGCCGAAGTTCATGGCAAGCCTTGTGATGTGCGCCATCGTCGAGGCTTACGCTTCAGAGCAGGGAGCGCGCCGCACCGCGATGGAGTCCGCGACCGACAACGCAGACGCCATGACAGAGAGCCTGTCGCTGCTGTACAACAGAGCGCGCCAGGCAAGCATCACGCAGGAGATCACCGAGATAGTTTCCGGCGCGAATGCGCTTGAATAACAGCTGGATATATTTCTTGCAAATATAACCTGTATGAAGCGTTTTCCGAAGGAAAATGAAATTGAAATAACGTTTTTTGCCACGGCTTTGCCGGGGGAAAAAACACTTCTATCCCAACAAGTGTGCAGGCGACGCCTTTCAGGCTTACGCTATTGTCGGCAAAGCCGACAAAGAGTGCGCGCAGTTGGGATGTACCGGCGAGAAAGGCACAGCGTGCCTTTTTCGACGATGGTTTCCAACCACATCAAATGGAAAGGAAAATTCAGAAATGACAAATCAGAACATTGGCACGATCGTGACGGTCATCGGTGCGGTTCTTGATATCAAGTTCCACCCTGATCACCTGCCCAATCTGCTGAATGCGATAGAGATCGACAACAACGGTCAGAAGCTTGTCGTCGAGGTCGCACAGCATATCGGCGACGATGTGGTACGCTGCATCGCGATGGGCTCTACGGACGGTCTTGTCAGAGGTATGGAGGCCGTCGATACGGGGGCTTCCATAAAAGTCCCGGTCGGCAAGGAGACCCTGGGACGCGTGTTCAACCTGCTCGGTGAGGCAGTAGACAACAAGCCCCAGCCCGAGACCGAGGAGAAGTGGGAGATACACCGCCCCGCTCCGAAGTTCGAGGAGCAGGAGGCTTCCAACCAGGTGCTCGAGACCGGTATCAAGGTCGTTGACCTTATCGCGCCTTACCTCAAGGGCGGTAAGATAGGTCTGTTCGGCGGTGCGGGCGTTGGTAAGACAGTCCTCATCATGGAGCTCATCAACAACATCGCAAAGCAGCATGGCGGTATCTCCGTGTTCACCGGCGTCGGCGAGCGTACCCGTGAGGGTAACGACCTGTACAACGAGATGACGGAGTCCGGCGTTATCAGCAAGACTGCGCTGGTTTACGGTCAGATGAACGAGCCGCCAGGGGCAAGAATGAGAGTTGCCCTTTCCGGTCTGACTATGGCAGAGTACTTCCGTGACAAAGAGGGTCAGGACGTGCTCCTGTTCATCGACAACATCTTCCGTTTCACGCAGGCAGGTTCGGAGGTTTCCGCGCTGCTGGGCAGAATGCCTTCCGCCGTTGGTTACCAGCCCACGCTGG
>HF989441.1:19231-26864 GCA_000432175.1 Eubacterium sp. CAG:786
CCGGCGCCTGCAACGACATTCGCGCATCTGGACGCCACCACCGTACTTTCCAGAAACATCGCTTCAATGGGTATCTACCCTGCCGTTGACCCGCTGGAGTCCACCTCCCGCATACTCACCCCCGACATCGTGGGCAAGGAGCACTACGAGGTAGCGAGAGCGGTGCAGTCCATTCTGCAGAGATACAACGAGCTGCAGGATATCATCGCGATACTGGGTATGGACGAGCTTTCCGACGAGGATAAGCTCACCGTTTCCCGCGCGAGAAAGATACAGCGTTTCCTGTCCCAGCCGTTCTCCGTCGCAGAGGCATTCACCGGCATGGAGGGCAAGTACGTTCCGCTCAAGGAAACCATACGCGGCTTCAAGGAGATAATCGAGGGCAAGCACGACGACCTGCCGGAGTCCGCATTCCTGTTCGCCGGCACCATCGACGAGGTTATCGAAAAGGCAAAGAAAGTCTGACGGGGGTACGATATGACGCCGTTCAAGTTACAAATAATCACGCCTGAGAAGATATTCTTCGACGGGGAGACCGAGCAGATAATCGCGCGCACCACCGTCGGCGACGTCGGTATCCTCAACGGGCACGAGCCTTACTGCGCGGCTCTCGGCATCGGGCAGATGCGCGTGATGATAGACGGGCAGTTCAAACGCGCCGCCACTTCCGGAGGGGTCATCAAGGTATCGAAGGAGAAAACCGTTATCCTGGTGCAGTCCTGCGAATGGGCAGAGGAAATCGACCTCAACCGCGCGGAGCACGCAAAGCAGGTAGCGGAGGAGCGCATAAAAGCCGCCCACAGCGACAACGAGCTGAAACTCGCAGAGACCAAGCTCAAACGCGCCCTCAACCGCATCGACGCAGCAAACCTCAAATAAAATTCGGAATTCGGAATTAAGAATTCGGAATTATGGTGTCCGCTTGCGCGGACAATATCTCAATAGATTTTCTATAAAATGCACAGGGCGAGAGGTAAACTTTCGCCCTGTAGTGTTTCCATAAAAGTTTTTGAAATATCGTCTGCGAAGCAGACACAATAATTCCGAATTCCGAATTAAGAATTCCGAATTTCCTTTTCTTCCGGAGGAAGAAAAGGATAGAGTTCCGCGTAGCTGTCGTATTCCTCTTCGCCTGAAACCGCGGGGATAAGCCCGGTGCAGTCGCCGGCGCAGCCGGAGTTCATGGTGGGGTCCTGCAGCGCCTGGGCTTCCTCGGGGCGCTCGTGCGGAGGGTATGGCTGTTTTTTCATGCGAACATCTCCTTTCGGTGTAAGTTTGGGCAGTTTCGTCAATATTATACTTCTGGCGACAGTATGGGACAAATTTCCGCAAATTCTCGATTTGTGTGAATATTCCGGTTGACAAATACAAGGTTATGCGGTATAATATAATGTGAGTATTTATATTCGAAATACGTTCTTACAGAAAGGGAATTGCAATACAATGGGTTTATTCAAATCACTTTTCGGCACCTATTCCTCCAAGGAACTCAGGCGCATAGAGCCGATAAAGCAGGCAGTGCTCGACCTCGCGGACAAGTATTCCGCTATGAGCGAGAGCGAGCTCAAGGCGCAGACCGGTATCCTCAAGGACAGGCTCGCTGCCGGCGAAACTCTCGACCAGATACTGCCGGACGCTTTCGCTGTCTGCCGTGAGGCTTCCACAAGAGTTATCGGCATTCGTCATTACCCGGTCCAGATCATCGGCGGTATCGTGCTCCACCAGGGCCGTATCGCAGAGATGAAGACCGGTGAGGGTAAAACTTTCGTTGCCGCCCTGCCGTCCTACCTTAACGGACTCACCGGTAAGGGCGTGCACATCGTCACCGTCAACGACTACCTCGCAAAGCGCGACAGCGAGCTGATGGCAAAGGTGCACAGGTACCTCGGCCTCACCGTCGGACTTATCACCCACGATATGGACAACGACGCGCGCCGTGCGGCTTACGCATGCGATATCACATACGCCACCAACAACGAGCTTGGCTTCGACTACCTGCGCGACAACATGTGCATCTACAAGAAGGATAAGGTCCAGCGCGCGCCCAACTTCGCGGTAGTGGACGAAGTGGACTCTATCCTCATCGACGAGGCGAGAACCCCGCTCATCATTTCCGGTCACGGCGACAAATCCACAGACCTGTACGAAAAGGCTGACAAGTTCGCAAAGACCCTCACCATGAACAAGGTCGCAGAGCTTGACGATAAAGAGGACTACGAGGGCAACTTCGACGGGGATTACCTCATCGACGAAAAGGCAAAGACCTGCAACCTGCTGCCTGCCGGCGTCGCAAAGGCCGAGAAGTACTTCGGCATAGAGAACCTCATGGACCCCGAGAACACCACTCTCCTGCACCACATCAACCAGGCTATCCGTGCAAACGGTATCATGAAGCTGGACGTTGACTACGTTATCAAGGACGGCGAGATCGTCATCGTCGATGAGTTCACCGGACGTCTGATGTTCGGACGCCGCTACAACGACGGTCTGCACCAGGCGATCGAGGCAAAGGAAGGCGTAAAGGTGAACCGCGAGAGCAAGACGCTTGCCACCATCACGTTCCAGAACTTCTTCCGCCTGTACGAGAAGCTTTCCGGTATGACCGGTACGGCTATGACCGAGGAAGCTGAGTTCCGTCAGATATACAGCCTGGACGTTATCGAGATACCCACCAACAAGCCTGTTATCCGTATCGACCATCACGACCAGATATACAAGAACGAGCGCGGAAAGTTCAAGGCAGTCTGCGACCAGGTGGAGGAATGCCACAAGAAGGGTCAGCCGGTGCTGGTAGGTACCGTCACCATCGAGAAATCCGAGCTGCTCTCAAAGCTGCTCAAGGCGCGCGGGATAAAGCACCAGGTGCTCAACGCGAAGAACCACGAGCGCGAGGCTGAGATAGTTGCGCAGGCTGGCAAGAAGGGTGCAGTCACCATCGCCACCAACATGGCAGGCCGTGGCACCGATATCAAACTCGGCGGTAACTCCGAGTTCCTGGCTATTCACGAGATGCGCCGTCAGGAGTACTCCGAGGAGCTTATCCAGGAGGCTACCGGCTACGCTGAAACAGACAACGAGGAAATTCTCGAGGCAAGAAACAAGTACCAGGAGCTCATCAAGAAGTTCGACCAGCAGATAAAGCCCGAGGCTGAGGAAGTCCGCGCTGCAGGCGGTCTGTTCATCATCGGCACCGAGCGCCACGAGTCCCGTCGTATCGACAACCAGCTGCGCGGCCGTGCCGGACGTCAGGGCGACCCCGGTGAGAGCCGCTTCTACATCTCCCTTGAGGACGACCTCATGCGCCTGTTCGGCGGCGACCGCGTGCAGAAGTTCATGGAGAGCATGAATTTCGACGAGGATACGCCTATCGAGGCTTCGTTCCTTTCAAGCGCCATTGAGTCCGCTCAGAAGAAGATAGAGGGCAGGAACTTCTCCATCAGAAAGAACGTCCTGGACTTCGACGACGTTATGTCCCAGCAGCGTACCACTATTTATTCTCAGCGCTCCAAGGTTCTCGACGGCGAGGACGTAAGCAAGAATATCCAGGATATGATGGATAAGTCCATTGAGGAAGCAGTGGACATGTACTGCTCCGATACAGTCGCCGAGAACTGGAACCTCGACGGGCTGCGTTCGCACTTCATGAACCTTTACGTTATGGACAGCGACCTGCGCTACACCACCGACGAGCTGAACTCCATCTCCAAGAAGGACATTGTGGAATTCCTCAAGGACAGGGCGCATCTTATCTACAAGACCCGCGAGGCTGACATGGGCAGCGAGGCAATGCGCGAGGTAGAGCGCGTGTGCCTGCTCAAGACCGTTGACCGTCACTGGATGGACCACATCGACGCGATGGAAGAGCTCAAGCGCGGCATTTACCTCAGAAGCTACGGTCAGAAGGACCCTGTGGTAGAGTACCGTTTCGAGGGCTTCGCGATGTTCGACGAGATGATAGCCGCTATCCGCGAGGAAACAGTACGCTTGGTGCTGACTGTCCCCGTAAGGGTACAGCGCCCCATTCAGCGCGAGCAGGTGATGCAGCCTGACGCACCGAACGCAGGCTCCCAGACTCCCTACAAGAACAAGGGCGGTAAGGTTGGCAGAAACGACCCCTGCCCCTGCGGAAGCGGCAAAAAGTACAAGAACTGCTGCGGCAAGGACGAGTAAAATTTAAGCGATAAGCACTCATCTGCGTCGTCGCGATGACATAGGCAGGCTTTAAGCCTAGCCTATGCCATCGCTCCTAGCATCTGAGCACTTCTCGCTTAAATTTAGTGTGCCCGGGATTTGAAATAATTTCAGGGGACTATAAAAAACAGGTGGAACGCATTACCAGTTTGCGTTCCGCCTGATACAAAGTATAGGATATAGTGAGTAGAACAAAATTTACACACAAGGGGTACAAAAGCATGAAGAGAGAAGAATTTGTACAGGAGCTGACAGGGCACATCATTCCGTTCTGGAACAAGCTCCGCGATGATGAGAACGGTGGTTTCACCGGATTCATGGACAGCGCGCTGAATATCGACAAGAAGGGTGAAAAGGGCGTTATCCTGCATTCCCGCATACTGTGGTTCTATTCCAACGCCTACATTGAGTTAAAGGACCCCCAGCTGCTTGACAACGCAAGGCACGCGTATGAGTTCCTGACTGAAAAGTGCGTCGATAAGGAATACGGCGGCGTTTACTGGAGCATGAACTACGACGGCACCGTAAAGGACGATTTCAAGCACACCTACTGCCAGGCGTTCTTTATTTACGCGCTTTCCAGCTATTACCGCGCGAGCGGCGACAAGAACGCGCTGAAACTCGCGTACGACGTTATGGAGCTGGTGGAGAAGAATTCCACCGACGACGTTGCTTACCTCGAGACCATGGCGCGCGACTGGAAGAGCGAACTTGCCAACGACGAGCTTTCCGAAAATGGACTGATGGCCGACAAGACCATGAACACCACCCTCCATATGATGGAGGCTTACACCGAGCTTTACCTCGCTGACCACAGCCCGAAGGTGCTGGAGCGCCTGAAATTCCAGCTTGACCTTACATACGACAAGATATTCGACAAGCAGGGCAACAAGCTGCTGGTGTTCTTCGACAAGAACATGGACGTTATCGGGGATATCCATTCCTACGGGCACGACATCGAGGCGACATGGCTCATCGACCGCGCCACCGAAATAATCGGCGACCCCGCTGTCACCGCAAAGTTCGCTGAGATGAACAAGCGCATCGTAAGGAACATCGCTGATATCGCATACGACAAGGCTTCCGGCTCGCTGCTCAACGAACGCGACAAGGACAAGATAAACACCTGGCGCATCTGGTGGGTGCAGGCTGAGACCGTTATCGGCTTCATGAACGCATTCCAGAAGCACTATGGCGGCGAGGAATATTTCGAGATATCCTCCAGCGTGTGGAAGTTCATTCAGGAGCACATCATCGACAAGCGCCCGGGCGGCGAGTGGCATTCTCAGGTAGACGACCAGTGGAAGCCCGCTGACTTCAAGCCGGTGGTAGACCCCTGGAAGTGCCCCTACCACAACGGAAGAATGTGCATGGAAATGATGCGCAGACTGGCAGAAAAGGCATAACCCCTATTGGCATAATTGCGAGGAATTCCCCTATGAAGAAGATAGCTGCAGCGCTTGCCGCAACGGCGCTGCTTTTGACCGGCTGTGCGCGTAAAGCCACCACGGACGAGATACAGCTGCCGATTTACGGCGCTGATGAAGTGCAGTACGAGGTCGCGGCTGCGAAGTACATGGACCTCTCCGAAACTGAAAGCTCCGGCGTGACCATCGGTTACCCATATGCGGTGTACCTGACTTACCCCGGGGACGCGCTGGTGATGTCCTACAACGCGCTGAAAGGGCGCGAGGTAACTGCGGGTGAAGTGCTCGCGGTGCTGGACTCCTCCGGCCTTGACTATGACATAAGCAACCAGCAGACCATAGTCAACGCCGCTTACGAGGCTTCGCTGGCGGGCGGCAGGGCTGAGCAGCTGCAGTATCAGATAGAGCAGAAAAAGCTCGACATGATGCTCGCAGAAAAGGAAAAGTACACGATAACCGCGCCGTTTGACGGTATCATATGCCAGGCTTACGCCATCGGAGAGGGCGCCGAGGCAAAGGGCGGCGACGTCTGCTGCGCTGTCTCCGAGGTGTCAAAGACGGAAATATACATTGACGGCGGTGATTACCGCTTCGGGCAGAAGCTGCAGATAAGGATAGACGACGACATGTACGACGCCACCGTCGTTGAAGCCCCCGACGTCGCACCCGCGACCGCTTACGGGCAGTCCGCGCAGAGGGTGGTTTTCGACCTGGGGGAGGATGTTATGGCGCAGGTGCTCGAGGAGCAGCAGATGGCTGTTTCCTCCGGCTGGGCGACTGCATTCGTCACCACGGAGCGCAAAAACGTCCTTGCGGTGCCAGATTCCGCGATAAAGACCAGCGGCACTGAGAGCTACGTCACCCTGGTGGAAAACGGCGAGCGCTACAAGCTTAAAGTAACCACCGGCGTCAGCCTGGGAGGCTACACCGAGATACTCAACGGCATTTCCGCCGGGGACGTGGTGCTGGCGCCCGGCTCCGGGGAATACACCACTTGACAAAACCGCAGGAATGTGGTATACTGTCAGACAGAATAAATACTGCCACCGGGTAGAAGAATGCTGAGCATTCGCACACATCGTCAGGTCTTAGAAGATGCGTGCGGGTGCTTTTTTCGTGTGAGGTGCCTATGAAAGAGTTACTGAGATATTTCAGCAGGGGCGAATGGCTGCTGTGGGGAATTTCCACGGCTGCCGTGGTTATCGCGTTCGTGATGTTCGACAGGGAAAGCTGGCTGACGCTTGCGGCTTCGCTGGTGGGCGTGACCTCGCTGATATTCGCGGCAAAGGGGCACCCTGCGGCGCAGGCGATGGCGATAGTCTTTGCGGTGATTTACGGGCTGATATCCTGGCAGTTCAGGTATTACGGTGAGATGATAACCTACATGTGCATGTCGCTGCCGATGGCGGCGTTTTCGCTGGTTTCGTGGCTCAGGCACCCGTCGGAGCAGAAGAACGAAGTCCGCGTGAACCACCTTAAGCCCGCGGAATACGTGTTCATGTCCGTGCTGACGCTCGCGGTGACTGTCGCGTTCTACTTCATTCTCGCGTACTTCAACACCGCGAACCTCGTTCCGAGCACGATTTCAGTCGCGACCAGCTTTGCGGCGGTGTATTTCGTGTTCCGCAGAAGCCCGCTCTACGCTGCGGCATACGCGGCTAACGACGTGGTGCTGATAGTCCTGTGGGGGCTTGCTTCGGTGCAGGATATGCGTTATATTTCGGTGCTGGTGTGCTTCGCGGCATTCCTCGCCAACGACCTCTACGGCTTCGTTAACTGGAGAAGAATGGCGAAAAGGCAGAGAGAAGCAGCACATGATTTTTAATTCGGAACCTGGTTCAATTCGGAATTCGAGTTTTGCGCACTTGGGTGCATAATGCTGATGGATAAAGTAACGGGCTGCGCAAAACTATATTCGGAATTCGGAATTATTGTGTCCCGCTACGCGGGACGTTATCTCAAAAGGTTTATAATAAAATGCACAGGGCGAGAGGTAAACTTTCGCCCTGTGTGGC
>HF989441.1:26899-36191 GCA_000432175.1 Eubacterium sp. CAG:786
TTTTTTAAAATATTATCGCCGGAGGCGATACCATAATTCCGAATTACGAATTCCGAATTACGAATTGAACCCAGGTTCCGAATTGAACTAAAGTTCCTGCGGAACTTTAGTTCCGCATTGTTCTCATGGCGTTGAGTATCGCTATCACCGCAACGCCGACGTCGCCGAAAACCGCTACCCACATGTTGGTTATGCCGAATGCAGTCAGCAGCATTATCAGCACCTTGACGCCGATGGCGAAAACGATGTTCTGCATGACGATGGAGTGCGTCTTTCTGGAGATGCGCATTGCGGTGGGCAGGCTCTCGATGTTGTCGTTCATCAGGACTATGTCAGCCGCCTCTATCGCCGCGTCGCTTCCCATTGCGCCCATGGCTATGCCGACGTCAGCGCGGGCAAGGGCAGGCGCGTCGTTCATTCCGTCGCCGACGAACACCAGCGTGGAATTCTCGGGCTTTGCCTTGTAGAGCGCTTCCACCTGGGAGACCTTTCCGTCGGGGAGAAGTTCAGCGTGGAACTCGTCGATGCCAGCGGTGCGCGCGATGGCTTCTGCAGCGGCCTTGCGGTCGCCGGTGAGCATGACTGTCCTTGCGCCGTGCTTCTTGAGTTCCGCGAGAGCCGCAGTCACGCCGGGCTTTATCTCATCGGATATCACCAGATAGCCCGCGTATTTCCCGTCAACTGCGCAGTGTACCACGGTGCCCGGGGTGTCAACGGAGGGAGCGGTGATGTTCTCCCGCGCCATAAGACGGTGGTTGCCCACCAGGGCAACTCTGCCGCCCACAGTCGCGCGGACGCCGTAGCCCGCTATCTCCTCGGCGTCGGAAGCCATCGTTGTAAGCCCGTGCTTCTTTCCCTCGTCGATGATTGCTATTCTTTCCCGCGGCGATGATGGACTGCGCTATCGGGTGGGTGGAATATGTTTCCGCAGCCGCGCAGATACCGAGAAGCTCGTCAGCGGGCATTCCCCCGGGGACTATCTCAGTCACCGCAAAGCTGCCCTTTGTGAGCGTTCCTGTCTTGTCGAAAACGAAGGTACGCGCCTTTGCGAGTTCCTCCATGTAGTTCGCGCCCTTTATCATGATGCCGTGGCGCGAAGCGCCGCCGATCCCGCCGAAGTAGGAAAGCGGAACTGAAATGACCAGCGCGCACGGGCAGGAAACAACCAGGAACGACAGCGCGCGGTACAGCCAGCCGCCCTCTCCGAGCCATTCGGAGTAATCAGTGAAGCCGTTCATAGCGGTGACTATCAGCCCGGGGATAATCGCCAGCGCGACAGCCGCGAACACGACTATAGGCGTGTACACCCGCGCGAACCGGGTGATGAAGTTCTCGGTCTTTGCCTTGTTCTCAGAGGAATTCTCCACCAGTTCAAGAATTCTCGCAACGGTGGAGTCGGAATAGGGACGTGACACCTTAACGCGCAGCAGACCGTTGGTATTTATGCAGCCGCTTATCACCTCGTCGCCCCCGGCAACGGCGCGCAGGGCGCTCTCTCCGGTGAGCGCGGCTGTGTTGAGTTCTGACGAGCCGGAAACGACCGTGCCGTCCAGCGGGACTCTCTCACCGGGACGCACCACGATGATCTCGCCTGCCGCAACGTCCTCCGGTGAAACCTCGGACACCTCTCCGTCGCGCTCAACGTTGGCGTATTCGGGGTTGATATCCACCATTTCAGCGATGGAACGGCGCGATTTTCCCACCGCGACGCTCTGGAACAGCTCGCCCACCTGGTAGAGTATCATTACCGCAACGCCCTCGTCGTATTCGCCGATGACCATTGCGCCGATGGAAGCTATCGTCATCAGGAAGTTCTCGTCGAACACCTGACCGTGCGCGATGTTGCGTATCGCTTTCCACAGGATATCCCAGCCGATGATGAAGTAAGCAGCCACGAATATCCCCAGGTGTATGAAGCCGGGAACGCTGAAACGTCCCGCGCTGTCGATGTCAAGGACATGCTCCAGCACAAATCCCGCGACCCATACAACAGCCGCGATGATTATGCGGAGCAGCATTTTTTTCTGTTTCTTGCTCATGGCTGTTACCTCCGTGATCAGATCTTGATCGTGCAGTCCGGCTCGACGTCCCTGCAGCACTTGACGGCTGCCCTGAGCGCCTCGTCAAACTTGTCGTCGTCGGCTTCCAGCGTTAATTTCTGCTGCAGGAAGTTTACAGACGCGTTTGTAACTCCGGGGAGCTTCCTGATGGCTTCTTCCATCTTAGCGGCGCAGTGTGCGCAGTCCAGGTCGATGAGCTTGAATGACTTTTTCATGGCGTTATTTCCTTTCGTTTATCAGTTGGTAACCTCTAAAAACCTCCTTCACGGCAGATTTCTATGACTTATATCATCTGTTGCGTTACCAAACCTTGAAATACATCAAGTATTACTGCGGTTTGGTGCCTTACATCTGATATAAGTCATATACGAAATCTGCTCGTGTCCCGGTTTTTAGAGGTTACCAGTTCTTCTCTATCACTGCGTAGCAGCAGGGCATCAGCCCGTTGAGAAGCTTTGTGCGTACTCTGCCGAGGCCGCATTCCTCGAGCATCTTCTTGTATTCCGACGGGGAATATTCAGCCTCCGGGTCGAAACCCAGCTTCTTGTATATTCCTAAGAGTATCTTCCCGCGGCCCCTGGTCGTGAATGTCGGCAGCAGAAGCTTCCCACCGGGCTTCAGCACGCGGTAGAGTTCCCTTACCGCCCCCTGCGGATTGGAAAGCAGGTGCAGGACATTCCCCGCGATAACGACGTCGTAGGTGTTGTCGGGGTCCTGCAGGTCGAATATGTTGCGCACGGCGAATGCGACGTTATCCGCGCCGAAAGCCCTTGCCTTGCGCTGAGCGGTTCTGAGCATGTTCCTTGAAAGGTCGGTGCACAGCACGCTTTCCGCTTTTTTTGCGGCAGCGAATGTGAGTTCACCGGTGCCCGCTGCGCAGTCCAGCACCTTTGCGCCCTCGGGAGTGAGCCTGGTGGTTATATCCAGCATCTGCTTGCACACGGTGCCGTTTATGCTTTCCGCGAGGTCGTACACCCCGGCAAATCTGTCCCAGAAATCCATATATGTTACCTCTTTTCAGTTTCGGTCAGGACGGCTCGCTGACGTGCTCCAGCCCCTGACGGAGTATCGTATTTACGTGGTCGTCCGCAAGGCTGTAGAACACCGATTTTCCATCGCGCCTGCAGCTGACCAGCTTGGAGCTGCGGAGTATCTTCAGCTGGTGCGACACAGCCGAGGAAGTCATTCCCACCAGCTTTGACATATCGCACACGCAGAGTTCACCGTGGCTCAGCGCTATCAGTATCTTTATCCGGGTGGAATCCCCGAATACCTTGAACAGCTCCGACAGGTCTATCAGCATATCTTCGTCGGGCATGGCGTCGTTTATGTGGTTCACCGTATCGGCGTGTACGCACATGAAATCGCAGTGCGGTGCGTCGTTTTCCATCGGGGACCCTCCTTTTTGTCGTTACATCATTTGAACAAATGTTCATTTGTTTGACTGTATTATACACCCACGGAGGAGATTTGTCAATAGGGGGAGAGATATTTTTTAAAAACTGCGGTAAATTAATTAGGAATTTGGTTCAATTCGTAATTCGGAATTCGTAATTCGGAATTATTGTGTCCCGCTACGCGGGACGTTATTTCAAAAGATTTACTATAAAATACACAGGGCGAGAGATAATCTTTCGCCCTGTAGTGTTTCATATCAAAGTATTTTAAATATTATCGCCGAAGGCGATACCACAATTCCGAATTCCGCATTCCGCATTCCGAATTAAATAAGATTTGCCGTTTGGTTGTGAAAGAATTTTTGTGCGATTTATCCATAGATTTTTCCCCTCCGTTGTGTTATAATACGTCTGTATTGTATTGTATCCCCGCACGCCGGGGAATGATAACAAGGAGGAAAACTTAATATGAAAAGCGAAAAGATCCACAAGCTGGTCGGGACTGCGCTCCTGACCGCACTCGTAGCAGTCGTTTATTTCCTGACAATGGGAATAACGGTAGGTCCGTTCAACATCACGTTTGCACTGATACCGATAGTAGTCGGCGCGGCACTATACGGCTGGCAGGCGGGCGGCTGGCTCGGACTCGTTTTCGGCGCGATGGTCCTCTTAACCGGCGGCGCGAACACGTTCCTGGTGGTCAACGTACCCGGAACGATAATCA
The DNA here is from genome assembly GCA_000432175.1 of Eubacterium sp. CAG:786. Taxonomy (GTDB): domain Bacteria; phylum Bacillota; class Clostridia; order Oscillospirales; family Ruminococcaceae; genus CAG-115. The sequence goes on from HF989441.1 coordinate 31,081, forward strand.
CCGTTCTCGTAAAGGGCGCGGCTGCCGGTCTCGTACCCGGACTTATCTACGGCGCCCTCGAAAAGAAGAACCGCTGGGCCGCTACGATATGCGCGGCTGCGGCTGCACCGATAGTCAACACCGGAATATTCCTGCTGGGGTGCTTTGCGTTCTTCATGGACACCATCGGCGTATGGGCTGCCGGCGCCGGCATAGATAACGCGGTGACTTACATGATGACTGCGTTCGTCGGCGTGAACTTCCTGGTGGAACTGGGTTCCAATCTGCTGCTGAGCTCCGTTATAGTAAGGATAGTGGACATAGTAAAGAACAAGCTGACATCAAACAAGGCACAGATTTAACGCCAAAGGAGCAGCAATGATACTTGCGATAGACATAGGCAACACCAATATCGTACTCGGCTGCGCGGACCGCGACAGGATACTTTTCCGCGAGCGGCTGGCTACAGTACAGCGCGAAACTTCGCTGGAATACGCGGTCAAGATAAAGGCGGCGCTGGATATCAACAACATCAGCCGCAGCGACATCACCGGCGCGATAATCTCATCGGTGGTGCCGTCGGTGACATTCACCGTAAAGACCGCGGTGGAAAAGCTGGTGGACGGCAGGATAATGATAGTGGGTCCCGGGATAAAGACGGGGCTTTCGATACAGATAGACAACCCCGCGCAGCTGGGCAGCGACCTCGTCGTTGACGCAGTTGCGGGAATTCACGATTACCCCGTGCCGCAGATACTCATAGATATGGGCACCGCGACCACGTTTTCAGTCATCGACCGCAACCGCACCTACATCGGCGGACTTATCACCACCGGCGTCGCAGTTTCCGCGGACGCGCTGAATTCACGCACCGCGCAGCTGCCAAAGATAGCCTACGAAAAGCCGAAGCGCGTTATCTGCTCCAACACCGTTGACTGCATAAAGAGCGGTATAATGTACTCCAACGCATGTGCCATCGACGGCATAATCGAGCGCATCGAAGAGGAACTCGGCGAAAAGACCACGGTGGTTGCTACCGGCGGTCTGGCGCAGGTGGTCATACCGCTGTGCCGTCACGAGATAATCTATGATGACGACCTCCTCTTAAAGGGACTTATGCTCATCTGGAACAAGAACACGAAATAATCACACCAACCTTACAATACACATCACTGCTGCCGGAAACGGCGGCAGTTTTTGTTATTATCCCCGACCAGTTTTCCACCGGGAATAAAAAACTTCACAAAAAACCCAAAAACACATTGACAACGTGGGTAATTTATTATAAACTGTTATTTGGTATGTGATACCTACCCCAAAAACAAAGGAAGGTCTGCAATGGAAAATATAATCAGCCTGCGGAACATCGTCGTGGAATTCGACGGAGAACAGATACTCAAAAACATCAACCTCGATATAAAGGACAAGGAATTCGTCACCCTGCTGGGACCCTCCGGCTGCGGAAAAACGACCACGCTGCGCATTATAGGCGGCTTCCTCACCCCCACCTCCGGGGACGTGCTGCTCGACGGAAAACGCATAAACGACCTGCCACCGCACAAGCGCGACGTAAACACCGTGTTCCAGAAATACGCGCTGTTCCCGCACCTCAACGTGTATGAGAATATCGCGTTCGGACTGCGCATAAAGAAAGTCAGCGAAAAGGAGATAGTGCGCCGCGTCGGTGAAATGCTGGAACTCGTGAACCTCACCGGGTTCGAGAAGCGTTCCGTGCAGCGCCTTTCCGGCGGACAGCAGCAGCGCGTTGCAATAGCAAGGGCGCTGGTCAACCGGCCGAAAATACTCCTGCTGGACGAGCCGCTGGGCGCGCTCGACCTCAAGCTCCGCAAGGATATGCAGACGGAACTGCGCAAGATACAGCAGGCGCTGGAACTCACGTTCGTATACGTCACCCACGACCAGGAGGAAGCCCTCACCATGAGCGACACCGTCGTCGTCATGAACGCCGGACATATCCAGCAGATAGGTTCCCCGACGGATATATACAACGAGCCGAAAAACGCATTCGTCGCGGACTTCATCGGCGAAAGCAACATCGTCAACGGCTGCATGCCCGAGGACTGCCTGGTGGAATTCTCCGGCAAGCGCTTCGAGTGCGTCGATAAGGGCTTTGACAAAAATGAAATGGTGGACGTGGTCATCCGTCCCGAGGACGTAAGGGTGATACCCGCTGAAAGCGCGAAACTCACCGGCGTGGTGGAGTCCGTGGTGTTCAAGGGCGTGCATTACGAAATGACCGTGGACTGCATCGACCATAAATGGCTGATACATTCCACAAAGGCAGAACCGGTGGGCAGCACCATCGGCATGACCGTAGACCCCTTTGATATCCACATCATGAAGAAATCAAAGGAAGAGGGCGCTTATCCCGCGCTGATGGGGGTGCATAAGAATGAAGAAGCTTAAGGTCTTTGCAACTCCCTACCTCGTGTGGATGACGGTGTTCATCGTGGTGCCGCTGCTGATGGTGGCGTACTTCGCATTCACCGACGAAGAGGGAAATTTCACGCTGGATTATATCTCGAACGTGGGACAGTACACCAATATTTTCGTGCGGTCGATATGGCTCGCGGTTATCGCAACGGTGGTCTGCCTTATCCTCGCGTACCCGGTGTCGTTCATGCTTTCCCGCATGAAGAAGCACCACCAGGGCACCATGCTGATGATAGTCATGCTGCCGATGTGGATGAACTTCCTGCTGAGGACGTATTCATGGATGACGATACTCGGCAACAACGGCATAATAAACTACCTGTTCAGCCTGGTGGGACTTGGTCCGTTCAAACTCATCAACACAGAGGGCGCAGTGGTGCTGGGCATGGTGTATAATTACCTGCCGTACATGATACTGCCGCTGTATTCAGTGATGGTGAAGATAGACCGCAGCCTGCTTGAAGCCGCTTCCGACCTCGGGTGCAATCCGGTTTCGATACTGTTCAGGGTGGTGGTGCCGCTTTCAGTGCCGGGTATCATGTCGGGAGTTACGATGGTGTTCGTGCCGGCTATCAGTACGTTCATCATTTCGAGAATGCTGGGCGGTGGTTCCAACCTGCTTATCGGCGACCTTATCGAGATGCAGTTCCTGGGCAACGCCTACAATCCCCACCTCGGCGCCGGTATTTCCCTCGTGCTGATGGTAATAATACTCGTTATCATGACCATAATGAACCAGTTCAACCCAGACGACCAAGTGTTGATTTAATATTGCGCAAGACGCAATATTAAATCAATTCGGAATTCTGGCGTCCCATGTTTCACAACATAATGTCTGAAACTAACTTCCCTGCCCCATCGAATAAACTCGTGTACCCATCGCCAATCGTCATAATGCACGAGGAGCCATCTGCCCCATACACACCCCTGAACACGAGCTAAAAACGAGCAGGGGGAAAAAAGAGGGGAGAGGGGAAAGGGAGTCTGAGGGGACAACCCGTAGGGGAGGAAAAGGGGGGACGGACGAAGTTTTTGTCGGCTTTTCTAAAGTCCCCCCTTTTCCTTCCCGAAGGGTTTCCTCTCAGTCCTGTGTGACCACACGATAAATCAAAAAGATACTACCGACCAGGCGAAAACAAATAAAACCACCTGTTACTGGAGGTAACAAATAAAAGATGAAAACCCTATCCAAAATCTACATGGCATTAGTCCTGATGTTCCTGTACGTGCCGATATTCGTGCTGATAGTGTTCTCGTTCAACGAAACGAAGAGCCGTTCGGTGTTCAGCGGGTTCACGCTGGAGTGGTACGCAAAGCTGTTCCGCAACGAGGTGATAATCTCGTCGCTGGTGAACACGATAATCATAGCGGTGACAGCGAGTATCGCGGCGACAGTGCTGGGCACGCTCGCGGCTATCGGCATAAATTCCATGCGGAAATTCCCGAAAGCCGTCGTCATGAACATCACGAACATGCCGATAGTCAACCCCGAGATAGTCACCGGCGTTTCGCTGATGCTGCTGTTCGTGTTCTTCGCGGCAAGAATGAACCTCGAATTCGGCTTCGTGACCCTCGTCATCGCGCATATCACGTTCGACGTGCCCTATGTGATACTTAACGTAATGCCGAAGTTCCGGCAGATGGACCCCAACCTCTTCGAAGCCGCGCAGGACCTCGGCTGCGGGCCGTTCACCGCGCTGCGCAAGGTAATTCTCCCCGAGATAATGCCCGGCGTCGTAAGCGGCTTCCTGATGTCGTTCACGTTCTCGCTGGACGACTTCGTTATCAGCTACTTCACAAGCGGCTCCACCTCGCAGACGCTGCCCATCACCATCTATTCCATGACGCGCCGCAAGATCTCCCCGGAGATAAACGCGCTGTCCACCATGATCTTCGTGGTGGTCGTTATAGTGCTGGTGGTCAAGAACCTCATCGAAACAAGGCAGGAGCGGAAACTCAGGGCAAACGGAGGCGACGAGCAATGAAAAAGTACCTCAGGACCGCATGCGCCGCACTCTGCGCGCTCGCACTCACCGGCTGCGCTGCCGGCAGCCCCGCAGAGGGCACCGCGGACTCCGCAGAAGCCACCGAAGAAGCCGAAGCCCAGACCCTCACCGTGGAGGACATGGACTACTACACCCGCTTCAGGGGTCAGGATATCTCAATAAACGTCTACAACTGGGGTGAATACATCTCCACCGGCGCGGACGAGGGCACCCTCAACGTCAACGCGGAATTCACCAGACTCACCGGCATAAAGGTGAACTACACCAACTACGCCACCAACGAGGAACTCTACGCAAAGCTGAAAGGCGGCGGAGCGAACTACGACGTGATAATCCCGTCGGACTACATGATATCCAAGATGATAAAGGAGGACATGCTCCAGCCGCTGGACATGGACAATATCCCGAACTTCAGGTACATCATGCCGACGTTCGTAGACCCCGCTTACGACCCGGAGAACGCGTATTCCGTGCCGTACACCTGGGGCACCGTGGGGATAATCTACAACACGTCGATGATCGACATTCCCAGGGAGGATATCGACTGGGACATTCTCTGGAACCCCGATTACGCAGACCAGATACTCATGTTCGACAACCCCCGCGACGCATTCGCGATAGCCGAGATAATGATGGGGTATTCCCTCAACACCGAGGACCCCGTGGAGCTCA
>HF989442.1 GCA_000432175.1 Eubacterium sp. CAG:786
GAAAACAGCAATGTCACTATCACTAACGTCAGCAATGTGCGTGAACTTATCAGACCCCTGTCGTCTGAATATGAGATCATTGAGCAGATGTACGGTTATTGTGGATATTACACCCACAAAGGCATTGACTTTTCAGTTCCGTCGGGAACTGAATTCAAATCAGCAGACAGCGGAAAGGTAATTAAGGCAGAATGGTACTACGGTTATGGGAACTGCGTCATGATACAGGCAGACGACGGGCTTGTTACGCTTTACGGGCACTGCTCCGAACTTCTTGTAACAGAGGGGCAGCAGGTGAATGCCGGCGATATAATCGGCAGGACCGGGCAAACAGGTCAGGTTTCAGGAGAGCAGCTTCATTTTGAAGTACGCCCCGATGGTGTAGACAGCGACCCGGTAGATCCGCTGTTCTATATCTCTGAAAACTAAAATTCCATATAAATTAACAGGGCGAAGATGAAACTTCGCCCTGTTAATTTATATACTGATTTTGCACCGTATGGCACGTCATTGGTCGTGTGAGTGCGTTTCAATTAAATTGTACCTGTGGCCGTATTGCCCGGCGCGGCTACGCGCCCTCTTGCATTTTTATCTCATGGCGCGTCATTGAACGTGTGAGTGCGTTTAAATTAAATTGTACCTGCGGCCGTATTGCCCGGCGCGGCTACGCGCCCACTTGCATTTTTATCTCATGGCACGTCATTGGTCGTGTGAGTACATTTCAATTAAATTGTACCTGCGGCCGTATTGCCC
>HF989443.1:0-9891 GCA_000432175.1 Eubacterium sp. CAG:786
GGCTCTTTTCAGGCTCACCGGAGGCAGGAGCGCAGTTATTCCCCCCAGGCAGGAGGAAACCGCTGAGGACACGCGCCCGGTGGTTCTGCGCGGCGATAAAGTAACGTACAAATACAGCGTGGGAACACCTTTTGAAAAGACCGCGGTGAACAGCGTTGACCTCGATATCCGCGAGGGTGAGTTCGTGGGAATAATCGGGCACACCGGCAGCGGAAAATCCACGCTGATACAGCACTTCAACGGGCTTGTCAAGCCGACTTCCGGACATGTTTTCGTGGACGGCACCGACATCTGGAGCAAGGGCGTGAACATACGTAACATTCGCTTCAAGGTGGGGCTGGTGTTCCAGTATTCAGAGCACCAGCTGTTTGAGGAGACCGTTGCCAAGGATATCGCTTACGGTCCGAAGAACATGGGGCTTTCCGACGAGGAGATAAAGCAGCGCGTCCGCAGTGCGGCTGAGAGCATGGATATCGTGAAGCTGCTGGATAAATCACCGTTCGAGCTTTCCGGAGGGCAGCAGCGCAGGGTCGCGCTCGCGGGGGTACTCGCGATGGACCCGGAGGTGCTCGTTCTCGACGAGCCGGCTGCCGGTCTTGACCCCAGGGGGCGCGATAAAATCCTCGGGCAGATAAAGCAGTACCACGAGCAGTACGGCAAGACGATACTGCTGGTGTCGCATTCCATGGAGGATATCGTGAAGTACGCAGGAAAAGTGCTCGTCATGAACAAGAGCAGGCTTTTCTGCTACGACACGGTGGACAGAGTATTCGCGCGGACTGACGAACTCGCAAAGATAGGACTTGACGTGCCGCAGATAACCAGAATGAGCCATATCCTGAAAGAACTCGGTACGGATATCGGCAACGATATCTACACGACCGACAGGGCTGCGGAGCGCCTGCTCCCGCTGATAAAGGGCTGACAGATAAGGAACAGAACAAAAGATGATAAAGGACATTACTATCGGGCAGTATTTCCCGGGGAATTCAGTGATACACAGGCTAGACAGCCGCGTTAAGCTGGTTCTGGATATACTGTACCTTGTTATACTTTTCACGGCGCAGAGCTACACCGGGCTGCTGCTCGGACTGCTGTTCATGGTGCTGTGCTACTCTCTCGCGAAAATCAGGCTGATCATGATCTTCAAGAGCGTCAAGCCGATACTTCCGCTGATGATATTCACCGGGGTACTCAATCTGTTTTTCGTCAAGGGAGAAACTCCGCTGTTCAAGTGGGAGTTCATCGAGATATACCCCGAGGGTGTGGATACGGCGCTTTTCATGCTGATAAGGGTCCTCACGCTCATCATCGGCATGTCGCTGCTGACTTACACCACTTCCCCTATCATGCTGACGGACGCTATCGAGCGGCTTCTTTCTCCTCTGAAAAAGATACACGTGCCGGTGCATGAACTTTCGATGATGATGACCATCGCGCTGAGATTTATCCCCACGCTGGTCGAGGAAACGGACAAGATAATGTCCGCGCAGAAAGCCCGCGGCGCTGAGATGGACACCGGCGGTCTTATCAAAAAGGCAAAATCGCTTATCCCGGTGCTGATACCGCTGTTTGTTTCGGCATTCAAGCGCGCGAATGAACTCGCGACCGCGATGGAATGCCGCTGCTACCACGGTGGAGAGGGGCGCACACGGCTGAAGGTCATGCATACCGCTCCGAGGGACTACGTTGCTATCGTCGTGATGCTGGCGCTGTTTGCCGGGGTCATAGTTATCAACTGCTTCCCGGTGCTTCCGTGACGAGGTGAGAGATTGCGTAACTTAAAGGTCTTTATCGCTTACAATGGCGCGGAATACCACGGATTTCAGCGGCAGGACAATGCTGTGACGGTCCAGGAGGTAGTCGAAAACTGCGTCGGAAAGCTGCTTAAAATACCGGCTCCGGTGATTTACGGCTGCTCACGCACCGACACGGGGGTGCACGCGCGGCAATTCTGCTTCAACGTGCATATTGACAGCAGAATTCCCTGCGAGGGCTTCATGAAAGGCATGAACACGCTGCTGCCTCCGGATATCGCGGTGCTTTCCTGTGAGGACGCGCCTGAGTATTTCCACGCGAGATACTGTACAAAGGGCAAGGAATATGTTTACCTTATTGCAAACACCCCGCAAAGGGACGTGTTTCAGCAGAAGCTTGCGTATCATTACCCCTACGAACTTGACATCGGCAAGATGAACGAGGCAGCGCAGCTACTGGTGGGCGAGCATGATTTCGCGGCATTCTGCAGGGCAGAGGGCAAGGCGCGTATGAAATCCACCGTGCGTGAGATATACAGCTTCCGCGCTGAAAAAATCGGCACGAATGTCGAACTGCGAATAAGCGGCAGCGGGTTTCTTTACAACATGGTGAGGATATGCGCAGGCACGCTCATATATATTAACGAGGGCAGGCTCACACTGGACGACGTGCGCCGTGCGCTGGAAACAGGCGACCGTAATTATGCCGGGAAAACGCTCCCGCCGGAGGGGCTTTATCTCAACCGCGTGGACTATTGACGAAACGCCGGTAATGTTGTATAATTAGTGAAGCCGATAATTATGCATTATGTCAAACTGAGCTTGGCAGAAAGCAGGGATTTTTATGGATAAGAGAAACGATATAAACAAGTTCAGAAAAAAGCGCGCAATGCGGAAATTCTGGCTTAATATGGGAATACTTACCCTTATCGTGCTGGTGATAATCCTTGTTGTCATCAACTGGAGCAGGATAATCGCGCCGCTCAAGGACGCAGCGCTGGACGTGGGCAAGGGGGGATTTCCCGTTGATCTGCCGGGCAGCACGGATTATGTCCTGGACGACCTTGGCGATAATTTCTGCCTGCTGACTGACACGTATTTCTACACTTACAATTCCGACGGCGCCATGATCGCCAACGTCCAGCACGGAATGCAGAACCCGGTGCTGTGCACGAATTCGCGGCGCGCGCTCATTTACGACCGCAGGGGCAGGGAATTCCAGCTGTATTCGCGGTCAGGCGAGGTATACAGCGCTTCCGTCGATGAAACGATAGATTTCGCTGAGATAAGCAACGACGATCGCTGCGCCGTGGTGACAAAATCCACAAAGTACTCGAACAGCCTGTTCGTGTTCAACGGCGAGGGTAAGCAGATATTCCGCTGGAACTCGCCCATGCAGCTCATCGACCGCGTTATCTTCTCAAACGACGACAACAGCATTTATGTGGCTGTGTGCGGTTCTGAGGGCGGTGAACTGCAGTATTACATAATGCGCTTCGACCTTTCTAACAAGGAAGGCAGCATATGGGAAACTTACGTCGGGGAGCATATGGTGTTCTCGCTGGAATGCGCGGACGACGGCATTTTCGCGGTGAATTCCACCGGAGTGGCTCTTCTTGATAAGGACACCGGAGAGATAACTGCGCAGAATACGTTCCTGAAAACCGTCGCGCAGATACCCGGAGGAAGCATCAGGGCGCTCCTGATGGAGGACAGCAGCGGCAACAACGTTCTCACGGTATACGGGGACGGACTGGAGGCGGCTGCGGCAGTTTCGTTGGACAGCGTGACGAAAGTACGCGCGGCAAATGACAGGCTTTATGTGCTGACGGACAAGGAACTGATATGCTATGACAAGGAGCTTGCAGTCACTGCCACGTATTCTCTCGACGATGTTTATTCTGATCTTACGATAATCGGGGACAGCGCCTATCTGCTGTGCTTCAACACGGTTCAGAGACTGGCTCTCTGACAGCTGGGAGGAATCTTATGGGTTCACAATTTGCAATAATATACGATATTATCGTTGCCGCGGTGCTGGTCATGGCAATATTCAGCAGCGCAAGAAAGGGTTTCGTCAGCACTGCCGTGGGACTTGCGGCAGGCGTTATCGGATTCCTTTGCGCGATCTCGCTTTGCGGTCCGCTGGGAAGCCAGGCGTACGACTCGTTCGTTGAAAAGCCGCTCTCAGAGGCTGTGGACAGCACCCTTGACGAAAGCATGGGCAGCATCACGCTCAGCGGCATTTCGGATATGGATTTCGACAAGATAAAGGTTTCAGGCACGCTGGTGACTGATATCGTCCCGGAATATTCCGGAACGGATAAGGCAGTTTTCGACCTGGCTTCGGTGGATTTCACCGGGACTGGCTTCGACGCCGGGGAACTGAAAAAGTTCGGTTTTGACGGAACTGAGGACATTTCTTCAATGAACGGCAAGGCTGCGGAATTCTCGCGCAGCGACATAGAAAACCGCGGGCTTGGAAAGCTTATTACAGCGCAGGTCATTGCTGTCAGACTGATGGACAGCTCGCTGTTCGGCGATATTTCGGATTACGTTTCAGTTATCGGAAAGACCGTGCCCACCGTTTTCAGTACGGCTGCTGACAGTATCAGCAGCGGCAATGCTTCCGCGGTGCGTTCGCTGGTGCTGACGATGATAGATACCTCTTCATCGGTAAAGGCAGCGGTGATGGATCACATGATACGTCCGCTGTTCACGGTGGCAGTTCAGACGGTGATATTCCTGCTGCTGTTCGCGGTGGTTTCGATAGCTATTGCGATAGTCGCAAATCTGCTGAAGGTCGTCAACAAAATACCGGTCGTGGGTGGAATGAATATGTTCCTCGGCGGCTGCGCGGGCGCACTGAAGGGTCTGCTGTCGGTATTCGTTATCTGTATCGCGGTGAGATTTCTGGTGAGCCTGACTGAAGGGCAGGTCATTCTGCTTAATGATACGGTCATCTCACAGACTTATATTTTCAGGTACTTCTATAATATGAACGTCCTGAATTTTCTTACTTGATAATTCCGGATCTCCGGTTTGCGGAGAAATTCAGTATAAAGGTGGTTCAAACTTATGATGATGTGTTCAAGATGCAAGAAACGTCCCGCTGTTGTGTTCATTTCTTCCATGCAGGGAAACGAGCGCCGCAACGAGGGTCTGTGCCTCAAGTGTGCAAAGGAACTGGGGCTGCCGCAGGTGAATGATTACCTGAAACAGATGGGTATCTCGGAGGAAGAATTCGAGAATGCGTACGACGCGCTGTTTGACGAGAACGGCAACCCTGATCCCTCCATGCTTGGTCAGATGGGCTTTCAGGATATAACCAACTTTCATGCGGACGACAACGGCGACAACGACGAGGAAAGCGACGACCCTGACAGCGGAGATGAGCTTTTCCAGAAGGGCGGCGCCGGTACTATGCCGGAGTTCTTCAAGAAGCTTTTCGGCAGCGCGGACGGCTCCAGGAGCGAGGAGAAATCCTCTGACGGAAGCCCCCCCGACAAGAAGGAAAAGAAGAAGGAAAAGACCGACAAAAAGCGCAGGAACCTTGAAACCTACTGCACAAATCTCACACGTCGCGCAAAGGACGGCAAGATCGACCGCATAATCGGCCGCGACAAGGAAATCAGCAGAGTTATCCAGATACTGTCAAGGCGCACAAAGAACAACCCCTGTCTTATCGGTGAACCCGGCGTCGGCAAGACCGCTATCGCTGAGGGGATCGCGCTGCGGCTGGCAAGCGGCGACGTTCCGTTCAGGCTGCAGGGCAAGGAACTGTATCTGCTTGACCTGACTGCGCTTGTGGCAGGTACGCAGTTCCGCGGTCAGTTTGAGAGCCGCGTGAAGTCCCTTATCGACGAGATAAAGGCTGCCGGAAACGTAATGCTGTTCATAGACGAGGTGCACAACCTGGTCGGCACCGGCGGCGATTCCGAGGGAACAATGAACGCTGCCAACATGTTCAAGCCCGCTCTTTCCCGCGGGGAACTGCAGGTTATCGGCGCGACAACGTTCGACGAGTACCGCAAGTATATCGAAAAGGACAGCGCGCTTGAGCGCCGCTTCCAGCCGGTGACAGTCAACGAGCCCACCATCGAGGACACCGTAAAGCTGCTGGAGGGTATCAAGGAATATTATGAGGATCACCACAAGGTCAGGGTTTCTTCTGAGGTAACACGCATGTGCGCGGTGCTTTCTGAAAGATACATCAACGACCGATTCCTGCCGGATAAGGCAATAGACCTGCTGGACGAAGCCTGCGCATGCGCAAGCCTTGGAAGCCCTGATATAACCGAATATGAAAAGCTGAAATCCAGGATGGCACAGCTGCGCACCGATGAAAGCAAGATAGCCGCTGAAAGCCCCGATATCGACTATGAGAAGCTGGCAGAGGTCAAGATGCAGATAGCGCAGACCAACGACGGCATTGAAAAGGTCAGGGACAAGGCAGAGAATGTTGAAGTCACCATCGATGATATCTCCAAGGTGATCGAGATGTGGACGGGTATCCCTGCCAACAAGATCAAGGAAACGGAATACAAGCGCATCGGCAGCCTGGAGCAACACCTCAAGGAGCACGTTATAGGTCAGGACGAGGCGTGCGAGCTGGTCGCAAAGGCAATCAAGCGCACCAGGGTGCAGCTCACCGACAGGCGCAGACCCGCTTCGTTCATCTTTGTGGGTCCCACCGGCGTGGGCAAGACGGAACTTGTCAAGGTGCTGGCTAAGGAAATGTTCGACACCGTGGAGCCGCTCATCAGGCTCGACATGTCGGAGTACATGGAGAAGCACAGCGTTTCCAAGATCATCGGTTCGCCTCCAGGATATGTGGGTTACGACGAGGCAGGGCAGCTGACTGAAAGAGTACGCCGCAAGCCGTATTCCGTGATTCTGTTCGATGAGATAGAAAAGGCGCACCCGGACGTTATGAACATTCTGCTGCAGATACTTGACGAGGGCAAGATAAACGACGCCCACGGCAGGTCGGTCAGCTTTGAGAATACCATCATCTGCATGACTTCCAACGCGGGTTCTTCCACCGGAAGCAACAGCGTCGGCTTCACAAAGACAGAGGGCGACATCAGCAAGGAACGCGCTATGAAGGGTCTGCGGGAATTCCTCAGACCGGAATTCATCGGGCGTATCGACGAGGTCATCGTGTTCAGGCCGCTCAGCGTCGAGAATTACGCCGACATCGCAAAGCTGATGCTGGGTGAACTGGTTTCCCCGCTGGCTGAAAAGAAGATAACACTGAATGTCGCGGACGACGTTTACATGGCTGTTGCAAAGAAGGCGCACGGCGGCAAGTACGGTGGGCGTGATATCCGCAGGGTGATCCGCAGCGATATTGAGGATCCCATCGCGGAACTCATTATCGACCACGCGGAACAGCCGCTTTCCGAAATAACCATCGGCACTGACGGCGACAAGATAACGGTGACCGGCAAGTGAGCGTAATTCTTGTCACGGGGGGAACCGGCGCAATTGGCAGCGCGATAGCCGCTGAATTCGCGAAAACTGACGATGTGATATTCACCTACAATTCACGCGGGGAACTTGCGCAGAAGCTGTGCAGTGAATTCCACTGCGCGGCTGTGCAGGCTGACGTGTCTGACTATGCTTCGGCACAGAATGCAGCCGCGCAGGTTCTGCGGGATTACGGCAGGATCGACGTGCTGGTCAACAACGCGGGAATTTCTCAGATAAAGCTGTTCACCGATATTACCCCGGAGGACTGGCAGCACGTCATGAATGTTGACCTGAACGGCGTATACAACATGACGCACTCCGTTGTGAGATCCATGATAAACCGGAAAAGCGGCGCTATCGTGAATGTTTCCTCGGTGTGGGGAGTTTACGGGGGCGCGTGCGAGAGCGCGTATTCCGCGGCTAAAGCGGGTGTTATCGGTTTAACAAAGGCTCTGGCGCGGGAACTTGGCGCTTCTGGAATCACCGTGAACTGCGTGGCGCCTGGGGTCATCGACAGCCCGATGAACAGTTCGCACCTCTCAGCAGAGGAACTTGCGGAACTAGCTGAACAGACCCCGGTATGCCGCACAGGAAAGCCCGAAGAGGTCGCAAAGGCAGTCAGGGCACTGGCTGAGAACAGGTTCATAACCGGGCAGGTGCTTGGCATTGACGGTGGGTTCTGCTGACATTCGTGCAATGTGACGTTGACCTGGTTTAACATTTTACCCAAAAAAACAGCTGGAATTTCTCTATGTTTTGTCAAAAAAAACACAAACTTTCCGGTTGAATTTTCAACGAAAATATAGTATAATAAATTTGATTTGAAAATCCGAAAGGCGATTTCGGCTAAAAAGGAGACTTAATATGAACATCGCTTATTCCATTCTGTCGGCTGCGGCTTCTGTTGAAGCGGCTGCAACTGCAGAAGCGTCCTCCGGACCCTGGAAGAATGTACTTGACGCTGTTCAGACTGCTACCAGTGAAGCAGGCAGCAGTGCAGACCAGGGCGTTATAGACAGGATACAGGCACTCCCTGATGCGCATGCACAGCTTGCTGACCCGGATTACTGGGGCTCTGTCGGCATCATCACTGTCACAGGTATCCTGGTCGTATTCTTTATCCTTGCTATACTGATCTTCCTGTTCTGGCTGATGGGTACTGTCTTCCAGAATGTCGACAAGAGCAAGAAGGCAAAGGCTGAGGCTGCCAAGGCAGCTGCCGCAAAGGCTGCTCCCGCTCCTGCTCCCGCGGCTGTTGAGGAAGTTGCTGAAGAGGACGAGGACAACGATGACGAGATAATGGCTGTCATCAGCGCGGCTATTGCAGCTTACGCTGAAGAAGAGGGCACGTCTTACACTATCCGCGACGTTAAGCGCCGCGATAAGAGAGCGCGTTCCGCATGGAGCCTGGCTGGCATCGGTGAGAACACACGCCCGTTCTGAGAACAGACAGAAAGGAAATTTGAAGCATGGAAATATTTGTTGATACCATAAAATCGCTCGCCACCACGTCTGGCTTCGCAGGGTTCGGAGCAGAGAACGGCTGGCAGAGCATCATTATGATACTGCTTTCCTTCGTCCTGTTCTATCTGGCGATCAAAAAGCAGTACGAGCCGCTCCTGATGCTCCCTATCGCATTCGGTATGCTGCTCACTAACCTCCCCGGAAGCGGTCTTTACCACGCTGAGCTGTGGAACCCTTCCACCAACCCTTATTTTGCTCCTGAGTACGTTCAGGAAGGCGCAAATCTCCTGATAACGTACACTAAGGAAGTCAGCCTTGACTATGGCCGCGTCCTGCATGAGGGCGGTCTGCTGGATATGCTTTACCTCGGCGTTAAGCTCGGTATCTATCCGCCTATCATCTTCCTCGGCATCGGTGCAATGACTGACTTCGGTCCGCTGATCGCTAACCCGAAGAGCTTCCTGCTCGGCGCTGCTGCACAGGGCGGTATCTTCTTTACATTCCTTGGCGCATGCGCTATCAACGCACTTGGTCTGGGCGACGGCTTCTCGCTGAAGCAGGCTGCTTCCATCGCTATCATCGGTGGTGCGGACGGTCCTACGGCGATCTTCCTTACTTCCAGACTGGCTCCTGAACTGCTCGGTTCTATTGCGGTAGCTGCTTACTCTTACATGGCTCTGGTTCCTGTTATCCAGCCGCCTATCATGAAGCTTCTCACCACAAAGAAAGAGCGCGAAGTCAAGATGGGTCAGCTTCGCCAGGTTTCCAAACTCGAGAAGGTCGTATTCCCAATCGCAGTTACTGTTATCGTATCCCTTATAGTTCCGGACGCTACTTCCCTTGTTGGCATGCTCATGCTCGGTAACCTCATGAAGGAATCCGGTGTTTGCGAACGTCTGGTAAAGACAGCTACAAACGAACTGATGAACATCATCACTATTTTCCTTGGCGTTACAGTCGGTGCTACTGCGGTTGCACAGAACTTCCTCAAGGTCGATACGCTGCTCATCATCGCACTGGGTCTTATCGCATTCTGCATTGGTACTGCATGCGGCGTACTGCTCGGCAAGCTGATGTATCTGCTTTCTGGTGGAAAGATCAACCCGCTGATCGGTTCTGCAGGCGTTTCTGCGGTTCCTATGGCAGCGCGAGTTTCTCAGAAGGTAGGTCAGGAAACCAATCCGTCCAACTTCCT
>HF989443.1:9926-11667 GCA_000432175.1 Eubacterium sp. CAG:786
CACGCGAGGGGTCCGAACGTTGCCGGCGTTATCGGTTCCGCAGTTGCTGCGGGCGTACTGCTGAGCGTTCTCGGCTAATAAACTCATTTTAGAGCGGTCTTTTGACCGCTCTTTTTGTGTGTCTGAAAATACGGATAATTATATTGTATACATGGCATATGTAAAAAAGATATTGCAAAATATATCGAATGGTGTTATAATAGACAAAAAAGAACAGGAAAGGTGATATGCTTGAACCAGAAATTCAACAACCTAATAGACATGGACGATTACAGCGTTTCCCAGTGGAATGCGATGCTGAAACTCGCTGAGGACATAATGAAGCGCCCGGAAACTTACGCCGACAAATGCCGCGGAAAAATCATGGCAACGCTGTTCTATGAGCCTTCCACTAGGACGCAGATGAGCTTCCAGGCGGCTATGATACGCCTTGGCGGAAGCGTTATCGGCTTTGACAATCCCGGTAATTCTTCGGTGTCAAAGGGCGAAAACCTCAAGGATACAATAAAAATCGTCAGCAGCTATTCTGATATTCTGGTAATGCGTCATAATCAGGAAGGCTCTGCGAGGGCAGCGGCTCTTTCTGCGGAATGCCCCGTAATCAACGCCGGCGACGGTGGGCACCTCCACCCGACCCAGACGCTGACAGACCTCCTGACGCTGAAAACTGAACTCGGCCGCCTTGACAACCTGACTATCGGGCTTTGCGGCGACCTGAAGTACGGGAGAACGGTTCATTCTATTCTGAAGGCGCTTTCCTGCTATAAGAACAACAAATTTATACTCATCTCCACGCCGTCACTGGCGCTGCCTGAGTACATCAAGGACGTGCTGAGGGCGCGTGGGTGCGAATTCCGCGAGGTCAGCACCATTGAAGAGGCTCTGCCGGAACTTGACATGCTGTATATGACCAGAATACAGCAGGAGCGTTTCGCAAGCAAGGAAGAATACGAGCGCCAGAAGGGCGTGTATATTCTCACGCGCGAGAAAATGCAGCTTGCGCGCAAGGATATGATAGTAATGCATCCGCTGCCCAGGGTAAATGAGATAGAAGTCAGCATTGACGATGACCCGCGCGCGGCTTACTTCCGTCAGGCAAAGTGCGGAATGTACGTCCGCATGGCACTGATACTCACGACGCTCAATAATGAGTTAAAAGCAAATCCGCTGCTGGTCGGCACGATACAGAACCAGTGCCACTGCACAAATCCAAAGTGCATCACACAGACGGAGAAGTACCTGCCGCACAGCTTCCGCAAGTATGGCGACATGCTGATATGCGAATACTGCGACGAGAGAATTCTTATGAACTAAATAGACTGGGCAGACAGCCGTTGCCTTTTCGACGATCGCTGTCTGCCATTTTTGATAGCCGGAGGAATAATGGTCAAGGATACTACACAATTTGTGAAATACCGCAGCGAGAGAAGCGGCGAAATCGTTATTGCGTGCTGCGCCGGAAGGCATGTGGTCAGGGCTGTGCTCTATGATAAAGCGCTTTCACGCAGGTATGCGCGGGCGGTCCGGTTCGGGGTCACGCTTACGCATGAGAATGCGTCTGAAATCATTAACAGCCTGCTGCTCCGGCTTCTGCGGGAAAGCGGCACCCCTGGCAACGCAGTGCATGGAATAGGGTTTGCGGCTCCTGCGGATATCACTATGGCGCTGGAGGAATTTTTTGACCCGAGTGAGATTTTTCTTCCACCAGATATTGATGTGACAGTGCTGCCGATAATGTCGG
>HF989443.1:11700-19289 GCA_000432175.1 Eubacterium sp. CAG:786
CGGCGGTGAGCTCACGGCTGTGCTGGCAAATGCGGTGCGGGAACATCAAAGCGTGCTGGCGGCTGATGTCGGCGGAGGGCTGAGAGCCGTTTCAGTCAGCAACGGCGCGGTTAGATTTGCGCAGGTCGCGCTGAAAGGCGGGCTGGACTCTTCGGCAATAGAAACAGGAATGCCGCTGGAAAACGGAGCGATAGACCAGCTCAGCCGTGAGCCGGATGGAACGATATGCTACAGCGTTGTCGGGGACGGCGACGGGCTGGGAATTTCCGCGCCGGCTGCGGCACAGGTGGTAAAAATCATGCTGGATACCGGCGCTCTCGACCATGACGGAATAATGACTGACCGCGATCTGTTCTATATCGGTGAGGATCATTATATTTCTCAGCAGGACGTAAGGGCTGTGCAGTCGGATAAGGCGGCATGCAGGGCAGCGCTGGAAAGAATCGGCGCTGTGACTGGTTCGCATGACTGCGTTCTTATTTCAGGCGAGGCGTTCGGTTCGGAGCAGGGCGCGGCTGCTATGGCGCAGCTGGGGGCAGTCCCGCGGGGGCTGGGTGATAAGTACGGCTGGAGCAGGGATACGGCAGAACAGGGGCTTATATACTGCGTCACCGACCCTGAATTCATGCAGAAAATAACGCGGCTGTGCAGCGAAGCCGAGGATATTACCGCTGAAATACACGACGGTTTCGACGAATTGTACATAAAAAATCTCGCATTTTAGGGGATTTTGTATGAAAAATCAGCGAAAAGCACTTGATTTTTTTCGCGAAAGGTGCTATAATATTAAAGCATTTAGTATCCGTTAGTCTGCTTTCAGCAGGTTAATGTGTGTTAATGCGCGGCGTTACGCCAAACATTAAAAACGGATAGTCCGCTGTTATGGGGATTTCCCCGGTGTTTTACACCCGAATAAGTCGATCTCAAGAATATCCGAAAAAACAGGAGGAAAATTATGGACGCATTAAAACTCATTGAGCAGGGCAGCATGAAGGCTGAGGCTCCCGTTGTCGAGGTCGGTGACCTGGTAAAGGTTCACGTAAAGATCAAGGAAGGCGAGAAGTTCCGTATCCAGATCTTCGAGGGTACCGTTATCGCTAAGAAGCACGGCGGCATCAACGAGACTTTCACCGTTAGACGCGTGGCTCACGGCGTAGGTATCGAGAGAGTATTCCCGCTGCATTCTCCGACAGTTGAGAAGGTAGAGCTCGTTAGAAACGGTAAGGTTCGCAGAGCTAAGCTGTACTACCTCCGCGACAGAGTTGGTAAGGCTGCTAAGGTTAAGTCCAAGGTTTAATTTTAAACCTGATTCCCCATTCATGCAACGCTCCGCTACGGCGGGGCTTAGCGTGGATATGCTGAGAAAGAGTATGTGCAATGTCTGAGAACGAGAACCTGGAAGAAAAGTCCGGCACCGAAACGCCGGAGTCAGAGAGCAATAAGCAGGCTGACCATCGCCCTTTGATCGAAAAGGCAGCGGAGGTCGCTTCCGACATTGAAAAGGCTGCTTACAAGCCGTTTGCAAATGCGCTTGAATGGGCTGGCAGCATCGTTTATGCCGTGCTTGCCATGCTGGTGCTCAATCTGTTCGTGTTCCGTTCCATCACAGTTGACGGGAGTTCGATGAACAACACTCTTCAGGATAAGGACAGGGTCATTTCCACCAACTTCTTTTACACGCCGGCAAGGGGCGATATCGTTGTGCTGGAGGCTGATCGTATTCCGAACCAGCTTACCGGCAAGTACGGTGAGCCTATAATAAAGCGTGTGATCGCGCTGGCTGGAGATACAATCAAGTTTGATTTTGAAGAGGGCAAGGTTTACCTCAGGAAAGCAGGCGAGAGCGATTTCGTTATGCTGGAGGAGGATTACATCGCCGCTCCGACGGTGAATGCGCTCGACCGTCACACTGGTGAGGAGCATACTGTTCCGGAGAACTGCGTTTTCGTCATGGGCGACAACAGAAACCGTTCGCTCGACAGCCGCAGTCTGATGGTCGGAGATGTTGACACAGACCTTATAATGGGCAAGGCGTTCGTGCGCCTGTTCCCGATAGATCAGTTTAAAATGTTATGAATGATGTAGGAAATATCCAGTGGTTCCCGGGGCACATGACCAAAACCAGACGGCTTATTGAAGCCGATCTGAAAATGGTTGACGCCGTTGTGGAAATCACTGACGCTAGAATACCCGAGAGCAGCAGAAATCCGATACTGGACGAACTGGTCAAGGATAAGCCCCGCATTATTCTGATGAACAAGTGCGATTACGCTGACGAGGCTGCCACCAGGGCGTGGAAGCAGTTCTATGAGAAGAAGGGGATTCGCGTGCTGACATGCGACTGCCGCAGCGGCAAGGGGCTGAATGCTTTCCTGCCGGAAGTCAAGCGGCTGCTTGCGGACCTCATCGAGCGCAGAAAAAAGCGCGGAATGATAGGAAAGGCGCTGCGGCTTATGGTCGTGGGCATTCCTAATGTCGGCAAAAGCTCGTTCATCAACAGAATGGCAAAAACCAAGAAAACCAAGGTGGGCGACAAGCCCGGAGTTACACGCGGAAAGCAGTGGGTATCCATTGACAGGGACGTTGAACTCCTGGATATGCCGGGCATTCTCTGGCCGAAGTTCGACGACCAGCTGGCTGCTCAGCGGCTCGCGTTCACCGGGGCTATTAAAGATGATGTCATGGACACCGAGGCGCTTGCGAGGGCGCTGGGCGCTGTTCTGAAAGAGCAGTATCCGGAACTCCTGAACGCGCGCTACAAGCTTTCCGGCGACGAGGATATCCTGAGGGATATCGCGAAGTCCCGCGGAATGCTGGTGTCAGGTGGAGAGCCTGATACTGAACGCGCAGCGGCAGCGCTCCTTGACGAATACAGAGGTGGAAAAATTGGCAGGATCACCCTCGAAAAGCCCGGCAATTGAGCTGGAGCAGCTTACTCTGATAAGTGATGAAGCGCCTGATCTTTTCGGCTTCGACAGCGGATTTCGCAGGAAATTCGGCGCCGTGTGCGGAATAGACGAGGCGGGAAGAGGTCCGCTGGCGGGCGATGTGTTCGCAGCGGCAGTCATTCTTGACGAGGGAGTTGTGATCGAGGGCATCAACGACAGCAAGAAACTCACCGAGAAAAAGCGCGAGGCTCTTTTCGACGAGATATGCTCAAAGGCGCGGGCGTACTGCATCGCAAGCGCAAGCGTTGATGAGATCGAACGGCTGAATATACTGCAGGCTGATTTTCTGGCGATGCAGAGAGCCTACAACGGGCTTGGCATGCAGGCAGGGATAGTGCTTGTGGACGGTAATCAGCTCCCACAGCTGGACGCAGAGATGAAGTACGTCATAAAGGGCGACGCGAGATCTGCGAGTATTGCGGCCGCTTCGATACTGGCAAAGGTGTCAAGGGACAGATACATGAAGCAGATGGCGGAAAAGTATCCGCAATATGGCTTTGAAAAGCACAAGGGCTACGGCACTAAGGCGCATTACGCTGCGGTGGATGAGTTCGGACTGTGCGAAATACACAGAAAGTCCTTTTTCAAAAAGTATTTTGAGAAGAAGGAATCCCATGGATAAGCTGGAAAAGGGCAGGCTTGGCGAGGACGCCGTGTGCAGCTTCCTTGAACAGCGAGGACATGAGATAATCGCGAGAAATTACCACAGGCGCTGCGGGGAGATAGATATAATCTCAAAGTGCGGTGGGTTTGTGGTTTTTACCGAGGTAAAGTCGCGGAAGCGCGGCAGTATGATTTCCGGTCTGGAGGCGGTGAATCTCCGCAAGCAGGCCAAGATAATCAGGACTGCTGATTTGTGGCTTTCCGACAATGATACCGGGCTTCAGCCAAGATATGATATCGCTGAGGTCACGCTGGCAGGGAATGTCCCCAGGGTCGTTTCAATACAGATCTATGAGGACGCGTTCACTGCGGACGGCGTATATACGATCAACTGATCGTTGATAATGCACTGCTATGCGGTGTTTCAGTCTATGAAAGGACGATAAACATGAATTACAGAAGCACGAGAAATTCTTCCCTCAAGGTGACAAGCGCACACGCTATCACAAAGGGTCTTTCCGACGAGGGCGGTCTGTACGTTCCCGAGAGCATTCCTCAGCTCAGCAAGGAGGATATCCTTGCACTGTGCGACAAGAGCTATGCTGACAGGGCGTTTGAGGTGTTCAGCCGTCTGCTGACGGACTTCACACCTGACGAGATCCGTCACTGCGTTGACTCTGCCTACAACGACAAGAACTTCGACAGCAACAATATCGCAGAGCTGGCTAAGCTTATCCCCGGTACATATGTGCTGGAACTTTGGCACGGCCCGACATGCGCATTCAAGGATATGGCGCTGCAGATACTTCCGTACCTGCTGACAACTTCTGCAAAGAAGACCGTTGACGGCAAGCATATCGCTATCCTGGTCGCTACTTCCGGCGATACCGGCAAGGCAGCGCTCGAGGGCTTCAAGGACGTTGACGGCACCAGCATCGCTGTTTTCTACCCCGAGGACGGCGTGAGCAAGATGCAGAAGCGCCAGATGACTACCCAGGAGGGCAAGAACGTCAATGTATGCGCTGTAAAGGGCAACTTCGACGACTGCCAGAACGGTGTAAAGGCTATTTTCACAGACAAGGCTATCGCAGAAAGACTTGCAAAGAACAATATCCTGCTTTCCAGCGCTAACTCCATTAACTGGGGCAGACTGGCACCGCAGATCGTTTATTATGTTTCCACCTATGCTGAACTGCTCAAGAACAAGGAGATCGAGTTCGGCGAGAAGATCAACATCGTTGTTCCGACCGGAAACTTCGGTAATATCCTTGCCGCTTACTACGCTAAGCTGATGGGAATTCCGGTAAACAAGCTAATCTGCGCTTCCAACAGCAACAACGTGCTGACTGATTTCATCAACACCGGTGTTTACGACAGGAACAGAAAGTTCTTCACCACCGTTTCACCGTCTATGGATATCCTTATTTCATCCAATCTGGAGCGTCTGCTGTATCACCTCACCGGTGAGAACGACGCAGTTATCAACGACTGGTTCGGCAAGCTAAAGACCGAGGGCAAGTATGAGGTCTCTGCAGACGTCAAGGCTAAGATCAGCGAACTCTTCTGGGCTGGCTGCTGCAACGACGACGAAACAAAGGCTGAGATCAAGTCCACCTTTGAGAACTACAACTACCTGCTCGATACCCACACTGCTGTTGCAGTGAAGGTTTACGAGGATTATAAGAAGGCTACCGGCGACGAGACCAGGACCGTTATCGCTTCCACAGCTAACCCGTACAAGTTCAGCGGCGCTGTTTACGAGGCTGTAGGCGGCACAGTTTCCGACGACGAGTGGCAGAATATCGCAGAGCTGGAGTCCAAGACCGGCACTAAGATGCCCGCTCCGCTTGCTGCAACAAAGAACAAGGAGATACGCTTCACGGGCTCTGTTGAGAAGCAGGAGATGCCCGAGGTAGTCTGCAAGTTCCTCAAGTCCTGATTCAAGCTGGGAGGCTGACATTGCTTTACACGATCGGCGACCTTCATCTTTCATTGGGCTGCGATAAGCCTATGGATATCTTCGCAGGGTGGAGCAACTACCTTGAAAGGCTGGAAGCAAACTGGAACAGCAAGATAACCGCTGACGACACAGTTGTCCTGCTGGGCGACCATTCGTGGGCGCTGAAGCTTGAAGAAAGCTTCAAGGATCTGGAATACATCAACTCGCGACTGAACGGAAAGAAGATCTTCGTAAAGGGCAACCACGATCTGTGGTGGTCCACGATGAACAAGCTTAACTCTTTCGTGAAGTCCAACGGGTTCGATAACATCAGCTTTCTGTTCAATAATGCGTTCCTTGCCGAGGGAGTGTCGATATGCGGCACCCGCGGCTGGATACGTGAGAACGGAGAGGCTCCGGATCAGAAGGTGCTTCTGCGTGAGGCGGGCAGGCTGGAGGCTTCCCTTAAAGAAGGCGTGAGGCTCGGTGGCGAGCTGATCGCGTTCATACACTATCCCCCGATATATCGCGCGGAGGAAAACGTCTACCTGACTGACGTGCTGCAGCGTTACGGCGTCAAGAGATGCTATTACGCTCATCTGCACGGGGCGAGCATAAAAGGCGCGCTCAACGGAGTCAGAAACGGAATAGAATACCGTCTTGTTTCGGCTGACGGTGTGGGCTTTGACCCGGTTCTTATCAACCGTACCTGATTTTTGTACGGTTTCTGAAGGTAACCTCTAAAAACCTCCTTCACGGCAGATTTCTATGACTTATATCATCTGTTGCGTTACCAAACCTTGAAATACATCCAGTATTACTTCGGTTTGGTGCCTAGCATCTGATATAAGTCATGTACGAAATCTGCTCGTGTCCCGGTTTTTATAGGTTACCTGAAAATATTACGTCCCCAGGGACAAGGAAGGAAAACATAATCATGGAGATCATTTCCCAGAACAGCACAGCTACAAATACCACAGCGATCGAGTTCGCTTTCAGCGCAGAGGAATTCGAGAACGCTATTTCCGCAGCTTACAACAAGAGAAAGAAGAACATCACTGTTCCCGGTTTCCGCAAGGGCAAGGCTCCCCGCAAGGTTATCGAGGCTCAGTACGGCGAGGGCGTTTTCTTTGAGGACGCTGTAAACAGCCTGTACAACCAGAATATCGCCGATATCGTTGAAAAGACCGGTCTCGAGGTCGTTGACGTAGAGAACACCGAAGTCGTTGAGGTAAGCAAGGAGAACGGCGTTAAGTTCAAGGCTGACCTTATCACCAAGCCCGTAGTAGAAATTTCTGACTATAAGGGATTAGAAGTTAAGAAAACAACCAAGAATGTAGATGACGCTGCTGTTGACGCAGAGATCGAAAAGGTTCGCAACAGAAACGCAAGAAGCATCTCCGTTGATGACAGAGCTGCACAGAACGGCGATACCGCTGTTATCGACTTCGAGGGCTTCCTTGATGGCGTTGCTTTCGAGGGCGGCAAGGGCGAGAAGTTCCCGCTGGAGCTCGGTTCCGGTTCCTTTATCCCCGGATTTGAGGATCAGATCGTTGGCAAGAACATCGGCGACGAGTTTGATGTAAACGTTACATTCCCTGAGCACTATCAGGCTGAGAACCTCGCTGGCAAACCCG
Source organism: Eubacterium sp. CAG:786 (assembly GCA_000432175.1). Taxonomy (GTDB): domain Bacteria; phylum Bacillota; class Clostridia; order Oscillospirales; family Ruminococcaceae; genus CAG-115. The sequence continues at coordinate 18,828 of HF989443.1, forward strand.
CTGTATTCAAGTGCAAGCTGCACGAACTGAAGGGCAAGGAGCTGCCTGAGGTTGACGACGAGTTCGTTAAGGACGTCAGCGAGTTCGATACCCTCGACGAGTACAAGGCTGACATCAAGTCCAAGCTGGAGAAGGCTGCTGCTGACGAGGCTTCCACAAACCTCGACAACGCACTGGTTGACGCTGTTATCGCAAAGATGACTGCTGAGGTTCCTCAGGTTATGTACCAGCGCCGTATCGACGACATCGTTCGTGAGTGGAGCGCAAGAAACCGTATCCGCATCGAGGATTACCTCAAGTACACCGGCGCTACAATGGATCAGTTCAGAGCTAACTTCACAGAGGTTGCTAAGCGCCAGGTTGACCTGCGCCTCGCTCTCAAGAAGATTGCTGAGCTGGAGAACATCACTGTAACTGACGAGGATCTCGAGAAGGAATACGCTGATATGGCTGAGCAGTACA
>HF989443.1:19359-22095 GCA_000432175.1 Eubacterium sp. CAG:786
GAACGACCTCAGAATCGAGAAGGCTCTCGACCTGGTTCGCGACTCCGCTAAGATCGAGGAAGTTACTGAATAAGTTCATAATACGCGGCTCCGGTGAATGCCGGGGCTGCAATGTACCTTTTGGACCTGCGGTTTCCAGCGGCGTCAATAATTTCACGTGATGGCGGCCGCTTATGCGGAGAAGGGAGCAATATGGCTTATATTCCTTATGTAGTTGAACAGAGCAATCACGGCGAGCGTTCCTACGATATTTTTTCACGCCTGCTCAACGACAGAATCATACTTCTGCACGATCAGGTCAACTCTGCGACTGCAAGCGTTGTAGTTGCACAGCTCCTCTATCTTGAGGGGCAGGATCCTGACAAGGATATCTACCTGTATATCAACAGCCCCGGAGGCTCTGTTTCCGACGGAATGGCTATTTACGACACGATGCAGTACATCAAGTGCGACGTGTCTACTATCTGCACCGGTATGGCTGCTTCTATGGGAGCGTTCCTGCTTTCTTCCGGCGCAAAGGGCAAGAGAATTGCCCTGCCGAACAGCGAGATCATGATACACCAGCCGCTCATTTCCGGCAGCGGTCTTTCCGGTCAGGTAACTGACATCATGATACACTCCAACTACCTGCAGCGCACCAAGGAGCGTCTGAACAAGATACTCAGTGCAAATACCGGCAAGCCCTATGAGGACATCTGCCGCGACACAGAGCGCGACAACTTCATGTCCGCTGAGGAAGCGCTGGAATACGGTTTGATCGACAAGGTTTACAGCAGCAGGGCTGACATAAAGTAAGACACCAATTAAAAGCGCCGGAGAGCGTCTGCTTTCCGGTCGCTTCGTTGTTTTTGAGAGGAACACATAATTATGATGGTTTGCTCCTTTTGCGGAAAGAATGAAAACCAGGTAAGGCGCATTCTTTACGGAGGAAAAGGCGAGAATTCCGTTATCTGCAACGAGTGCATTCTTGCCTCTTACAACATGCTGGTCGAAAGCGGCGACATCAAGCCCGGCAGAATGGGTCAGGCTGCACCGGTCAAGGAGTCTGAATTCATTTCGGACAGCAGCGAACTGATGAAGCCGGAGGAGATCAAAAAGTATCTCGATCAGTATATCATCGGACAGGACGAGGCGAAGAAGATACTCAGCGTGTCCGTTTACAATCACTACAAGCGTACATTCCTCAATGACGAGGCTGACGACGAGGTCGAGCTGCAGAAGAGCAACGTGCTGCTTCTCGGTCCTACCGGCGTTGGTAAGACCATGCTGGCGCAGACTCTCGCAAAGCTGCTGAATGTTCCGTTCGCCATTGCGGACGCTACCACGCTCACGCAGGCTGGCTACGTCGGCGAGGACGTCGAAAATGTACTCCTGAGGCTCATTCAGGCTGCTGATTACGACATTGAGGCTGCAGAGCGCGGCATTATCTACATCGACGAGATCGATAAGATCTCGCGCCGCAGCGAGAACACCTCCATCACCCGCGACGTAAGCGGCGAGGGCGTTCAGCAGGCGCTGCTGAAAATAGTTGAGGGCACGGTTTCCAACGTTCCCCCGCAGGGCGGCAGAAAGCACCCGCACCAGGAATTCATTCAGATCAACACGAAGAATATCCTGTTCATCTGCGGCGGCGCATTCGAGGGACTTGAGAAGATGATATCTTCCCGCGTTTCCAGCTCTGCTATGGGATTTGGCGCTGACGTGGCTTCCAAGAAGGAAAAGGAAAGCTACAGGATACTGCACCAGGTGAGCCAGGAAGATCTCGTTAAGTTCGGAATAATCCCCGAGCTTATCGGTCGTCTGCCGGTTGTCACCGTTCTCGACGCGCTGGACGAGGAGGCGCTGGTGCGCATTCTGGACGAGCCGAAGAACGCGCTTATCAAGCAGTACAAGTATCTGTTTGAGGCTGACGGCATTGATCTGGAGTTCCAGCCGGAGGCTCTGAAGGCTATCGCGAAGAAGTCCATTGAGCGCAACACCGGTGCGAGAGGTCTGCGTTCCATCGTTGAGCAGACGCTGCGCGACATCATGTTCACAGCGCCCAGCGACGAAACGATCAGCAAGATCACGATCACCGCTGACTGCGTGGAGGGCAAGGGAGAGCCGCTCATCGAGCACGAAAAATCCACAAAGAAGTCTGCCAAGAAATCGGCAAAGTAATATATCAAACGGCAGGCGTTATGTCTGCCGTTTTTTGTAAAATGGAGGTACTATGGCGGAAAGCACATTCGACAGGATATATGCGGTGGTAAAGAGAATTCCGCGGGGAAAAGTTGCAACTTACGGTCAGGTCGCAATGCTTGCAGGAAACCCACGGTGGGCAAGGGCGGTGGGTTACGCGCTGCATGCGAACCCGGAACCCGGGGTAATTCCGTGTCACAGGGTGCTGAACCGCTTTGGAAAAACGGCTCCGGCGTTTGCATTCGGCGGAGAGGACAGGCAGGCTGAACTCCTGCGCGAAGAGGGCGTTGAGGTTTCGGCGGACGGGTTCGTTGACCTGGATAAGTACCTTTGGGACGGTTTATAAGGAGGTAATTCACATGGCAAAGGAAATACTCAAGCTTTTATCAAGCCTTGCAATTCTTGCGGCTGTGATAATCGGCGTTAAGCACGGCGAGAAGATGATGAAGCTTATAAAAAACGCGACGGGCAGGGACGATGATATAATCGACATCTGACGGCAGGGTTTACAAAAAGAGGGCGATATGATATAATAAACGCAAAGCGTTTATTATA
>HF989444.1 GCA_000432175.1 Eubacterium sp. CAG:786
GCAAGCAGCAGCGCGGGTATCGCACAGGTCTTTTTCATCTTAATAATCCAATCCAAGTTCTATTCTGGAGCTGAGCCAGTCCACGAACTGGCGCGCAATTCTCGGGGAACGTCCGCCGCGCTTGAGTGCGAAGCGCTCCGCAGCCTGGGTGAGCTCGCTGTCCTCAATGTCGATCTCCCTGTCCTCTGCAAGCTTTCTCACGATATCAAAGAATATCTCGCGGTTGGGCTGAGTGAACGTGATGAACAGACCGAAACGGTCGGCAAGGGACATGCTCTCGTCAACTGCGTCGCTCCTGCCGATATCGTCAACGGAACGGTCGCCGTTGCTTTCCTTGATAAGCTTGCGGCGGTTGGTTGTGGAATATATCAGCACGTTGTCCGGGCGCGCGGTGAGGCTTCCGTCAAGGGTCGCCTTGAGTACGCCGAAGCGCTCGTCGTCCTCGGTGAATGCAAGGTCGTCTATGGTGACTATAAAGTGCAGCGGGATATCCTTGAGCATTCCGAACAGGTCGGGCAGCCCGTTTATCTCGGATTTGGGAAGCTCCACCATACGGAGTTCCTCGTACTCGTTAAGAATTGCCTTTATCGTTGAGGACTTACCGCACCCACGGTCGCCGTAAAGCAGCACGTTCTGCGCAGGCAGTCCGTTCAGGAATGCGAGCGTGTTCTCAATGACCTGGTTTCTCTGCAGTTCGTAATTCTTGAGGTCGGTCAGGCGTATCGGGTCGATGTTGTCCACCGGAACAAGCTGGTTTTCCTTGAACGTGAACGCCTTGTACTTCGCGAATTCACCGGTGCCGTACTTCTGGGCGCGCTTAAGCAGCCTGTCCGCGGTGAGGGTGAACTTTCCACTGTCGAAATCAGGCAGCAGGGAGTAATCAGCGGTGGCGTCCGGAAGCGCAGCAAGCGCCTTTTTGATGTTCTGGGAGGTGTATTCCCTAACGACCTTCTTGATGAGCGCGATATCGTAGGAAAGCGCCTTTGTGCGCTGCCCGGAAGGCTCCTTAACCATCTTCGCGAACAACGGGGATTTGGAATAAACCACCGCGTCCGTCAGGTACTCGCCAAGCGTCTGCCCTGTCATCAGGAGTTCCGAGCAGATATTGGCGTAACCCATGAGCCTTTTCTCCTCCGACATTCCGGAATTCAGCCAGTAAATGCCGTCAGCGAAAAGCTTGTTTTTCTCGGTTATCTCCTGGAATACCAGCAGCGGTGGTATCTTTTCTTCACATACTTTCATTGTCATTTTCTCCTTGTTCTTTCTGTATTTCTTCTATAAGGCGCTCGAGCTGGTCGAGCGTTGTCAGCTCACTGCACAGGTCGCGGAAGCGCGCTGCGCCTTTCATTCCCTTCAAATACCACGAAGCGGGACGGCGCGCCTCCTTCATGCCGACGCGCTCCCCCTTGTCCTCGACTATCAGCCGGATATGACGGCGCATTACCTCAAGCTTCTGCTCCGGGGTGGGGTCGGGGGTGTAGGCGCCGGTTTCGAGATATTCCTTTATCTGCCGGAAAAGCCATGGTCTGCCGTAGCTGCCCCTGCCGACCATAACCAGGTCGCAGCCGGTGTATTCGTACATTTCGCGGCAGAGCTCCGGTGTAGTTACGTCGCCGTTGCCTATCACGGGAATTCCCACAGCCTGCTTCACTGCGCGGATAATGTCCCAGTCTGCCTTACCGGAATACAGCTGCGCCTTTGTCCTGCCGTGGACCGTCACCGCAGCCGCGCCGTTCTGCTCCCCGATTTTCGCGAGTTCCACGGCGTTTATGCTGTTCTCGTCCCAGCCTGCGCGTATTTTCACCGTGACCGGCACATGTGCAGCCTCCACAGCCGCGCGGACTACCTCGCCGAAAAGGTCGGGGGTTTTCATCAGCGCGCTGCCTGCCCCACCGGAAACTATCTTCGGCATCGGGCAGCCGGAATTTATATCGATTATATCCGGCTGAAAGCGCTCCGCTATCTCAACGGCGCCCTTTACGAACTCCGGCTCGCTGCCGAAAAGCTGCACCGCCATCGGACGTTCCCCGGGGGTGACTGAAAGCAGCTCCGCGGTCTTGCGGTCGTTGTAGCAGAGTCCCTTGCAGCTTGCCATTTCGCCAACGACATAAGCGGCGCCGTATTCCTTTGCCATGATACGATAAGCCCGGTCGGCAACGCTCGCCATAGGGGCAAGCGCAGCGGTCTGTTCTATCTCAACGCCGCCTATTTTGGTATATTTCATCGGGTATCCTCGCATTTTGTGATTTTTCATCAGAATTTCACTCTATATTGTATCACAAATTCAAAAACAGTTCAAGTTCTTCTTGTAATTTTTTTTGATTTGTGCTATAATTATTTTATTACGGTGAACGGAGATACATATTAAATGGATAACACACAGAAAAAAAGTTCCCGCGTCGGCATTCTCGATGAACTGCGCGGCTTTGCGATAATCTGCATGGTGGTCTATCATGCGATGTACGACCTTAAATACATGTTCGGCGTGGACGTGCCGGTGTTCTTTGACAGCTGGTTCGACGTTATACGCGATATCTTCGCGGGGTTGTTCATTTTCATTTCGGGAACTGTCTGCCGCTATTCATCCAATAATATCAAAAGAGGCGCCCAGTGTTTCTTTATAGGTATGATAATGACGTTCGTCATGCCGTTCTTCTCAAACGGGACGATACTTTTCGGTATTCTGCACTTTCTTGGCATCAGCATGATGCTGTTCGGTCTGGGGCAGAAGCTGTTCGACCTGCTGCCCTCCTGGGTGGGCATCGCGCTGAGCGTCCTGCTTTTCGTGCTGACGATGAATGTGCGGCTTTCCTATGTGGACGGGCAGGTAATCACGGGCTACTTCGGAATTCCGCACCTGTTCCAGCTGCACTTCCCGATGGAAGCTTACAAGGTCGGCGTGCTGTTCCCGCTGGGGCTTCACGACAGTTCCTTTGCTTCTATGGATTACTTCCCGATGATGCCGTGGTTTTTCCTGTTCCTGGCAGGCAGCTACTTCGGGATCATCGCAAAGGACGGCAGGCTGCCGAAATTCTGCTACCCGACGCACATCAGGTGGCTTGCTACCGTGGGGCGCTATACTATATGGATATATGTGCTCCACCAGCCGGTAATGTACTTCATATTCAGCCTGATATTTCACTGATAACGGCAAAATGTGTGAGTTCTGGTACAAATAAGGGCTTGCATTTTTGTGCGGAATGATATATAATAGTAGCTACATGAATAGTTACAGAATGGGGGATCATTATGAACAAAAAGACAACTAACGAGATAATCCCTGCTATTTCCCTCAGGGGACTTGTGGCATTTCCGTCGATGGTGCTTCACTTCGACGTTGGGAGAGAGCGCTCCGTCAATGCGCTCAAGGCTGCTGCCGAGGACAACGGACGCATTTTCCTCGTGGCACAGAAGGACGCTTCGCTCACTGAACCGGAACTCAAAGACATGTTCGAAGTTGGCGTTATCGCAGAGGTACGCCAGCTTCTCACAACCCCGGACGGTTCCACACGCGTTCTGGTCGAGGGTCTCACCCGTGCAAAGCGCGTGAAATCCGTAGGCGGCAAGGATTACCTTCAGTTTGAGGTAAAGGAACTCCCGAACAGAAACATGCAGCTCAGCGAGGCTACTGCTGCTGCGGCTTCACGGGCGCTGAAGAATATCTTCGCAGAATACGCGCAGATATCCCCGAAAATGCCCCGCGAACTGTTCGAGGGCATCATGACCGAAGAGAACTGCTCCGAGCTTTTCGACAAGGTGGTATTCAACGTAGTGCTCAAGGTCGAGGACAAGCAGGCACTGCTTGAAACGAACGGACTTCTCAACCGCATTAAGATGCTGATTTCCATGCTGGAAACTGAGATAGAGATAATCGAAACTGAAATCGATATCCAGGAACAGGTAAAGGAGCAGGTCGACAAGAACCAGCGCGAATATTACCTGCGCGAACAGCTGCGGGCAATTTACAGGCAGCTTGGCGAAGGCGACAATCCCCAGGAAGAAGCGGATAATTACATAGATAAGATAAAAGCGCTGAAGCTTTCCGATGAAATAACCGAAAAGCTGACAGGCGAGGCTCAGAAGCTTGTCAAGATGTCCTATTCCTCGCAGGAAGCAGGCGTTATCCGCGGCTATCTCGATACCGTGCTTGAGCTCCCGTGGAATGTTTATACAAAGGACAAACTCGACATCGACAAGGTGCAGAAGCAGCTTGACAAGGATCACTATGGCCTGAAAAAGGTCAAGGAACGCATCACCGAAATAATCAGCGTGCGCGCCCTTGCCCCCGAGGTCAAGGGGCAGATAATCTGCCTTTACGGCCCTCCGGGAGTTGGTAAGACTTCCATCGGTCGCTCCATCGCGGAAGCGCTCGGCAGGAAATACGTGCGCATTTCCCTGGGCGGCGTACATGACGAGGCTGAGATACGCGGTCACAGAAAGACCTATATCGGCGCTATGCCCGGCCGTATTGCAGCCGCGCTCAAGCAGGCAAAGAGCATGAACCCCGTTATGCTGCTGGACGAGATCGACAAGATGGGCAGCGACTACAAGGGCGACCCGGCTTCCGCAATGCTGGAAGTACTTGACAGCGAGCAGAACACGACATTCACCGACCACTTCCTTGAAATTCCGCTGGACCTCAGCAACGTGCTCTTCATCACGACTGCAAACAGCCTTGACACTATCCCCGCTCCCCTGCTGGACAGAATGGAGATCATCGAACTTTCCAGCTACACCCGCGAAGAGAAGTTCAACATCGCCAAAAAGCACCTGCTCCCGAAGCAGCTCAAAAAGCACGGTGAGAAGCCGTCTACAGTCAAGATGAGCGACAAGGCGCTGTATTCCGTTATCGACTTTTACACCCGCGAAGCAGGCGTAAGAAAGCTGGAGCGCAGCATTGCAGATATCTGCAGAAAATCTGCCAAGAAACTGCTCACCGGTGAAAAGAAAGTCACTGTCACCGACCAGAATATAACTGATTTCCTCGGTGTGAAGAAATATCTGCCCGAACACCTTGAGGCGCACGATGAAGTAGGTCTGGTCAACGGCCTCGCGTGGACTTCCGTTGGCGGCGTAATGATGCCTCTGGAAGTGCTCGTGCTCGACGGCACCGGCAAGACGGAATTCACCGGAAGCCTGGGCGACGTGATGAAGGAGTCCGCAAAAATCGCGGTGAGCCTTACGCGTTCCCTTGCAAAGAAATATAACATCGATCCTGAATTCTACAAGAACAAGGATATCCACGTGCACGCTCCCGAGGGTGCAGTACCTAAGGACGGACCCTCTGCGGGCGTTACGCTGACTACGGCGCTGGTTTCCGCGCTTTCCGGCACGCCCGTGCGCCGCGACGTTGCAATGACCGGTGAGATAACGCTGCGCGGAAAAGTCCTTGCCATCGGCGGTCTGAAAGAGAAAACAATGGCGGCTTACCGCGCCGGCGTAAAGACCGTGTGCATTCCCAAGGAAAATGAGCCGGATATCGACGAGCTTGACGATGTAGTCAAGAATAATCTGAAATTCGTCATTGCCGAGGACATCAACACAGTCCTCGAAACCGCGCTCGTCCTCCCGAACTGCGAACCCC
>HF989445.1:0-10262 GCA_000432175.1 Eubacterium sp. CAG:786
CGGCTTTCGCGGCTGCGGAATGCGGGGAATTCACCTGCATTGAGCGGGAGCCTGAAATGCTCTCAGTCGGCAGGCAGCTGACGGAAGCCTGTGGAATTCCCGCGCAGTGGAAGCAGGGGGACATCACCGCTGGTTTCGATGAAAAAGCGGAGCTGGTGCTGTGCTCCTACTGCCTTAACGAACTGTCGGAGGTTCCCCGCAAAGCCGCGGTAAAGCGCCTGTGGGAAAGCACGCAGAACCTGCTTCTCATCGTGGAGCCGGGCACCCCTGAGGGGTATTCCCGCATAATGTCGGCGCGGGGAATGCTCCTTGAAATGGGCGCGCACATCGCGGCGCCATGTCCCGCAGAGGGGGAATGTCCGCTTGCGGAGGGCGACTGGTGCCATTTCACCGTGAGAGTACCGCGCAGCAGGCTGCATAAGCAGCTTAAAGGCGGTGATGTTCCCTATGAGGACGAGAAATTCAGCTTTATAGCGGCGTTCCGCGGGGAGCCGGAAAGGCGCTCCGGGCGCGTGCTCCGTCACCCCCGGGTGGAAAGCGGGAAGATCACGCTGGAACTCTGCACCCCCGACGGCGCGCAGCAGCGCGTAGTCACAAGAAAAAGCCCGCTGTTCAAGCAGGCGCGCAAATCCGCGGCCGGCGATGATTTCCCGGCAGAAAAGTGATATCATGGCATAACGCCTGATATATGAATTCAAGGAGGTAAATGATATGTTCAAGAAAATCACGGCATTTTTACTCAGCGCAGTCATCATGGCAGGCGCTTCCACCGCTGTATATGCGGAGAGCATTCCGCAGACCGTCACTGTGGAGCAGGAGTACGGCGCTTCCGCAGCAAAGGTATGGGACGGCAAGACCACTATGAAGGCTGGTCAGAAGTACGTTCTCAAGAAGAGCGTAACCATCAGCAAGAAGGTCACTATTCCCAAGGGCGCCACGCTTACGCTCAACAAGGGCGCCAAGCTCACGGTAGGCTCCAAGGGCACCCTTGAAGTAAAGGGCAAGCTCGTTGTAAAGAGCGGCGCGACGCTGACAGTCACCGGCAAGATGACTACCGCAAAGGGCAGCAGCGTTTCTGACTCAGGCACCATCAAACTGACAAAGAACAAGGCAGCCGTTACCATCGGCGGAACTTTCACCATCGCCAAGAGCGGCAAGATAACCGGCACACCCAAGAGCGTCAAGCTGGGCAGCGCGGCAAAGGTCACTGTAAAGGGCACGAATTCCTGCAAGAAGCTGAAAGCCCTGCTCAATAAGAAAAACTCCGCAGACACGACGAAAGCTGACAGGCAGGAAATCGAAAAGATGCTCAACACCTTCATGAACAAGGCGCTCAAGGGCGATATGTACGGCGCTTTTCAGGAGGTTTACCCCAAGTCCTATATAGAAGCGCTCGACGCTATGTTTGCTGAGTACGGCTATACCTTTGAGCAGTTCATCAACGAGTATTTCACTTCAATGATGAAGGAGGCAGGGGTCGATGTCAAGACTCTGGCAGCTGCTGCAGACGCTGTCAAGGTAAAGGTGACCAAGCTCACCGACTGCCTCAAGGACCTCACCGACGACGAAAAGGCTCTGCTGGCTGACTGCGGCGACATCACCAAGGCTTATATCGCTGATATATCCGTAGAGGTCGAAGGCGCAGCCGCTGACCTTTCTCAGTACATCACAAGCGGCAACACCGCACAGATGAAGGTCGGCTATGCAGGCGGCAGATGGTATGGCATCGGCTGATCTGATAGTCGTCAGCACCGACGGCGTCAGCTTTTCCGATGTGGAGGGCTACATGCAGCACGTTTCTGAACTCCGTCGCAGCAGGATAGCGAAAAAGCGCTGCGATGGCGATAAGCTGTCGGCGCTTGCGGCAGGTCTGCTGGTCTCAATGGAGCTCAGCAGGCGCAGCGGCATTCCGGGGAGCAGGCTGCGGTATTCCCACGGGGCGTTCGGCAAGCCGTATCTGAAAGGCGCGGAGGTGTACTTCTCGCTTTCGCATACGAATGGCGCGGTATGCGCGGCATTCAGTGATGCGGAGATAGGCGCGGATATCGAGCGGCGCGACCGCAGGGTAGGCGAGAGGCTGTATTCAAGGGTGCTCAGCAACGGTGAAAGGTTGCAGGTGCACTCCACAGAGGATTTCATACGCCTGTGGGTGCAGAAGGAGGCGTTCCTGAAGCGGCTCGGCACCGGCATCGCGGACGACCTCCGCGGCGCGGATACCACCATCATGCGCGATACAATGGCGCTTGAATGCGGTGAGTACCTCGTCGGGGTCTCCGGCGCGGACAGCGTGGAATTACGCGTTATGACCCTGGGCGAGCTTCTCGCGGAGTTCGACAGGGAAGAAGCTGCTGTAGGGAACCTCTAAAAACCGGTTTGAAAAGGGAAAATGGGTAGAGTGCGCCGAATGTGATGAAAGCCGACGAAGTAAGGCTGTATGCCTTATGAGGAGGTTTTCTGAAGCAGTCGGTGTGCTATACACATTTTCACTCAAACAAGGTTTTTAGAGGTGACCTTTATAAGATTTTCGGGCAGGGTGCTGATGCATTCTGCCCAATCGTCCCCGGCAGGATAACTGTCGGGGCGTTTTTGTCGTTAAGATGCATAAATATTCGCGGATACTTTTGTGGAAAGGTTGACAATTCCCGCAGAATGGTATATAATGAATAGTGCTTGCAGGCGAGCGGCAAAACGGAAGCCGGTGTAAATCCGGAGCAGTCCCCGCTGCCGTGAGGGAGCTTTGCGCGCGTCGTAATGTCACTGAGGAGAATTCCTGGGGAAGGCAGGCGCCGCAAGGGGCTGTATCAGAGAAAAAGCCCGGATCCCGAGCCGGAAGACCTGCCCCATCGGCAAGCAGGCATAGCGCTGACATACCGTCGGCAGCATGCATAATTTTATCGGAGGAATAAAAGAATGAGAACAAGAAACATCGTATCCGCTGTAGCAGCTGCAGCTGTAGCATTCAGCGCAGTATCCTTCAGTGTTTCCGCTGAGGAGAACACCACAGGCTATGTATACTTCATGGCTGAGAAGTCCACCATCGGTCAGGGCTTCACAGTTGAGCCGTGCAAGGTAGCTATCCACGAGGGCGACACCGGTCTTGACCTGCTCAAGAATGCCGCTGAGGTACTTACCGAGGACACAGGCTATGGCGCATACGTTACCGCATTCGCTGACGAGGACCTGCAGACTGAGGTCCCCGAGGCTATAAAGGCAGTTTGCCCTGAGATGACCGGCAGAAACGCAGAGGGCTACCTCAGCGCGCTGGATTACACCGCAGAGAGCGGCTGGACATATTTTGTAAACGACGAGTACGCTCAGGTCGGCATCGGCGACTATATCCCCGCTGACGGCGATGTTGTAGTATTCTCTTTCACAGTATACGGCTATGGCGCGGACCTGGGCGTTGACAACTCCTCCTGGGGCGGCGCTGCTGCACTCAAGGAAGCAACAAAGAAGGCTGACCTTGTAAAGCTCTGCGCTGAGGCTTCCGAGGCTGAGGGTGTTGACGAATACGTATTCACCGGCGCTATGGAAGTACTGGCTGAATACGAGGCTACACAGGAGGATATCGACAACGCTGTTGCTTCCCTGACTGACGCGCTTGGCGTCGACGCTGCAACTGCTGAGTCCGCTGAAACAACTGAAACCGCTGACACCGCAGAGGTTTCCGCTGAAACTGCCGACGCTTCCGCTGACGGTGCAGATGATGGCAAGGGTTCTCCTGCTACCGGCGTTGAGGGCGCAGCCGTTGCATTCGCAGTTGTACTGCTGGCTGGCGCTGGTATCGCACTCAGCAAGAGAAAGTAATTGATGAAGAAGATAACCGGGATAATCCTCGCGGTCTGCACTGCATTGTTCATAGCGGTGCAGACCGCTTTTTCCGCTCCGGCTGACGGGTGGGAGCCCCGCGCGGAGGAGTGCCTGTCGTATTATTCCACCGGCGCTTCTCCGTGGGATAGCATGGAGCCTGGCAGGTCCGACTGGGCCGCATACTGCCTGGCGCGGCTGCACGGCTCAGACGGCGCCGGGAAATACGCCGCAGGAATGCAGGAGCGGGTAGAGGAGCTTTCGCAGTCAGGGGGATTTGTGCGCCCGACGGAATACCAGCGCTCTGCGATTTGCATAGCGGCTGCAGGCGGCGACGCTTCCCGCGCGGTGGAGCTGGGTGCATTCCGCTGCGAAACACTGGATAAACAGGGCTTTAATGCGTATATCTGGGCGCTCATCGCAGTAAACGTGACCGGTGTGGAGCAGCCTGAGAATGCAGTCAACACCGCGCAGTCGCTGGCAGGGCACATCATGTCGCAGCAGCATGCGGACGGAAGCTTTTCGCTCATAGGCGACAGCGGGGACGTCGATATCACGGCTGCGGCTGTGTACGCGCTCTCCGGCTGCGACGCGGATGGAGCGTCTGAAGCGGCTAAGCGCGGCGCGGAATGGCTGGGCGCATTCAGCGAATATTCCTCCATGGGCACGGTCAACTGCGAGAGCACCGCGCAGGCGGTCATTGCATTCTGCGCGGTTGGGAATACCCAAAAGGCGCAGGAAGCCGCTTCGCAGCTGGAGGAATACCGTCGCGACGGCGGCTATGCGCACCTCCCCGACGGGGAAGCGAATGCGATAGACACTGCCCAGGCGCTGGAAGCAGCGATAGCCACTGCCCAGGCGCTGGAAGCATTCACGGCGCTGGCGCTTTCGGAGCGCGGTGAGGCGCTTTTCGGCAGAATATCGGCGCTGCCGGGCGCGGATATCACCACAACCGAAACCGCAGATGCACAGACGGGGCAGGCTGCGGCGGAAGTTCCACAGGCGGTGGAGGAAATCACCAGCGGGCTGACGGGGAAGCATATAAGGCTTATCCTCTCGCTGTTTTTCGGAGCGGGCGCTGCGGCGTGCATGGTGGTTTTTTTCCTGCGCAGTAAGAAGCTGCTGATACCCGCGCTGCTTCTTGCTGCGGCAGCAGGGGGAGTGTGGCTGCTGGATATCCGCACCCCGCAGGAATACTACGCGCAGGGCGCCGCGGGACCGCTCCGTGTGACGGTTTCCGCGGATTGCACCGCGGCGCTCTCGAATATGGAGCTCATCGCGGAGGACGTAAACCCGCGCGGCGTGATACCATCTGACGGCGTGGTGATAAAGCAGTGCGAGGTGGCTCTGCAGGAGGGCTCGTCGGCATTCGACGCGCTGACTGCCGCTGCAAGGGAGCAGCATGTGCGCGTGGATTACACCGGCAGCGTTTATGGGACATATGTCCGGGGCATAGGGTATATACAGGAATTCGGTTTCGGTGAACTGAGCGGCTGGCTGTATAAAGTCAACGGGGAATTTCCCGACGTATCTGCGGCTTACTTCACCCTTAATGAGGGTGATGTTGTAGAATTTGTATATACATGTTCCCTTGGCAGCGACGTTGGCAACGTTTTCACGGCAGATGTGGACGATTAGTAGTAAAATCTGTGTTTTGCACAAATAATCTCAACAAATTTTGGTGAAAGCGCATGCGCGATTTTCCGGACTGCTGCTTGCAAATCCGGTGGGAATATGTTATAATTTAATAGAATTATATAGCATGGGGCAGTGCGCCGGGGAAATGCGCCTGCACCGTTCTGAATTTAGGGAGGAATTACTCAATGACATCTGCCGCAGTAAACAACGCCGCAGCTGGAAACTCCTCACCGATGTACAAGAAAATCGGCATCGGCATGGCTGTTTTCGCTGTTATAGAAGCTGTTGTTACGTTCTTTCTGGTGATGAAGCCGCTTTTCATCAACCCGGTCTACGCTCAGTGCAATACATATAACGAAGAAGGCAAGGCTTGTATCGTTAAGCTTTTCGGCAAGACTTTCGCTTCTGAAGCTGAGATAGCTAACAACCAGATCATTCTCACCCTGTGGGACACTATCGTTAATATCATACTGATATATCTTGTTATCACAGGTATTCTTCTGGTGCTTTCTTTCTGCTACTACAAGGGATTTGCGTTCGCCAAGTCCTATCTGATAGCAGTGTTCGGCGCCAAGGCTGTTATCGGTCTGGTTCCGCTGCTCATTCCGTTTGCTAATCTCACCTACAGAAATTCCATCAAGGCGTTCGGCATTATCGACGCTGTTATCTGCGTTGTCGCATGCGCATTCTGCGTATATGAGAGCTCGGTTGAATACGCGGACGACATGATGCACACCGCTGAAGAGCGCGCAAAGACCCGCAAGCGCGCCGTTACCGCTGGCATCCTGTTCGTTGGCATGACTGCAGTTGCAGTGTTCACAAAGTTTGCTCTTTCCGCTTATGGCAGCGTTACACTGCAGGGCGGCGACTGGTCCATAATCACCGGCTGGGTTGGCGGCAGCAATAACACCGCTATCCCGCAGGGAATTATTCTGCTCCTGCTCATCGGCGTTGCGCTGATCGGTTCTATCCTCTATGTACGCGAGGGCGAGTGGGCGCTTATCTATTACGCTGCTTTCGGCGCTTCCATCGCGCTGACTGATCTCGTTGCCATCATCGAGAGATTTGCATGGGTGGTTAAGACCTACAACCCCAACAAGGCTCTTGCAAAGTCCGGCGACGAGAACGCGACCGCATGGCTCGCAAACAACGGTATGACCTCCAAGTGGTGGATCGCTACCGTATTCCTGATACTCGCATGCGTTGCAGGCGCTGCACTTGCATTCTACGCATACAAGAACATGGGCAAGAAGCTCTTCTTCAAGATCGACGAGAGCAACAAGAAGCCCGCTGTCGCACTGCTCATCGGCGTTGGCTCCATCGTGCTCAGCTTCGTTGTAACAATGATCGCTGTGCTGATGTATGACAAGCTGATATTCTCCTATCTGCAGTTTGGTGCGATGGACTATCTGTACATCATCGTTTATGCTGGTCTGACGCTGTTCCTGGCTATGGCTATGCTGTGCGGCTACGGCTTCACGAGATTTGGTACACTGGCGCTGTACATTCTTATTGCTTCCAACAACTTCTCTTCCATTTTCACCGTTTTCGGTGCAAGAACAGCTGCCATGGCAGTTCAGGAAGGCTACAAGGGTTACAACTACATCGTCTCCGCTGTACTGTATATCCTCTCCATCATTATCTGCCTTGCAATCATCGCAGTGTTCGTGGTAAAGGAAGTCAAGGATTTCATGTACCAGAAGCGTTATTCGTAATCAACATCTGAATATAATGAGATCCCCCCGGCTGCTGGTCGGGGGGATTTTTTTGTAACATAGGAACTTGTGCTGCTCAGCCCGTTCTCTGGGTGCCGAAGCGGATATAGTTGTATTCCTTTGAAACTGCGTCCCAGGTGGGCGCGCCCACAAATCCGGACACCGGCAGCCCGAACAGCTGCTGGAACACCCGGACCGCTTCCTCGGTCTGCGAGCCGTAGTACCCTGTTGCCGGAACTTCCGGTATATCGCGGTAAGTTCTGCCGATGAGGTTGAGGTAGTTCTGGAATGCCAGCACATCGTTGTTGCGCATCCCCGGGGTAAGCACATACCCCGGATAGAGGGCTGCGGTGTTGCCGGCGTAGCCCTCGGGCAGTCCGTTCAGAATGTTGTTGTATATCTCCTGGATCGAGGTCCAGGTCGCGAAATCAACCTTGCCGTCGGGCTGTAGTCCGTAGAAGCTCTCAAACGCCTTTACCTGGCGCTCGGTCTCGTCGCCGAAAACTCCGTTAGTGGGGCCGGAGGGTATCTCCGGGTTGAAGTACGCGATGACGTTGAGAAAATACTGCAGGTAGCTGACGAACAGCCCATAGTCGCCGTTCTGCAGCAGCTCGGGAAATCCACCCTCGACCTCGGAGGGCCGCAGCCCCTCTGAGGTGAGTTCCGCGAGGTTCTTGACGGCGACGTAGATGTACTTTATCTGGTACCATGTCGCCTTGTTTACGATGCCGGTCTGCGGCAGCCCGAATATTCCCTGGAACACCCGAACTGCCTCTGCGGAATTTTCGCGGTAGAAGCCGTTTGCGGGGGATATCTTGGGAATCGCGGGGTAGTTGTCGGCGATGCGGTTGAGTTCCACCTGGATAGTGCGAACCTCGTTGCCGGAACTGCCGATACCGAACGGCGTCCCCGGATAGCTGCCGATGAACGGTTCCACCGGTGCGTTGCGCACGATGTCGATATCGTTGCCGTAATAGTACTGCAGCATCTCATAGGGCGTGAAGCCGCGGTTCGCGAGTTCAACGGTCCCCCATTGCGAAAGCCCCTGGCATGTGACCGAGGTCCCGTTGCAGAACTGCGTGAACAGCGGTTCGACAGTCCCGCGGCGTATGACGTAGTTGTTGAATATCTCGTTCACGATATTGCTGATGTTGCCGAAAATATCCCTGCCATAAACGAACGCCTGGTCGTACTGCGTGGAACTGGTTATGTCGAAATCATACCCGCGGCTGCGGTACCATTCGGTGAAAACGCGGTTGAGCGCGAAAGTCACCTGCGCGTAGATATTGGCGCGGATAGCGGCTTCCGGCCAGGTGGGGTAAATCTCGCTGCTTGCCACGTTCTTGATGTAATCCGGAAATGACAGGGTGACGTTTTCTGCCGGGGAATTCGGCGGTCCGAGGTGGACGGTGATGGTCTCTGGGATAGACGGCGTAGCTAAATCAGGCATCGGACACCTCCGTGAGGTAGGGTTCTGTTTCGGTTATGTTCGTGGTTTCGTCGGTTCCCATTGAAGGTACCAACGACGCGCGCTGCATCGTAATTATTCCCTCGAAAACCGGAAGCGAACGCACCGACACCGGGATATACCCCTTTGCGGTGATATCGGCGTCATAAAGCGCATAAGGCTGCATTGGGGCATTGGGTGACTGTGAAAGGTGGCCGGACGGCGCGGGAAGTTCCAGCGTTGCGGTCTGTCCGCTGATGTCGGTGACAACATCGTAGAAAATGTGCCGGCTGCCTCCTATGGTTTTGAAGAGGACTACCCTTGCGCCGGGCACTGGGAGCGCGTTCCTGGCTGTGCAGGTGCGGAAGCGCACGGTCCCCTGCATGGGGTTGAGCCTGAGGAATTCGTCCATGTTCGTGTATTCCGGCTCCATCGGCGCTTTGGGGAAGTTGTCGTTTTCCTGCTGGACAAGCGGCTTCACGTCCTCTGGGGAATTCACCGCGCTCTGCCGTCTCTCAAAGCTGCGTCTGCCAAGCTGCTCGTCTGGGCTCTGCCCGCTTTCGGGGATAGTTCCGATGCTGTCGAACTGCTCCGGGTCGGCGGTGGTGTTCTCACCCTCGCGCCGGAATTCCGACGGCTGTTCCGCTTCGTTTTCGTCGGTTATCGAGTTGTGCTCCGGGGAAACGTTCTCGTTGGTTTCGTCCAGCTGCGGAGGTTCGTCGGTGAACTGCGGGGGCAGAGTGGTGAAATCATCGTCAGCGGCAGGGGGGGAATTCTTCTGGCTGGTCATGTCGTCGAAGTACCTGCCGAAGTCCCTGATATCATCGTTGGCAGACCAGCCGATGATGGTGGGTCTTTTGGGCTCCTGGGGTGCGGGCTGTTCCGCGGGGGATTTCTGCGGTTCCGCTGAAACTTGCGTTACTGGTTCCGGCTGGGGTGGCTGTTCCGGGGCGTCCGGCAGCATCTCGGGGAAATCCAGCTTGCCCGGAGCGGCCGCCTTGCTGTATTCCATAAGCTCACGCTTGTATTTTTCAACAAGCTTCTTCATGTCGTCCATATTTACCTCCTGATGATGTTTTTGGTCAATTATATGCGCAGGCAGTGTCGATAATGCGGCGCGCTTGCAAATTTTGCAAAAATATGGTATACTCACTGTGAAAGGAAGGATAAAATATGCAGAAGAAACCAGATATAAAGAAGCTCACAATGAGCGCGGTAATGATAGCGCTTTCGACGGTGCTGAGTTTGGTGACAGTCATGAAGATGCCGCTGGGCGGCTCGGTCACGCTGTTCAGCATGCTGCCGGTGTGCATGCTGTCGATAATGTACGGCTGCCGCTGGGGGACTGTGTGCGCGTTCATATATTCCCTGGGTCAGCTGGCATTGGACATCGCCGGTGTTGCGGGCTGGGGACTTACCCCCGTGGCGTTTGCGGGGTGCGTCGTGTTTGATTACCTTGCGGCATTCACGGTGCTTGGCCTTGCGGGAATGTTCCGCGCGAAAGGCGTGCCCGGCTACATCGCGGGAATTGCCCTTGCAGTGGCGCTGAGAATGGTGAGCCACATCATCAGCGGAGTTATATTCTTCAGCAGCTGGGCGCCGGAGGGCTGGAACCCGTTCGTGTACTCGCTGTCTTATAACGGAGCGTACATGGT
>HF989445.1:10430-12617 GCA_000432175.1 Eubacterium sp. CAG:786
GAGAACCCCTAAAAAAAACAAAATCGACCCGTTCAAACGAGTATACTCACGCGTCTGACGCTTTATTCAGCGTGTCCCTAGTTATTGGCGTCCAGCATGGATAGTATCATTCCAGCCGCGCCGAAGCGCACGAAGAAGTAATTCAGCCGCTGTTTGGTTTCGTCTGACTGCACTATCCTGTCAGTATACGAGAGCATCTGATAAAGCATGAAGAACATCACCCGCGCCGCGATATCCTCTCCCAGCGAAAAGTAATCCGTGAGATGGTCGGCTGCATGGGCGAGCGCGGCTGCATGCTTTCTGACAAGCGGCGGCAGCGCCGCGGAATTTGCGTCCAGCGCGGAATACACCTCGGATGCGGACACAAGCTGTTCCTTTACCGCAGAATTCACCTGTTCCATGGTCAGGCGCCCGTCCTCGCAGAGTTCGCGGATACGACGGCTTGCAATTATGTAGATGTCGGGGCTGTCCGGCTCCCTTGTCAGCGCTGCGGAATGTTCCGGCTCCGGAACGGGTGTCGGTACTGGCTCGGGCTGCGCCGGTCGCGGCGCTTCTGTTGGTTCTTCCATCGGCTCCCCGTCAGGCTCGGAATTTATCTCGGCTATGGAACTCAGCAGGTAGTCCATGGTCTGTTCCCGGGTCATGTCCTCGAGGTCGTCAGGGCAGTCGGCAACGGGCGCGGGGGAAGGCGCAGGCTCCGGCAGGGGGTCGTGCTTTCCGCTTATCCACTGGATATTCTCGGGTATCTCGATGGAATTACCCGGGACTGCCGCCATCGCCGCTTTTTTTGCTGCCGCTATTTCCTGCACCGCAGCGGTCGCCGCGATGGAAACAGCGGGATTCTCAGGATGTATCTGCGGTTGTGCTGCATCGCGGGGCGTGCCGTAGTATTCCAGCGCTTCTGCGGTGAGCTGCGCTTCCAGTTCGTCACGGTCAGCGTCTTTCATGGTGTTGCTCATGCGGCACAGCGTGTTTATCAGCTGCCGCAGAAAGAACTTATTCAGCCCGCAGTCAGATATACGAATGCTGCCCGTGGGGGAAGCCATCACGAGTTCGTCCTCGAACGGCGTTTCGTACCCGGGGAGTATCTCAGTGACGCGGATATTGCGGTAATACATCTGCTGTGCGTCCGCGCCCAGCTTTACTATCATTCTGTCGGTGAGGAACGCGATGCCCCGGCTGCCGTCGCCCTCTGCGGAGAGGTCGATAACGCCGACGGTCCCCTCCGGGGGAGCAAAGGTGCAGTAACGGGTGTCGCGGCCGCCGCGGGTCAGCTTTCCGCGGAAGTCATTAACGGCATCGCACAGTGTCAACTGTTGTCCCCCCTGCCCTTGCTGCCGAGAAGTTCCTGCTTGATGTTCCACAGCTTCTTCGACAGGTCAACGTAATAGTTATGCGGATTTTCGAAGCGCAGCACCTCGCCCCACAGGGTGTCCAGCTGCTGCGCGCAGTAGGCGCGTATTTCCTCAAGGGACGGCTTTTCGTAGACCAGCTCTCCACCGCGGAATATCTGCACCTGCAGTTCCCGCGCGGTGAAATCGGTCAGCCGCTTCTTTTTCCAGGTGAAATCCGGGTCGAATATTGTCAGCGGCTTTGTTTCGTCAATGGTTTCGTCGTGTACGCACAGCTGGTCGGCGATAGCCTTTCCGGTCTGCTTGCTGTAGAGGCGGTAAAGCTTTTTGAAATGCGGGTTGGTTATCTTCGACACATTCTCGGATATCTTGATTTTCGGCGTGATAACGCCGTTTTCCTCTACTGCGGCAAGCTTGTATACGCCGCCGAACACCGGTTCGCTGCTGGCGGTTATGAGCCTCTCGCCGACGCCGAAAAGGTCGATCTTCGCGCCCTGGTGCAGCAGGTCGGTGATTATATGCTCGTCAAGGCTGTTGGAAGCCACTATCCTGCAATCCGGGTAGCCGGCTTCGTCGAGCATTTTGCGCGCTTCAATGGAGAGATACGCGATGTCGCCGGAATCCAGCCGGATACCGCGGGGGCGCTTGCCCAGCGGTCTGAGCACGTTGTCGAACGCCTTTATCGCGTTGGGGACTCCGCTTTTGAGCACGTTGTAGGTATCCACCAGCAGCGTGGAGCTGTCGGGGTAGGTGCGGCAGTAGCTTTCAAAGGCTTCAAGTTCGGTGTCGAACATCTGCACCCAGCTGTGTGCCATGGTACCAGTCGCGGGGACTC
>HF989445.1:12664-16582 GCA_000432175.1 Eubacterium sp. CAG:786
ATGCCGTGCCTGCGCAGCCGCCTATATAAGCGGCTCTCGCGCCGAGCACCGCACCGCTGGCGCCCTGTGCGCGCCGTGAGCCGAACTCCGATATCGCACGACCCTGTGCAGCGCGGACTATTCGGTTCGCCTTGGTCGCAATAAGGGACTGGTGGTTCACCAGCAGAAGCAGCATGGTTTCGATAAGCTGCGCCTGTATAGCGGGAGCGCGCACCGTGATGAGCGGTTCTGACGGGAACACCGGGGTCCCCTCGGGGACAGCCCAGATATCACCGGTGAACCTGAAATCCCGCAGATACTGGAGAAAATCCTCGCCGAAGATGCCCTTTGAGCGCAGGTACTGTATATCTTCCTCAGAGAAACGCAGTCCCTGGATGTAGTTTATCACCTGCTCCAGCCCGGCGCAGATGGCGTAGCCGCCGCCGTCCGGCACCCTGCGGAAGAACACGTCGAAATACGCGATGCGGTCGGCGTGTCTTGTTCTGAAATAGCCATTGCCCATGGTCAGCTGGTAAAAATCGCACAGCATCGTGCAGTTCTGTTCGGTTATCATATCCGCACCCCCGTTTATCGTTGATCTGTATATCTTGCGATGTATGGGTTGTTTTCCCGTTCGTAGCCGAGCGTTGTCGTGCTCCCGTGGCCGGGGTATATTTTGTAGTCCCCGGGGAGCTTTGCAATTTTCTCCAGGCTGTCAAGCATATCCCTGGTGCTGCCCGAGAAGCCGTCCGTCCTGCCGACGCCCATCAGGAATACCACGTCCCCGCAGAAGATCACCTGTTCGCCGTCGTTTTCCATGAACAGCAGGCAGCTGCCCGCTGTGTGCCCCGGGGCTGCCATCACGCGGAATTTCAGCCCCTCTGCGGTGAATTCATCACCGTCTGAGAACAGCTTATCCGGCTTTATCGGGTGGAATTCCACCGGCATGAAATCAGCCCAGCATTTCACAGCGCTGGAATACATCTGCTCGTCCGGCGCGCTCGCGAGTATCCTTGCGCCGGAGCTTTCGCTCAGTATCGCCGCCCCCGCGAAGTGGTCGTAGTGCCCGTGGGTGACGATGATAGTCCCGAGGGAAAGCCCGTGCGTATTCAGGAACATCTCCACCTCGGTGACGGAAGCCGGGTCGATGACCACAGCCCGTGAATCCTCCCCGGGAATGATGTAGCAGTTGGTCTGCAAAGCCCCGAGGGGCAGCTGATATATCTGCATGCGTTACCTCCGTTACTGCTTGCCGGTGCGCTCCACCGAGATTACGCCGGGTATCTTCTGCAGCCTGCTCATCACGTTTGAGAGCTGCTCCATGCCGGCTATCTCGACGGTGACGACGAGGTTCATGTTGCCGTTTTTCAGGTGGTGGGCGTTCATCTCGTGCAGTGGAATGTGGTTGGTGGCTATCGCTGTCGTGATATCCGCGAAAATGGTTATCCTGTCCTCGGCGATGACGTCGATGGTGGCGCGGTAGGTGGAATCGTCAACGCCTGCCCAGCTTGCCTTTATCCAGCGGTCCTTGTTGTCGGGGTTGTCCATGTTGTTGATGACGTTTATGCAGTCCTGCTTGTGGATAGAAACGCCGAAACCACGGGTGACAAAGCCGATTATCGGGTCGCCGGGCAGCGGGTTGCAGCACTGTGCGAATTTCACGAGGCAGTTATCCACGCCCTCGACGATTATGCCCTTGCTGCGGCTGCGGCGGTTGGTTTCGTTGATGGTCTCCTCAGGGTCGGCGGCCGCCTGCTGTACTGCCTGCTGCTCCTTGTGGCTGCGCATCTGCTCTTCCTTGATGCGCTGCACTATCTTCGACAGGGAAACTCCACCGTAGCCTATCGCGGCGTACAGGTCGTCCACCGAGCCGAGCCGCTGGCGCTGCGCGGACGACTGCAGTATCTCCGGGGTTATCGCGATGTTGTTGCGCTTGAATTCGCGCTCAAGCTCTTCCTTGCCGCGCTCGATGTTTTCTTCGCGGCATTCTTTCTTGAACCAGCTGCGTATTTTGCTCTTTGCCTCGGTGGTGCGTGCTATTTCGAGCCAGTTGCGGTTAGGTCCGTAATTCGGCGAGCCGGAGGTGAGTATCTCGACAATATCGCCGGTCTTTATCTGATAATCGAAGCTCACCATTCTGCCGCCGACTTTGGCGCCGGTCATTTTGTTGCCGACCTGGGTGTGTATGGAATACGCGAAATCCAGCACGGTGGCGCCCATGGGCAGTGAAATAACGTCGCCTTTTGGCGTGAATGCAAACACCTCGTCGGGTGCGAGGTCGGTCTTTATTGCGTCGGCGATGGCTTCAACGTCGTCGGCTTCCTGCTGGCGCTCCAGCAGCTGACGTATCCAGTCGAAGCGCTTTTCGCCGGAAACATTGCCGTTTATGCCTGCCTTGTACTTCCAGTGGGCGGCAACGCCGTACTGCGCGGTGTTGTGCATCTCGACGGTGCGTATCTGCACCTCAAACGGGATACCCTCGCGCCCGATGACGGTGGTGTGCAGCGACTGATAACGGTTCGGTTTCGGCGTTGCGATGTAGTCCTTGAAGCGATAGGGGATAGGACGGAACATGTCGTGTATCACGCCCAGCACATTGTAGCACTCGATAACGGACTGCACGATAACACGCACCGCATAGATGTCGTAAATCTCGTCGAAGCGCTTGTTCTTTACGTACACCTTTTTATAGATGCTGTAGATGGACTTCACGCGCCCCTCGATTATCGGCTCCGGCTTGATGTCGGAGATACGCTCGCGGATACGCTGCTTTATGCTTTCGATGAACGCGTCGCGCTCCTCCTTGTGGAGCGCTATCTGCTCTTCCACTTCCTTGCAGCCGTAGGGGTCGAGGTAATGTATCGCGATGTCCTCCATCTCTTCCTTAACGTCGCTCATACCCAGCCGGTGGGCTATGGGGGCGTAGAAGTTCATGGTCTCGAGGGAAGTCTTGCGCTGCTTTTCAGGGGGTCTTGCGGCGAGTGTGCGCATGTTGTGCAGTCTGTCCGCAAGCTTTATGATTATCACGCGGATATCCTTTGACATCGCCATGAGTATCTTGCGGATATTCTCGGCCTGCTGTTCCTCCTTGGAGACCAGCGGCACAAGACCTATCTTTGTAACGCCGTCCACCATCAGCGCAACATCTTCGCCGAATTTCTTGCGCAGGTCGTCGAGGGTGACGTCGGTGTCCTCCACGGTGTCGTGCAGCAGTGCCGCGCATATGGTGTCGGTATCCATGCAGTAATCCAGCAGGATGGCCGCGACAGCCAGCGGGTGTGTGATATACGGGTCGCCGGAGGTGCGCTTCTGCCCCTCGTGCGCCTTTTCTGCGACCTTGTAAGCCTGGGTTATCTTTTCAAGGTCATAGGGCTTTTCGCTCGCCCTTATCCTTTCCACCAGCTGGTCGAATGTTTTTACTGTAGAACCGGTCATACCGATCACTCCTCGTTAAGTTTGAGTTGCTTTTATTGTATCCCGAAGGTCCTGCGAAGTTCTGCAAGGAACCCCGAAGCCATCAGGTCTGTTTTCGTCGAAACAGGTATAAGACGTACTTCACCCGCGTCCGCGGACTGCTCGGCCATTCCTGCCGAAGCGAACGTATCCAGCGCTATGCGCAGCATGCAGTAATTAAGCCCGCTGCCGCCGTAAACGCACATATCCTCTGCGGACATGACGCCGCCGTGCTTCCTGAGCAGGTCGTAGGCTGCCATGAGCGCGGTCCTGTCGGGAATGACCCTGGGAGCCAGACGGCTGTCGCAGCCCTCCCCGCGGGATATCTCCTCATAGGTGCGCTGCGCCGCGAAGAACCTGTCCTCCCGGAAGCCGGAGGGGCGCATTTCCTGCACTTTCAGCGTGACTGACTTCACCCCGCGGAACTCGTTCAGCTCCGCAGTGGCGATGATATCCACCGCGCTGCCCTGTTCGGGGTGGAATTTC
>HF989445.1:16818-20620 GCA_000432175.1 Eubacterium sp. CAG:786
TCTCTCCGGTTATCTCCATGTCGGCGCTGACGGTGTATTCCGGCATTTTGGGGTATTTCTCGCGGCAGAATGCATACACCATCTGCCGGAAATCCTCCACCTTATCCGCAGGCAGCGAGAAGCCGCCGGCTTTGGGGTGCCCTCCGAATTTCGTCAGCACCCTGCTGCAGCCATCCAGCAGCCTGTAGATAGAAAAACCGTCGATGCCGCGCGCGGAACCGCGTGCTTCCCCATTCTCAGAGGATATCATGAGCACGGGTCTGCCGTATTTCTCCAGCAGCCTTGCCGCGACTATGCCTATAACGCCATGGTGCCAGCCCTCGCCGGAAACCACCAGCACGCGTTCCTTGAGAATGCGCGGGTCGGCGCGCAGCTGCTGTTCAACGTCCTGCATGATGCGGGTCTCTTCGGCGCGGCGCTGTTCGTTGACGAGGTTGAGTTCCTCTGACAGCAGGGAAGCCTGCTCGGGGCTTTCTGTCATGAGAAGCTGCACAGCCTTGTCAGCGCCTGCCATTCTGCCGGCGGCGTTGATGCGCGGGCAGAGCGTGTAGGCTATCGTGGCGGCGTCCGCAGTCTCGGGCGATACCCCAGAGGAATGCAGCAGGCGGTCTGCACCGATGTTCTGGCTGCTGCGGATTTCCTCGATACCGCGACGGACGATATAGCGGTTCTCACCGACGAGCGGCATGACGTCGCCCACCGTGCCTATCGCCGCAAGTTCCGCGTACTGTTCCATGACGAATTCCTCGTCCTCCTCCAGCGCGCAGAGAAGCTTCAGCACAACGCCCGCGCCGCAGAGCTCCTTGAACGGGGAATTATCGTCGGGACGGTGCGGGTCAACGCACGCCTCGCACACGGGGAGTTCCTGCGGGGGCTGGTGGTGGTCGGTTATTACCAGCCGAGCGCCGCGTTTGCGGATATATTCCGCTTCTTCCACCGCAGAAACGCCGTTGTCTACGGTGATGATGAGCTCCGTGCCCTGGTCGAGTACCTTTTCCAGCGCCGGGATATTCATGCCGTAGCCCTCGCTGCGGTCGGGTATGTAGTATTCCACATCGGCGCCCATGGCTTCAAGATAGCCGTAGAGCATCGCGGTGGAGGTAACTCCGTCGCAGTCGTAGTCGCCGTAGACGGTGATCTTCTTTCCCTCGTCGAGGGCGAGACGGATCGTTTCAACTGCCGGTTCCATGTCTTTCATCAGCATGGGGTCTGAAAGGCTGCTGCAGCCGTAGAATTCCCGCGCCCTGTCAAGGGTGGTTATTCCGCGGCTGAGCATTATGCCGCCCAGAAGTTCCCCGAACTGATCGGTTATTTCATTGCTTCCCACGTTAAACGCAGGGGGACAGAGCCATTTTTTCAACTGTTTCTGCTCCTGTTATACGCTGAGCTCCACATGTTCGCCGAGAAGAGCCTTGTTCTTTTCAAGCACCGGCCATACGCATTCCCTGAGGAATTCCTCTACCTGCTCGGGAGCGCGGCCTGTGTAGTGCGCGGGCTTGAGCACGGACATTATTTCCTCTTCGGTTATCTTGAATATCGGGTCTGCCGCGATGCGCTTTACGAGGTCGTTTTCGCCGCCCTGCTCCTTGACTACTGCCGCAGCCGCGATGCTGTGCTTGCGCAGGGCCTCGTGGAGTTCCTGACGGTCGCCGCCCTTTTCAACGGCGCGCATCATGATGTTCTCGGTCGCCATGAACGGAAGCTCACGCATTACGCGCTGCTCGATGACCTTGGGGTAAACCACCAGACCGTTGGTGATGTTTATCATGATGTTGAGTATAGCGTCCACGCCGAGGAAGCCCTCAGCCATGGAAATACGCTTGTTTGCGCTGTCGTCGAGGGTTCTCTCGAACCACTGTGTGCCTGCTGTGAAAGCGGGGTTGAGCGTGTCTATCATAACGTATCTTGCGAGGGAGGTTATACGCTCGGCGCGCATGGGGTTGCGCTTGTAGGGCATTGCGGAGGAACCTATCTGGTTCTTTTCGAACGGCTCTTCCATCTCCTTGAAGTTCGCGAGGATACGCAGGTCGTTGCTGAATTTGGAGCAGCTCTGTGCAATACCGCCGAGGGTGCAGAGCACCTGGCTGTCCATCTTTCTGGAATATGTCTGACCGCTGACGGGTACGCAGGCTTCGAAGCCCATTTCCTCAGCGATGGATTTTTCGAGCGCCTTTATCTTTGCGCTGTCGCCCTTGAAGAGTTCAACGAAGCTTGCCTGTGTGCCTGTGGTTCCCTTCTGACCGAGAAGCTTAAGATTAGCTATGCGGTATTCGACCTCCTCAAGGTCCATCATGAGCTCGTTTATCCACAGTGTAGCGCGCTTGCCGACGGTGGTGAGCTGCGCGGGCTGGAGGTGTGTGTAAGCGAGGCAGGGCTGGTCCTTGTGCTCATTCGCGAAGCCAGCGAGGTTGTTGATGACATTGAGCAGCTTTTTCTTCACCAGCTGGAGAGCGTCGCGCATGACGATGACGTCGGTGTTGTCGCCGACATAGCAGGAAGTAGCGCCGAGGTGGATGATTCCCTTTGCCTTGGGGCACTGCTGACCGTATGCGTAAACATGGGACATTACGTCGTGGCGTACCAGCTTCTCGCGCTCCTCAGCTACATCGTAGTTGATGTCGTTGATGTGCGCTTCAAGCTCGTCTACCTGCTCTTGGGTGACGGGCAGGCCGAGCTTCATCTCACCGCGTGCGAGGGCTACCCACAGACGGCGCCATGTGGAAAACTTCTTGTCTGCAGAGAAGATGTACTGCATCTCCTTGCTGGCATAGCGTGTGCAGAAAGGGCTTTCGTAGGTGGAATAATCTCTTGACATAGTTGTTTCTCCTTGTTGTCTTTTCGGGGATTAAGTATTAAATATACTCTTTTATTTTAGCACAAAACGTCGATTTATACAAGTGTTTTTTGAAAATTAGCAGCGGTAATCGCGCGCTATTGCATACCTGCATGAAAATTCTGTGAAATATTGCCTTGACCTGTTGACTTGGAGCGCACTCCATGGTATATAATAAAGCTAAAGAAACGCTGAATAAAACAAAATTGCCACGTTCAAACAAGCGCGCTCACGCGTTTGATTTTGTTATGCTGCGCTTTATTCAGCGCGTCCCCGGAACCGGGAAATCAGCGGGCAAACCGCGATACTTTCCGGCTAATGCATCAGAAATATTACAGGAGGTAATACTATGAGAAAGAATTTTGGAGCAAAGCCCATCACATATCCGCAGCCGGTGTTCATAATTGCCAGCTACGACGAAAACGGAAACCCCGACGCGATGAACGCGGCATGGGGGGGAATCTGTGGCGACCGTGAGATCTCCATGTGCCTGAGCGCGGGTCACAAGACCGTCAGGAACATTCTCGCGAAGAAGGCGTTTACGGTCAGCATGGCAGACGAAGCGCATGTAGCTGCGTGTGATTACGTGGGGCTGGTTTCCGCGAACAAGGAGCCGGACAAGCTGGCGAAAGCGGGCTTCCACACCACAAAGTCGGAACTTGTTGACGCGCCGGTCATCGACGAACTCCCCATGTCTGTTGAGTGCAGGCTGAAGAGTTACGATCAGGAAAGCATGATAATGATAGGCGAGATAGTCAACGTCAGCGCCGATGAGAGCGTACTCACCGACGGAAAGATAGACCCTGCAAAGCTGCGCCCCATCACCTTCGACCCGGTGAACAACGCATACTGCGTGATCGGCGAAAAGGTAGGCACGGCATTCAGCGACGGCAATAAACTTAAGGGATAATTTGAGATTTTAAATCGTGACGCGTGGTAATTCCGAACCGCGGTTCAATTCGGAATTCG
>HF989446.1:0-8348 GCA_000432175.1 Eubacterium sp. CAG:786
CAACTGATACTTCTGAAGTTGATGCATATTTTTCTGCTAATTTACCTCGCTTACCAGGACCAAATAATATTCTTGACATTTGAATGGAGGAATGTTCAATAACATCTCGTTCTATAGGCGAAAAATATTCATTCGCCTGATCTGATACAACACCTTTTTCTAACTTTGTACAACACCCTAATGCTGCTGGCAAAACATGCTCTTGCGTATAATAAGTTAAATCCGTTGAATCTCCTAAATAAATACACACTTTCAAAACCCTCTTTCTACACTTAAAAGAAATATTAAAGAAACAAATGAAGATATTATTGACCACTATTAGCAGAAAACTTAAATATTTATTAAGAAACTATTTCAAAAGTAGGTTAACATCTCTCCTGCCCACCAACACAGCACTTCCGCACACCCGACCCCACCGCCGTGTATCGCTGCGAAACTGCTGTCACCGCAGACATATTCCCCTATACGCCAAATCACCATATTCCACCAAAACAGTACATCCTGCCCAACACGCACAAACCGCACCGTTAAGCCAAATACCCCGATTTACTCCGCTTTCCTTGACATCGCAACCACGCACTCAACGTGCCTGGTAAACGGGAACATGTCAAACGGCTGAATGCTATCCACATTGTAGTATTTGGTGAGCGCCCTGAGGTCGCGGGCGAGCGTGACGGGGTTGCAGGAAACATACACGATGCGTCCCGGTTTGATGGAGCAGAGCGCCCGCAGAAACTGTTTATCCGCGCCCGCGCGTGCCGGGTCCATGAAAACCACGTCATAGCAGGCGTCCTTTTTAGCTCGTTCCCGCAGGAATTCCCCGGCGTCCCCGCGGTTGAATGCAGCATTCCGCGTGATGCCGTTGAGCTTGCAGTTCTGTACTGCGTCGCGCACCGCGGAACCTACGAACTCGATGCCCTGAACGCTTTTCACATGGTCGTATGCGATGATACCGATGGTACCAGTGCCGGAATATGCGTCGAGAATGACGTCGTTTTTGGAAAGTTTCGCGGCTTTTATCGCGTAGTCATAAAGGCGTTCAGCCTGAGCGGGGTTGACCTGGTAGAAAGACTGCGGGGAAATGCGGAACTTCTTCCCGCAAATCTCATCAATGATGTACCCGTCGCCGAAAAGAACCTCCGCGTGGTCGCCCAGGGTAAGGAAATCCGGGCTGCGGTTGACTGAAAACGTCACCGTTTTTATATCGGGGAACCGCTTCACCAACGCCGCCGTGAAATCTCTCTTTTTCGGGAACATCGGCACAGCGCCGACGATGTTGACGAGTATCTCCCTGGTGTTCCTGCCAACGCGGACGAGCACATGCTTGACGAAACCGCGGTCGGTTCCCGGGTCCCACGGGCGAATGCGGAACGACGCCATCAGTTCGCGGATTCCGACTATAATTTCGTCGGCCCTGGGGTCGTTCACCATGCAGCGGTTTATTCCGACGATACCGTTGCGCGAGGACTGGTACACTCCCGAGATTATTTTCCCGCTGCGGTCGCTGCGAAATACAGCCTGGACCTTGCAGCGATACCCGGTGGGGTTGTCCATTCCGATTATAGGCAGAACTTTCCCATATTTGCCGAGAAGCCCATTGAGGTCTTTCATTTTCCATTCAAGCTGCTGTTCGTAAGTCAGGTTTGAAAGCTGGCAGCCGCTGCATTTTTTTGCCACTGGACAACTGGAGTTGTTCATCGTAAATACCGCCTTTTTTATTGATGATTATATTTTAGCACTTTCTGCACATTTTGTAAATACCCTGAGCCAGCATAGCGTAAAGACAGGCGCAGCATTGCAAAAAAATAAACCCCGGATATCCGGGGTGGTATATCAAAACAAGGTTCAGTCAACGGTGAGAAGCTGCTCTACAGTTACGTTGAAAACTTTTGCAAGGGCGATGACCTCTATATCAGTGATAAATCTCTGACCGGACTCTATACGCTGAACGGCATTCTTGTCGATGTCGAGGTTGATGACCTGCAGTCTGTCGGCAAGTTCACGCTGTGATATCTTGAGCGCCTTTCTGTATTTGGCGACATTAAGTCCGCAGAGGTTATTCCTCCCGTCTGTTGTGCGGTTGTTAAACATTGGGTATCTCCTTTTCGTTTACTTTTACAGTTATGTAAGAACACCTGGTCGGTATTGCACTATATTTTATTATAGGATATACTCAAGCACTATGTGACATGCAAAGTACATCAAATATAATATTTTTTCGTTTTGCTTACATATATTCCCAGACTTTGACTTGTGATAAAATGAAACTGTCTCTCAAATGATACATATGACCTTGAAATAAGGTAAAGAAACGTGGCTGTGTTAAGTATATGTAAAATATGAGCTGATATTCAAAAATATAAGGAATTTATGTTGACAGAATAAACAGAATATGTTAAAATAAATTGATATGTTATTCAGCCAAAGGAGGCAGCCATTGAAGATTAAATGGAACAAGAAGTACACGACGATAGCGACCTATGCGCTTGTAGTTATAGCGCTTACCGTGCTGTTCATCGTGTTTGTATTCCGGTTCGATTCCTTTTCAAAGGGATTTTCGTGGATAGGTACAGTTGCCGCGCCGATAATATGCGGCGTTGTTATCGCGTATATCATTAACCCGCTGGTGATGTGGATAGAAAGGACGTTTTTCCGCAAGCTTGTGAACGACCCGCCGCCAGAAAAGAACATCGTCATGCAGAAGCTTGCAGAGACCAAGGCAGGGGACACAGCCGTAGTCAGGGCTCTGGAAAAGCGGACGGTACCGCTTGAGAAAAAGCTCAGCAGACGCCGCACTGCAGCCAGGGCGCTTTCAGTCACGATATCCTATATCGTTGTACTTGCTATCCTGACCGGAATATGCATCGCGGTAGTCCCGAGCGTTGCCAAGAGCCTTATCGACCTAGCCGACCAGATGCCCGGCTATATCAAGAAGCTTGACGCGTTCCTGTCGGATTTCTTTGCGAACAACAAGGATATCGCGGGGCTTATTTCAGACAGCTTTGACGAGATAGGTTCGTTCGTGCAGAAGCTTTCAGCGATGCTTCAGCCGATGGCAGGCGATATCGCCAGCGGAGTGCTCAGCTTTGCAGCCGGACTTCTCACAGGACTGAAAAACGTTGTTATAGGTCTTATCATCGCGATTTACCTGCTTTTCAGCAAGGAAAGACTGCTGGCTCAGCTCAAGAAGATCTTCTTCGCGTTCTTCAAGAACAGCACCTGCCAGCGCGTGTTCCACGTTGCCGGTAAGAGCAACGGTATATTCAAGAACTACATCATTTCCAACCTTATCGACGCGATTATCATTTTTGCGGTCATGGCTGTGGGAATGCTGGTGCTCGACATGCCTTATCCTATGCTCATTGCAGTGGTCTGCGGCGTCACGAACCTTATTCCGTTCTTCGGACCGTTCATCGGCGCTATTCCCTGTGGTGTGCTTATACTCCTTGTGGACCCTGTCAAGGTGATATGGTTCGGGCTTTACGTGCTCGTCCTGCAGCAGCTCGACGGTAACGTCATCAAGCCGCATCTGTTCGGTGAATCCATGGGTCTGCCCGCGATCTGGGTGCTTGTTGCGATCACCGTCGGCGGCAATCTGTTCGGCGTTCCGGGTATGCTTCTTGGCGTGCCGGTATTCGCAGTGATTTATATGCTCTTTGCGGAATTCGTCACCGATAGGCTCAAGAAAAAGAACATGCCCGGCAAGACTACCGAGTACGCAGGGGATACTTCGCTGTTCCTTGACGGCTACGAGGAAGAACCCGACAGCGAGGAGTCAATATCTGTCGTTGAAGCCGAAGAAGCTGAAAAGGACGGGTCTCTTGAAAAAGCAGCGGAAGAAACTCCCAGTCAGAAGCCCGCAACTTCTCAAAAGAAAAGTACCAGAAAGAAATAAAATTCTCCCCCGGACAGCCGGGGGATTTTTGTGTGACATTGGGGCTGCGTTATTGCCTTTCTACAAAAAAACTTTATCAAGGTATTGAAGTTTTGGTGGAGATGTGCTATAATAAATATGGCATATACATATCAGCATTTCATAAACATATAGACAGATGCTGTAAAATGATAACATAAGCTTATTTGGAAACGACGGTGGCAGAATGGCATTTGATTCACAATTTCAGGAAAGAATGAGCAGAGCAATGGAGGAATACCGCCGCAGTGACAGCGAAATGCGCATGAACGCTCCTGGCGCTGAACCTCCAAAGCAGCCCGAGGTCAAAAAGACCAGCGAGAAAAAAGAGGCTGTTGACGGCTCTGTAGAAATAACCTTCGACCCGGAAGGCAACACGGCAAACATGATACTCCACAAACCGCTGAATGGCGGCAGACCCATCACATATCAGCTGGTGATGGCTGAACTAGCGCGCAAGGGCATCACAACGGGGATAGACGAACTTGACGTAAAGGACATGGTGGAGGGCAAGGTATACGATACTCCAATATGCGTTGCGAGAGCCATTCCACCAAAGCGCGGTGAGAACGGTTCGATAAAGTTCCGCTTTGAAAAGCAGCGTATTCCGAAGCCGAAATACGACGAATTCGGCATTGCCGATTTCAGGGAGCTTGATATAATCGTCCCGATAAAAAAGGGCGACATCATTGCTGATATCACGCCCCCTACGCCCGGAGAGCCCGGTATAAACATCTTCGGCAGGGCGATCAAGGCAGAACCGGGCACCATGCCGAACATCACAGTAGGCAAGAACACCCTGATGACTGCGGACGGAAAGCAGATAGTAGCCGCATGCAGCGGTCACATTCTGTACGGAACCGGCTGCTTCAATGTCGAGGACACCGTTACAGTCAAGTCGGACCTTGACATTTCCGTCGGGAATATAAACTTCGACGGCGACGTGCTCATAAAGGGCAACGTCATGGAGGGCTTCTCCATAAAGGCTGGGCGTAATATCCACATTGAGGGCACCGTTTTCAGCTCAAATCTTTCCGCAGGCGGAAATATCGTCGTCAACGGAGGCGCTATAAGCAGCCATGTTGAATGCGGCGGCGATGCTTCCATAGGCTTCTGCGAGAACAGCGACATAAAGGCCGGGGGTAAGGTGGAGTCTGCGCAGTTTGCGTTCTGCACCGTGTTCTGTTATGGGGAACTCATCGCAAAGGGCCGCACCGGCGTTATTTCCGGCGGCAAGATAACCAGCATGAAGAATGTCACAGCCGGTGTCATAGGTTCTGAGAAGTACACTTCCACCGAGATAAATATCGGCGACGGCTCTGTGACCTGCGCGAGAAAGCGCGAGGCAGAAGCGGAACTTGCTGCGGCAAAGGCTTCATTCAGCCAGGCTAACAAGAACGTTGAGTTCCTTAAAACGCGCAAAAAGCGCCAGGGAGGAAAGCTTACCGACGTGCAGAGCAAGCAGATGAAGACAGAAACGCAGAACAAGGTGTTCTATTCCGTCCGCTGCAAGGAGCTTGAGGAGCTTATATCCCAGCTTGACGCCGACCTGAAGCACCGCGATGACCTCTGCGCAAAAGTCGGGGGAACGATATACCCGGGGTGCCATTTCTGTATAAATTACCTGTCGCTTGATGTGACCCAGGTGAACACCCGTTCAAAGGTCTGCGTGATCGGCGATGAACTGCAGATAGTACCTTTATAAAAGAATTATCCGTCCTGCGGACACGGGACGGATATTGATTTACCTTTAATGTAAACGATTAAACGGAGCGTGCCGATGACTGACAAAAGACTGATACGCACCTGGACAGGTGTATTCTTTTCCCCGCTGGAACCGCACCCGGAGGATATCCGCGCTGAGGATATCGCGCATGCGCTTTCATTGCTGTGCAGGGCGAACGGGCATTTCAGCTGTTTTTATTCGGTGGGGCAGCACTGCCTTGCGTGTGAAGCGGAAGCGGCAGCCGCCGGGCTTCCGCGGGCAACGCGCCTGGCATGCCTGCTGCATGACGCCAGCGAAGCCTACATATCCGACATTACGCGTCCGGTGAAGCTTGGCCTGCCGGAATACCGCGTGATTGAAAAGCGGCTGCAGGATACCATCTACAGACGGTTCGGCATCGACCCTGACGATACCGCGGTGATGTCGGAAGTCGGCAGGATAGACGATACTATGCTGTATCACGAGTTTCTGGCGCTGGGCGGCTGCGCGCTGTTTGACCAGGCGCCGTTGAAAATCACCGAACCCGAATTCGCATTCAGGGACTTCAAAGATGTGGAGCAGCAGTACCTGGAAACGCTGAACGCCCTTTATAATACGGAGGATAAATAATGACCGCAACGAACAGACTTTTCAACGACTGCTGGCAGTTCGCACTCTGCAGGCCTGGCACGGAAATTTCCGCGCTTGCTTCTGCACATTGGTACGACGTGGAACTCCCGCACGACTGGCTTATAAACGACGCAACGCGCCTTTACGAAACCGGGGAGGGCTGGTACAAACGCACGCTGGTATGCAGTTCAGAAATGCTTTCCGGCAAGGTGCTGCTGAATTTCGACGGCGTGTACTTCAACACGACGGTTTTCGTCAACGGCAGGGAAGCCGGCAGCTGGACATACGGATATTCCGCGTTTGAGTTCGACATAACGGACCTGCTGCACGAGGGCGCGAACGAGGTACTTGTCAGGGTTCTGCATGAGGCTCCGAACACGCGTTGGTATTCCGGCGCGGGTATCTTCCGTGATGTTACGCTTAAATTACGCCCGCAGACTTATATTGCAACAAACGGGGTGTATATACATTCCGAGAAGCAGTCCGACGGAAGCTGGCAGACCGATGTAGAAACCGATATTGTGGGTAATCCCGCAGATATACGTATGACGCTTGAAGTCATCGACCCGTATGGGAATAATGCGGCTGGCTGCAGTCTTGAAGCGCATTTTGACGGTGGTGCTGAGAAATTCGCCACCAGCTTCACGAACAGCGACCCGGAACTGTGGGATATCGACGACCCGATGTTGTACACGCTGAAAATCAGCCTTTACAGCGGAGAAGAGCTTCTTGACTGCGTGAGCGAGGATTTCGGCTACCGCACCGCAGAATTCGACCCGGAAAACGGGTTCATTCTCAACGGAAGAAGCGTGAAAATGCACGGCGTCTGCATGCACCACGACCTTGGCGCGCTTGGCTCCGCGATGAATACCGCAGCGCTGACCAGGCAGCTCCGTATCATGAAAGAGATGGGCGTGAACGCGATACGCACCTCTCATAACATGCCCGCAAGACAGCTTGTGCAGCTGTGCGACGAAATGGGACTGCTGGTGGACAGCGAAGCATTCGACATGTGGGAAAAGCCCAAGACTGAAATGGATAACCACCGTTTCTTTGTCGAGCACGCCGAGCGCGACGTGAAAAGCTGGATAGAGCGCGACCGCAATCACCCATGCATTATAATGTGGAGCATCGGCAACGAGATAAACGACACCATCGACCCACACGGGCTTGACATAACCAGGCGGCTTTACGGCTATGTGCTGAAGTACGACCCCAAGGGGAATGCAAAAGCGACCATCGGCTCCAACTACATGGGGGACGACAATGCGCTTAAATGCACAGATGTAGTGAAACTTGCGGGGTATAATTACACGGAGCGCCTTTACGAAGAACACCACGAAAAGCACCCTGACTGGTTCATCTATGGCAGCGAAACGGCTTCTGCAGTGCGTTCAAGGGGAATTTACAGGTTCCCGGCAGATGTGCCGTCGCTCACCGGGGTGGACTATCAGTGCTCGTCGCTGGATAACAGCGTTGTGGGCTGGGGGGCTTCCGCGATGAAGTCCTGGAGACTTGACAGGGACTGCAAATTCTGCGGTGGACAGTTCATCTGGACAGGCTTTGATTATATCGGCGAACCTACCCCGTACAACACCAAGAACAGCTACTTTGGTATTGTGGATACCGCAGGCTTCCCGAAGGACATATACTATTTCTATCAGAGCGTGTGGCTTTCACCGGAGCAGAAAAACGTCCTGCACATCGTGCCGTCCTACTGGGATTTCATGCCAGGCGAGAATATCGACGTGCTGATATACAGCAACGCTCATCATGTCGAGCTTTCCCTGAACGGAAAGACGATAGGCACGCACGAAATGCGCCTTGAAACTGACAGCGAAATGCGCGCGCACTTTGTTGTCCCGTTTGAGGCTGGCGTGATAACTGCAGTCGGCTTTAACGAGAATGGCGACGAGGTATCCCGCGAGGAACTCCGCACCCCGGGGGACCCGGCTTCCGTGGTTCTCGGCAGCGACCGTGAAACGATCATGGCGGACGGCAGGGACATCGCGTTTGTTGAGATCTCCGTCGCCGACGCAGCGGGAATTCCCGTCGGAAACGCGCGCAACAGGGTGCGTGTGGAAGTCACCGGAGCGGGCA
>HF989446.1:8463-16450 GCA_000432175.1 Eubacterium sp. CAG:786
AGAGCACTCTTGAACCCGGCGAGATAAAGGTCCGCGCGGCTTCCGAGGGACTTGCCCCCGCAGAAATAACGCTGAATTCCGAGGGCTGCGGAAACCCCGTCGGCGTGAGCGTGGTGACTGGAAACAAGTTCCCGGCGCAGAGCACCGGATATACTAATGAGGTCCCCGCGAGAATGCTCGTTCCGGTGTGCGACGTTCGCGAATTCACCCCGGAGCGGCGCACGGCAGAGTTACGCATAAATCTGCTGCCCGGGAACTGCACCTATAACGACGTTGAACTTAGCATAGTCCGCAGGAACGGCGTCGAGAGCAACCTTGCAACGGCTGAATGGGACGGCGAAAAGGCGACCGTTACCGCAAAGGGCGACGGGGAATTCTGCGTGCGCGCGATGGTGCATAACGGCGCTGAGCACCCGCAGATAGTCGCGGATATTCCGTTCACGGCGACGGGGCTGGGAGCTGCATACAAGGACGCGTTCAGCTTTATCAGCGCGAATAAGCTTGACAGTTCAAACGTCACCACAAATATGATAGAGGACGGCGCGATATCCAACTTCGACGGCAGGACTGTAATGACGTACAAGGACGTTGATTTCGGAAAGACCGGCGCAGAATACATGACCGTGAGCGTCGGGGCGTGCTTTGATATTCCCGTGGAAATATGGGACGGAACCCCTGACGACGGAAAGCTGATCTGCACGGCGCACTTCTCAAACAACGGGCACTGGTGCGGCTTTGCCGGGCAGGATTTCCCGCTGGCGGAGCGAATGACCGGAGTTCACGATATCAGCGTTGTGATAAGCGACAGGGTGATTTTCGGCGGTATCGGGTTCATTCCGGTTCAGCGTGCGTTCGACAAGAACTGGACTGCGGAAGCCGACAGCGTTTACGGCGACGAGTACAAAATAACCGGCCGCAGCGTGACAGGTATCGGCAACAACGTGAACATCAGCTACGACGGTCTTGATTTCGGCGAGAGCGGCGCGCAGCACCTGGTGATAAGCGGCGCCACCGGAAATCCCATGAACCAGATACAGCTGAGGTACACTCCGGCTGGCGGTTCGCAGAACACGTTCCTGCTGGAGTTCATGCAGGACGGAGGGCGTGAGCAGGCGTTCAGAGTTCCCGAGCTTAAGGGCGTGAACGACATTTGCTTTGTTTTCATGCCGGGTTCAAAATTCGATTTTGACTGGTTCAGATTTGAGTAACGCATTCCCCGGGGCTGTTGTCCCGGGGTTCGTGTTTTTTGTAACCAAATTGTAAGAATATTGTAACCAAAAAGCTATTGAATTATAGTAGTAATATGTTGTATAATAGTGTAAAAGGTAAAAGTGAAAGGACGGTGCTGAATGAAGAATAATCTTATCTTAATTCTTGTAGTTACAGTCATCAGCATTGCTATAATCATAATAAGCGTAGTCGTGAGCCTTGGCGGCAAGGGCGGTGAAGAAAGCCAGGACAGCTCCTCCACGACGTCAGCCGTCAGCCAGACCGAGCCCACCGAGCCGGAGCCGGAACCCACCTCCGAGCCTGATACGCCGGTATCCGTGCCCGAGACCGAGACTACAGCCGACAGCGAAGAGGAAGTGCTCCCGGAAGCGGAGGACATCATCGCGCTTGCGCGTTCGCTCATCGGCACTGATTTTGCCGACGGGGGAGAAACACCCGCGTTCGGTTTCGACAACAGCGGCTTCATTTACTATGTTCTCCGCGAGAATGGCTACATCACCTGCCCGAGAGGTGTTTCGGCGCAGTCGCAGATGGGCACCGTCAGACAGTACGATGAGCTTTCCCCAGGGGACCTGGTGTTTTTCTCAGAAAGCGGCGCGAACGCCGAGTTCGGGGGAATTTACACGGGCAACGGCGTGATGATAGCATGCCTTATGCCGGGCACAAAGGTCAGGGAAGTTGACATCACCACGGATTATTACTCCCGCAATTTCTTCTGCGGAGTTGCGATAATCTGACATTTTCGGGACGGGCGCTGACCTGTCCCGCTTTTGTTTTTGTCAGTAATATTCTGCTGAAAAAATCGTGCTGTGTTCTGGGTAAAAAATATAATCGAAAAAGTAGCCAAACCCACTTGAAAACGTTTACAAACTATGATATAATAAACGAAGAGCGTTTATTATAAATCAAAATGCCTTGCACATGCGTTCACCTCCGGTGAACTCCGTGCATATCGGCAAATTATATCATATCCTTGCGGATATGATATAAAACGCATGAAATTATGCGCGTAAGCGCTGAATTAACCGAAAGGAAACAAGTTGATGGAACAGAAGATCTATTCAGTTGAAATGGGACCTGCAAAGTGCGCCGTTGATCTCGGCGACGGAAGCGAGCGCGGTGAGTATGTAAACCAGGACTATATCCTGCACAAGATGGGCAGACCCCATCGTGCTATCAGCCTGATGTATTGCTACTATCCGCTGGACAAGACATGGCCCGTACGCGCGCGTCATGCGTTCGCTGACCAGGAGGTAAGCTTCCAGTGGGATTACCCCTACGATGATTATTTCACCTATAAGGGCGGCATTGGCGGAACCACCGACGACGAGCCTTTCACATGCATGAAGGACGTGCGCCGTCACGGTCAGGACGTTATCCTCACCATGACTATCGACCCGAACCTCACCGATGATTACCTTATAAAGATAGCGCAGGAACTCAGAACATACGGCAGAATGCAGCTGCGTATCAACCACGAGGCTACCGGTAACTGGTTCAGTTTCACCAAGCGCGCTACATACCAGCAGATAGCAGATTTCTATATTCGTTTCCACAATATCATCAAGAAGGAAGCTCCGAATGTTTCCACTATCCTCTGCATTGGCGGCGTTGAGCACCCCGAGAACGGCAGCGAGATAGAAATGGAAAAGGAATTCGCAGACGCTGTACGTGCTACTGACATATGGTCCGTTGATAAGTACATGAGCCTGCACTGGGGCTGGCCCTACGATGTTGCGGAGGTAGGCGGCACAAGCTTCGGAAGGAGCAAGGTTGCCGACACATATAATCTTACAAAGCTTTCCGAGAAGCGCTACAAGGAACTCTGCGGCGGCGTCAAGAAGCCCATGGTCATGAGCGAATTCAACGCGGACGGCGACGTAACAGGTCCCTACGACCAGGCGGCTATGATAAAGGAATTCTGCGACATGCTGAAGAACGACCCGGAGCAGGGCTGGTTCAACGGCTTCACATTCTATCAGTTCCGCGACCGTGGCAGACTCGGGCTTGAGATCGAGGACCCGAACAATCCCGATGTAGGTATCGAGCAGCCTGCACTCCAGACTTACAAGGA
The DNA here is from genome assembly GCA_000432175.1 of Eubacterium sp. CAG:786. GTDB lineage: Bacteria > Bacillota > Clostridia > Oscillospirales > Ruminococcaceae > CAG-115. The sequence continues at coordinate 11,768 of HF989446.1, forward strand.
GATAATCCACGACGAGTATTTCTACCCGACGATAAAGCAGAACGCTGAGATAACTCTTCCCGTAACTCTGCGCTGGGGTGGAAGCGAGGACGCGACCGGTATCGCTATTCCGCTCCATTTTGACAAGAGCCCGGTATTCTGCGAGGCAACATTCGACGAGCCGCTCAACCTTATGATGGAGATAAACGGAAAGTGGTTCTACAAGAGCCCCGAAGCAAAGACCATCGACTTCATGCCTGCGTTCTTTGAGAAGCCCCTTGACGGCGCCGCTGACCTTACGCTCAAGATATTTGCGCCTCCCGCTTCCGGTGAGAACGACCCCTCACAGGGCGGCGACTGGCAGACCAACTATTACACCACGATGACCAAGCTGCCGAATATCAGAATTCGCTTTGCGCCTATCATCGAGGGCTAAAAAGATGCAGGGACGGAGGAACCGTCCCTGCACTGTTTTTTTAAAACATCAGATGTTTCCGGTGACTGTGAGCGTCCCGACGGAGGGCGTTGTGATGATCGCGCCGGTAGCCCCATCACGGGTGTATTGCGCCGCTGCAACAGTTATAGTACCCGGTGTCGTCGCAAATTTGCCAGTAGTCTGGTCGTAGGTGTAATCGGTGCCGGGAGTAAGCGTTTGGCCGTTGTAGGAAGCCGTGAGGTTCCTGAGCACCGGATCGAATACGTCCTCGACTATTGCGCCGAGAGCGGCGTCAGCCGGTGCATTGCCGGTATTCTGGATAACAAAGGTATAAGTTACCTGTCCGTTTGCGGTTACAGTCGCAGGACTTATCGCCTTGCTTATCGAAAGCTGTACTCCGCTCACCGGGGTTATCACTTCGTCTGCGGCGACGGGCTCCGCAAGACCCGCTCCATCTGCAGTTGCAGTATTTGTGATTGCGCCATTGGCGTCAAGGGGAGCATAACTGTAGGGTGACACTTCATATATCAGCGTCGTGTTTCCGTTTGCAGGAACGTTCACGCCTGTTATGATAAGGCTGTTACCGACTGTCGGTTCGATGTCTGGCTGGAGCACTCCGTTGATATAGTATTTCAGCGAGCCGTCGATATATGCCAGGGGAACGAGTACGGTTTCGTTCCAGACATAGGCGCCGAGATTGTCGGTCACGGTCAGCCCGGTGTAAGCTGTTGTACCGCTGTTCGTAAGACTTATAACGAATGTTGTATCGCTGTCTGCGGAGTACTCAGTGCGTACTGCGGTCTTGCTTATTTCCAGTGACTGTACGATGTTGCCGACAACGATATTTGAATTTGTGACGGTGTTATTATATCTCAGGATAGCCTGATTAGTGAATTCTGCCATAAAATACCTCCATGATATTCATAATTATCGGGATTTTCCTTCCCATTTATGATATGTGTTCCGGTATGATATGGTGCCGGTAATTACCGCTTTTTTTTGAACTATATGCGGTCAGAATATCAGATGCGGGTGCATTGCGTTCCGTTGACCGGCATGTAAAAAAAGCATGGCAGAACCACACGACTTTCACACTGTTTTCACAATGATACGGTATACTTTGCAATGTTGTGCCGGATAACTACTTTCGGAGGAGCTTCAATGACGAATTACAGAACAGACTTTGACGCGCTTGAAAAAAAGCTTTCAGCGATGCCCGTCGATCCTGACAGACTTGTTACCCCAGACCCCACCCCCAATACCCGTCGCCTGTGGGAATACCTCAAAAGCTGCTACGGCAGGAAGTTCATCTCAGGTCAGCAGTATCTGTGGGAGGACGAAAAAGAGGATCTCGTTTACTGGAACGCCACCGGAAAGATACCCGCGATACGCGGCTACGACTTCATGGGGATAAGCGGGCTTGCCCGGGGCTACGACCAGCTGGGCAGGGCGCTGGACTGGGCGCGGCGCACGGGTGGGATACTCACCATGTGCTGGCACTGGAACGCCCCCGACGACATGGAGGACATCGCGAAATGCTGCTCGTTCTATTATAAGACGACGAATTACGACCACAAAACGGGATTCGATATAGTCCGCGCAATGCAGGAGGGCACACCGGAGCACGATTTCGTGATATACGAGATAGATCTCGTTGCCGGCGCGCTGAAAATGTTCGAGCAGGCTGACGTGCCTGTGCTGTGGCGTCCGCTTCACGAGGCGGCAGGGAACTGGTTCTGGTGGGGAAACCGCGCCGAAGCCGGAAAGCAGGACCCCGAAAGCATAGCGGCATACAAAAAGCTCTGGTACACAATTTTCGACAGGTTCATGAACCTGCACAAGCTGCGTAATCTCATATGGGTGTGGAATGGTCAGGCGCCGTTTATGGCAGTCAGCCCTAACACCTTTGACATCGCAGGAGAGGACATCTACGACGAGGTTCCGAACCACAGTTCCCAGCTGGAACGGTTCAGAGGCGTCAGCAGCTACACCCACGGCAAGATGATAACCCTTTCGGAATGCGGCAGCATTCCCGAGCCCGACGAGATGCTGAAGGACGGCGCGACCTGGCTCTGGTGGCTGCCCTGGTGGGGAAGTTTCGTGTATGATACCGACGATAACTGGCACGCAGTCCTTGACGAAAACGGAATGCCGCGACCAAATCCTAAGTACATGGACGAAGCGTTCATGAAGCGTATTTTCACGGACCCGAGGGTAGTCACCCTTGAGGACCTTCCGTGGTACGATAAAGAAAAGAAGCCGCTGCCGTTTGCATTACACCAGCGGCTCAGGAACAAGAAATGATAAGAGAAAGGAAAACATCATGAAGAAGTTTTTAGCAACAATGGCTGCTCTTGCAGTAGTCACCGCAGCATTCACAGGCTGCTCCAACAATAACAACTCCGGTTCTGACAGCAGCGCAAGCGACAGCAGTTCCTCTGCGAGCGACAGCAGTTCCTCTGCAAGCGACAGCAGTTCCTCTGCAAGCGATAACAGCTCCACTGCAAGCACCGCAGAAAGCTCCAAGCCCGAGACGACTACCCGTACGGCAGAGGACATCGCAAATGCAGTTTTTGAGAGCGTTGATTGGGTGGCTTTCGAGCAGGTAACCGACGCTGAGATCGCAGAGACATTGCTTGGCCTGGATCTGAGCCTCCTCGATGAGTATTCCATCTATGTGCCCATGATGAGCGTTCACCTTGACGAGCTCATCATCGTAAAGCCCAAGTCCGGCAGCGAAGCAGACGTTGAAAAGCAGCTCAGCGCCCACCTTGACTATATCAAGAACGGCGCAGCGTTCTATCCCGAGCAGGAGATCGCAGCAGCAGGCGCTGTAATGGGTCAGACCGACGACGGCTTCTATTATCTGGTAGTTCACCAGATCGGTTCTCAGATTGCAGACGTTATCAAGACCTATCAGCCCGGCGACGAGGTTCAGAAGCTTGAAGTTCCCGAGCCTGATTATGGCGACGATGGCGTGACTGTAGTTCCCACAGATGAGCAGGGCAGCGTTATATTTAATTCTGACTCTGATGCTTCTGCGTCCAAGACAGCCGAGGCTGCCGTACCTGATGACGGCGCTGCTGCAGTTAACTGATAATTACTATCCCGATGCTCCCACCTTCCCGGTGGGAGTTTTCTGGTATTACCGCAAAAAGCATGTTGATATGGTCAGAACAGTCCGCGGCTGTGAATAAAAGAACAGGTCGTGCATTATAACGTATAAAAGGTGAATTCAGGCTTTAAACATAGTGTTTTTTCTGGCACTGGGTATAGCAAATAGTTCAAATCTGGCACTGCAAATATGTCCAGGAGTGTGCTAAAATATAAAAATAAAGATAGAAAAAGGCGCAAGCCAGTCAGGAGAACAACTATGAATACCAAAAAGACAAACACAAAAGACAAGCTCATCAGGATCTGCGTAGCCGCTATGTTTGCGGCACTCATATGCGTTGCCACGATGCTTATCCAGATTCCCTCGCCGCTTAACGGCTATGTTAATTTCGGCGACTGCTTTATACTTATAGCTGCGTGGGTGCTGGGACCTGTATATGGCTTCCTGGCTGGCGGCATTGGCTCTGCAATGGCTGACCTCATCACCGGTTATGTGCATTATGTGCCCGGTACATTCGTTATAAAGGGACTTATCGCGGTCGCAGCCGCACTCATCTGCCGTGCGCTTCTCGCTAGGGTTTCTAAGGCTCCGGTCGTAGCATATGTTGCGGGTTCCGTTGTTGGTGAGATCATCATGGTCGGCGGGTATTACCTTTACGCGGCGCTTCTGCTTGGTAAGAGTTTCGCGGGCGCTGCTGCAAGCGTCCCCGGAAATCTTATACAGGGCGCGTTCGGTATCGTATGCAGCGTTGTGATAATCAGAATTATCGCGAGGACCAGGGTGCTCAGCAAGTTCAGCACTTACGCTGTTGAATGAGCGTTACACAGAATATCAGAAAGGGCGGAGGAAACTCCACTCTTTTTGTTTGCGCTATTACAGCTGGGAGCGTTCCGTCCGAGGCTGCATAAAAAATTCCCCTGTGTTTTAGCGGCACAGGGGAAATCTTATTTTGTTTTGGGAAGCGTCAGCGTGAATGTCGTTCCGACGCCCTCGGTGCTTTTAACTGTGATGTTGCCGCCGTGCAGGAGCACTCCGTGCTTGACTATCGACAGCCCCAGCCCGGTTCCCCCGATCTTGCGGGAATGGCTCTTGTCAGCCCGGAAGAACCGTTCAAATATCCTGTCGATGCACTCGACGGGAAAGCCGATGCCGG
>HF989446.1:16484-19842 GCA_000432175.1 Eubacterium sp. CAG:786
TGACCGTGACATCGTTCTCACCGTTGGCAACGTTGATGTCCGCACGGCCGCCCTCCTGGTTGTACTTGACTGCATTATCCAGCAGGTTGTAGACTATCTCCTCGAGAACAGCGCGAATTCCGGTTATCTCAGCGCGTTCACCGGTAACGTTAATGGTGACGTGCTTTCCGTCCGCAGCGGCACTCAGCCGTTCAGAAGCTATCTGCGCCAGTGCGAGGATATCCACCGTTTCCTCGTGGTCTGCAAAGGAATTCTCGTCCAGCTGCGAAAGTTTGATTATATCATCGATGAGCGTTATCATGCGCCCTGCCTCGTCGCGGATATTCTTTGCGAAGCCGGGGATATCCGCAGGCTTTACTATACCTCCGACCAGCATGTCTGAAATGCCGTAGATAGTCGTGAGCGGGGTCTTAAGTTCGTGGGAAACATTCGACGTGAACTCGCGCCGGAGTTCCTCGCGCCCCTCTTTTTCAGTGATATCAAGGATTATGATGACCGTGCCGGTGACTTTGTTATCAGTGAACACCGGTGTCGCTATGACCTGGTATATCTTTTCAGCAATGGGCATGTTGACTTCGCAGCGTTCCCCGGCAAGCGCCTTTTCTATCGCATTGCGGAAGCTCTCGCTGCGGTTGAGCACCAGCACGCTGTGGCTGCCCCCTGTGAAGTCAGAGCCGAGAATATTCAGCGCTGCCTTGTTGTAGGAAAGCACCTCGGTCCTGCTGTCGGTGATTATAAAGCCCTCGCTCATGTTCTCGGTTATCAGCGAGAATTCCGTGCGGCTGCGGGTGAGTTCCTCTATCTGGTGATCTATTTCGCGGTTCTGTTCGGTAATTCTGTGCAGCAGGGGAGCGATCTCACCGTAGCTTTCGTTGATGTCGGGATTTTTAAGGTCGATGCTGTTTATCGGCTTGACGACTGCCCGTGCGACCAGTGCCGCAACTCCCAGAGAAACCATGGCAGCTGTCAGGATCACCAGCAGCACCTCCCACCACATGCCGCCTATTCTCGCAAGCACCGTGTCCATCGTACCGGAAACACGAACTATGCAGCCGAAGCCGATGGTGCGGGCGCAGTATACTGTCATTTCGGACAGAGTGTAGCTTTCTCGGGTGGCAGTGCCGGTTCCTGACTGCTTTGCAGTGACGACTTCCTCGCGGTCGAGGTGGTTTTCCATTTCGGAGATGTCTGCCTTGTTGTCGAAAAGCACCGTGCCGTCCGCGGCAATGTAGGTTATGCGGTTTTCAAAGGTGCCGTGGATATCTGCGTTGAGCTTTTCAAGGCTTTTTACGTCAAGTTCGGGAGTCGTGTTGTCCATTGTTGCCGCAAGCAGCATTGCCTGCTGCTCCAGCTGGCTGCGGAACAGCTGCTGCTCCTTTGTGTAGGCAACCCCAAGCACCAGCGCAACGGACGAAATTATAGCTATCAGCGACACAAGAAAAGCGCCGCCAAAAATTCGTTTTGTCATGATCTGCCTTTCTTATATGGTGATTTATTCGTCGGCGACTGCCTTGTATCCGATGCCGCGTACTGTTTCTATCATGCTGCCGCATTCGCCGAGTTTAAGGCGCAGGGTGCGGATATGTACGTCTACGGTGCGGCTTTCCCCGTCGAAATCGTAGCCCCAGACCTTTGAAATAAGCTTCTCGCGGGAAAGAACGGTACCCATGTTGTCCAGCAGCGTGCACAGCAGTTCGAACTCCTTGAAAGTCAGCTGCACTTCCTTGCCGTCCACCATAACGATGTGCTTTGAGGTATTGACGTACAGCTTGCCGACGGAATATTCAGTGGTCGCAACGGTGTTCGTGCGGCGCATGAGCGCCTTTATCCTTGAGATGAGCTCCATCGTGCCGAACGGCTTTGCGAGGTAATCATCAGCGCCGCTGTCCAGACCGATTACCTTATCGTATTCAGACCCCTTTGCGGTGAGCATGATGACCGGCAGGGAAGAGTACTCCGGGTTTGAGCGTATTTTCGCAAGCACTGAAAGCCCGTCCTCTTCCGGGAGCATTATATCCAGCAGCAGCACTGATGGAACGTCCTCCCTGATTGCAGCCCAGAATTCGCTGGGGCGCTCGAAGCCTTTTGCTTCAAGCCCGGTGTTGTTGAGGGCGTAAAGCACGAAGTTCCTGATGTTTGCGTCGTCCTCTAGCATGTATATCATATGTTTCTCTCTTTCCGGTGGCTCAGCGTTCTCCGGTGATGGAGTAGAGCACCCATTCTGCGATATTCGTTGCGTGGTCGGCTATTCGCTCAAGGTATTTTGCCGCCATAAGCAGGTCCATGAAATATTCGGCTTCTTCTGCGTCGCTTCTCACCAGACCGATGAGTTCCTTCTTGACCTCCAGAAACAGCGAGTCAACCTTGTCGTCTGCTGCGATAGCCTGCTGCGCGAGTTTCACGTCCTTTTTGACGAAGGAGTCAACGCTCATCGTCACCATGCTGATGGCTTCGTTAGCCATGTCCGAGATGTGCACTTTTCCCGCGAGATTGGTGGAACGCACGAACCCAGCTATCTCCGCTATATCCTGCGACTGGTCGCCAATGCGCTCCATGTCGGAGATCATTTTCAGCGCGGAGGACACTGACCTGAGGTCCCTTGCCACCGGCTGCTGATGCAGCAGAAGCTTCATGCAGAGCGCTTCGATGTCGTGTTCCATGTGGTCGGTCTCGACTTCGTTGTCGTTGACCTTGGCTATCATATCGTCGGTCTTTTCGTTGAAAAGCGCTTTTGTGGCGCATGCGATGCTTTCCTCGCAGAGCGCGCCCATTTTGATAAGTTCAACGTTGAGCTGTTCAAGCTGTTCGTCAAAACGGTTTCTCATAATATTACCTCCCAATTATCCGAAGCGTCCGGTTATGTAGTCCTCAGTGCGCTGATCCTGCGGGTTGGAGAATATCTGGTCGGTATCGGCGTATTCAACTACTTCGCCCAGCAGGAAGAACGCGGTCTTGTCTGAAATTCTCGCAGCCTGCTGCATATTATGAGTTACCATAACTATAGTATACTCCTTTTTCAGCTCAATTGCAAGGTCTTCTATCTTAGAAGTTGAAATAGGATCCAGTGCGGAGGTCGGCTCGTCCATCAGCAGAACCTCAGGCTCTACTGCGAGCGCTCTCGCGATGCACAGACGCTGCTGCTGACCGCCGGAAAGTCCCAGCGCGGATTTTTTCAGCCTGTCTTTGAGTTCGTCCCAGATAGCGGCGTCGCGCAGCGACTTTTCAACGATGTCGTCCAGCTTGACCTTGGAGTGTATCCCGTGTGTGCGCGGACCGAACGCGATGTTGTCGTACACGCTCATCGGGAACGGGTTCGGCTTCTGGAACACCATTCCGACGCGCTTGCGCAGGAGGTTCA
>HF989447.1:0-39388 GCA_000432175.1 Eubacterium sp. CAG:786
GGCTTCCGCGGGAAGTGTTCACGAGCAGCACGCCGGGCTTCATCAGCGAAAGCGTCTGCGAATTTATCAGGTGGTTCGTTTCCTCAGTCAGCGGGCAGTGGAGCGATATAATATCGGAATTCCTGAACAGCGTTTCCCGGTCAACGTAATCTATGCCGCTTTCCGGAAAGGGGAACGGGTCGTTAGCGATGACTTTCATGCCGAACCCCATGCAGATATCAATGAACGTGCGCCCGATCTTGCCTGTTCCTATCACGCCGGCAGTCTTTCCGTGCAGGTCAAATCCCACAAGTCCGTTCAGGCTGAAATTGAAGTCCCGGGTGCGGATATAAGCTTTGTGGAGCTTGCGGTTGAGCATGAGTATCATTCCCATTGCGTGTTCTGCCACTGCGTATGGGGAATACGCAGGCACCCGGACTACGCGTATCTTTCCCTGCGCAGCCGAAAGCGAAACGTTGTTGTAGCCCGCGCACCTCATCGCGATAAGCCCCACGCCCATTTCCGCGAGGGAGTATATCGTTCTGTCACCGAGGTCGTCGTTCACGAACGCGCAGACAGCGCGGCAGCCCTCCGCCAGCCGGAAGGACTCCGGCCGCAGCCTGCTTTCAAAATATTGTATCTCGTACCGGTCGTTGAACTTGTCGAAATAAGTCCGGTCGTAGGGCTTTGCGTCAAAAAAAGCTATCTTTTCCATGGCACATCTCCTTTACAAGAGGTATTTTCTGCGAAGTTCCGCGATTTATTATGCGCATTTCAAGGTAATTGTTACCGCTGGCAATGTGTTTTTTCCTGAATTCGTGTCTTTATTTCGTTTCGGTACTTGACAAATCTCATTTTTTGTGGTATAATAATTAATGTTGTAATGCCGCTGTGGTGAAATCGGCAGACACAAGGGACTTAAAATCCCTCGGTAGAAATACCATACCGGTTCAAGTCCGGTCAGCGGCACCAGTATAAGAACGCCCGCATCTGGTAAGAGCCAGGCGCGGGTGTTTTCTTTTTTCGGTGGAAGTTTCTCAGCCATCGAAAAATTAACGGCGGGACTGTTTTTTCTCTTGACAATATACGCGCCGACATATATAATTAATGTAGGTCACCTCAATATAAACTTCAACGGCAGAAAGGAAACTTCCATGACTGTTACAACCGATAACGAAAGACTTACCGTCAGGTTCGGGGGAGCCACGCTTTTTATCGACCCCTGGGGTGAAAACTCCGTCAGGGTGAGAATGTACCCTGCACAGTGCGATATTCCCGAGGACGAGCGGCTCAGCGGTTCTCCATATTACAGCGCGCTCACCGAGCCTGTATCGCATAACTGCACCATTCGCAGCGAAACCATCGACACCACCGACACGTGGTACAAGGGCGAGGAATACGCGAAGTACCACCAGACCGGCACGGATTATTACCTCACCAACGGAAAACTCACCGTTAAGCTGGACAACGAAGGCAGGCTGAGCTTCTACAACCAGCGCGGAGAAGTCCTCACCGAGGAATACTGGCGCGACCGCAACCGCATAAACCGCTACTGCGTGCCGCTGAGAATAACCGGAAGAGAACTGAAACCGCGCCAGGGAGGCACCGATTATGAGATAACCGCCCGCTTCGAAGCCTATGATGATGAGAAGATATTCGGAATGGGTCAGTATCAGGACAGCCACCTCAACAAGAAAGGCTCCGTGCTGGAACTGTGCCACCGGAATTCTCAGGCAAGCGTGCCGTTCTTTATTTCCAGCAGGGGTTACGGCTTTTTGTGGAACAACCCTGCAGTCGGCACTGCGACATTCGGCATGAACAAGACCGAGTGGTACGCTAGATCAGCGCAGTACCTGGATTATTACATCACCGCTGGCGATACCCCGGCTGAAATCACCGCAAATTACACCGCAGCCGCAGGCAGAGCGCCCAGAATGCCGGAATACGGTCTGGGCTACTGGCAGTGCAAGCTGCGCTACCGCACGCAGGACGAGCTGCTTGCAGTCGCGAGGGAGCATAAGCGCCGCGGGCTGCCCATGGACGCGATAGTTGTGGATTTCTTCCATTGGACCATGCAGGGAGATTTCAAGTTTGAGCCGCGCGACTGGCCCGACCCGGACGCAATGGTGCGAGAATTAAAGGAAATGGGCATTGAAACAGTGGTTTCAGTGTGGCCGACCATTGACGAGCGCAGCGAGAATTTCGGTGAAATGGCAGACAAGGGAATGCTGGTCAGCGCCGACCGTGGAAACGGACTGCATATGACCTGGATGGGCAACACTGTCTTTTATGACGCGACAAATCCCGAAGCGCGCAAATTCGTCTGGGAAAAGTGCCGCGAGAATTACTACTCAAAGGGTATACGCTGCTTCTGGCTGGACGAAGCCGAACCGGAATACGGCCCCTATGATTTTGACAACTACCGCTATTATGCGGGTACCGCGCTGCAGTGCACCAATATCTACCCGCTCATGTACGCAAAGGGCTTCTACGACGGGCTGAAAGCGGCAGGCGAAAAGGATGTGCTCAGCCTTGTGCGCTGTGCCTGGGCAGGAAGCCAGAAATACGGCGTGCTCACCTGGTCGGGGGATATTCATTCCAGCTTCAGGGCTATGCGGGAACAGCTGCAGGCGGGTCTTTCGATGAGCGTTGCGGGCATTCCCTGGTGGACTTCGGACATAGGAGGCTTCCTGGGTGGAAATATCCAGGACGAGAGCTTCCGCGAACTGCTCGTGAGATGGTTCGCGTGGGGGTGCTTCTGCCCGGTATTCCGCATGCACGGCGAACGTTCACCGTGGTATGAGCGCGAGGAGGAATTCATCAACGGCGTGCGCCAGCTGACTTCCGGTCAGGATAACGAGGTCTGGAGCTTCGGCGACGATAATTACGAGATACTTAAAAAGTACCTTTTCGTGCGCGAGAATATACGTCCCTACATGCGCAGGACTATGGACGAGTGCTCCGCTACAGGCGCGCCGGTAATGCGCCCGCTGTGGTTCGAGTTCCCGCAGGACCACGAAGCATGGAACGTCGAGGACGAGTACACCCTCGGCTCTGACCTGCTTGTCGCTCCGGTGATGGAAGCCGGAGTTTCCGAGCGCTGCGTTTACCTCCCCGATGGCGCAGTCTGGAGGGACGCTAACACCGGAACTGTGTACAAGGGCGGTCAGAGGGTGACTGTGCCCGCGCCCATCGACGTAATTCCCGTGTTTGTGCGCGGAAACGCTGAGATGACGGTGTTCTGATGAAGTACCCGGATATCGTCCGCGGTGAATTCCTGCAGCGCCCCAACCGGTTTATCGCAGAGGTCATGGTGAATGGGGAACCTGCCCGGGCGCATGTGCGTAATACCGGCAGGTGCACCCACGTGCTCAGCCCCGGCTGCGAAGTCAGCCTGCAGAAAAGCAGCGACCCGGGGCGCGCCACAAAATTCACACTGATTGCGGTGAATACCGCGCAGTACGGCTGGGTGAACCTTGACAGCCTTGCCCCGAACAAGCTGGCAGGGGAGTGGCTGGCAGAAAACGGCTTCACAGGAATCAAGCCGGAATTCCCGTTCGGAGACAGCCGTATCGATTTTTACGCAGAAAAGAAAGGTGAGCGCTGGCTGATAGAAGTCAAGGGCTGCACTCTTGCAGAAAACGGAACCGGGCTATTCCCGGACGCGCCGACAAAGCGTGGAGCAAAGCACCTGCGCGAACTTGCGAAAGCCGCTGAAACAGGCTACCGCACTGCCATCGCGTTTGTGATAATGCTTCGCGGCGTTGAAGAAGTCCGCGCAAACGCCGCTGTTGACAGGGAGTTTTCAGAGGAATTCAGCAGGGCGACCGCAAACGGCGTGTCAGTGTTCTGCATTCCCTGCGAATGCACCGCGGATACGGTTCAGCTAAGATAACAGAAAGCCCCTCCGGTTATTCCGGAGGGGCGATTTTATGCGATTTCCTTTGTGTCGATAGTTGAAATGCTCTCAGCTGTCGCGTTTGAAGTCCCCGCTTCTGCGGTGGGCTGCTTTGACTGTTCAGCGGTCGGTGCTGTCTGTTCAGCGGTACCTGCAGTGGTTCCTGCCAAACTGTCGGAAGCCGTATCAGCGGTTGAAGCGGTTTCCGTGGGGGCTGTCGTTGCAGGAGCGGAAGATGATGTATCGCTTTCGGCTTCTGCTGTGCTTACCTTGAACGTTTCGATGGTGACGGAGGAAATGATGATATCCTGAACCGGCATGGACTTTTCGCCCTGCGCATTGGACTGCACCTTTACCTCTGATATCTTGTCCAGCACGTCAAGTCCCTCATAGACCTGACCGAAAACCGTGTAGCCGCCGTCGTACTGGTAAACTCCGCCGACCCTTGCATATTTCAGCGCTGCGGTGTTATCCTTTCCGCTCAGCATTGAAGCGTTGTTCTTGTAGTAGGACTGCTGGTAGGAATTCTGCTTTGCCTTGTCCGAGGAAGCTTCCCACGTAGCCGCTTCAGCTTCAGAAGCGAGCTCGTCCGCTTTGGACTGCACCTTTGAAGCGTCCGTTTTTGTGAGGTTCTGCGGCTGCTTGTTGTTGACTATGTAGAACTGCACGGAATTCTGCCCGTATTTATCAGCGACATAGCCAAGCGCGCCATAGAAATTACGCGCTTTTTCGCTGGTTTCAATCGGAAATGTCGTTGCGTCCGCGATGCTTTCCTCACCAGTGTAAGCGGCATTGCCGCCGGTTCCGTCGCCGTAAAGCGAACCGCCCTGTATCACGTTGTCCTTTACCACGCGGTGTATTTTCAGACCGTTGTAATAGCCCTGGTTTGCGAGTTCAACGAAATTCTTAACGCCGACAGGGGCAATGTCGGGGAACAGCTTTGCTTTCATCGTGCCGTAATCCTTTATCTCGATCACCGCGATCTGGTCGCCGTCGGCAAGGGTTATTTCACTGAGATTGCCGTTACTACCGGACTGCGAACAGCCGACAGATGAAAATATCATTCCTGCAGAGAGTACTGCGCCCAGCAGAATACGCTTGAAATTCATGATTTTCTCCTTTTCCGGTGCTGCTTATTCAGCAGTATAGACCTTCACGGATTTTATGATGATATTGCTGACAGGCTGGCTCTTTTCACCGTTGGAGTTTTCCTGTACCTCCACCGCGGCAATGCTGTCGATAACGTCAAAGCCCTCTACGACCTGTCCGAAAACGGTGTAACCTCCGTCGAGGTAGAAAACGCCGCCATCTTTGTACTTGTCTACCTCTTCCTGCGTGGGTGATTTGAACCAGTCAACAACCGCACCATATTCCTTTTCGAGATATTCGTAATAGTTGTATTCGTCGGAGCCTGCGGTGTACTGTTCCTTGTAAGTCTTGGCGGTTTCGACGTTCTTTTCGGCCTGTGTGATATCAAGATCAGAAATATCCTGGCTGACCTTGTTGTTAACGATGTAGAACTGCGTGGAGTTCCTGCCGGCAGCGTTGGCATAGCAGAGCGCGCCGTATACGTGACGGGCATTTCTGTTTATCTCAGTCCCGAAATAGGAAGCGGTGCTTCCCTCGCCGGTATAAGCGGGATTGCCACCTGTGCCGTCGCCGTTTTCAGAGCCGCCCTGCATCATGAAGTCAGAGATAACACGGTGGATATTCTTTCCATCGTAGTAACCCTTTTCTGCAAGCTGCTTGAAGTTCTCGACGCCGATGGGCGCGATATCAGGGAACAGCTTGGCCTTCATAGTGCCGTAACCCTCGATCTCGATCTCTGCGACCAGGTCGCCGGGGACTATCCTGACTTCTCCGATGTTGCCGGAAAGGTCCTTTTCGGCGTTGTTTTCTGTTTCAGAAGCAGTGCTGCTTTCGCTCGTCGATGTGCCGGAAGCGGAGTTATCAGCCTTGGAGCTGGAGCAGGCGGTAAGGCTTGTTGCACAAATCGCAGCCAGAACCATGCCAATGAGTAGATTTCTTATTTTCATGTTTGTCATTCCTTATTCTGCCGTGCTTTCCTCGCTGCTGTAGGTGGAAATAGTCACGGACTTCACATAGATATCCTCCAGGGGACGATAGGTGTTTTCGTCGGACTGCCTTGCGGTTATCTTTTCGATTACGTCAAGTCCCTCGTAGGTCTGCCCGAATACAGTCACATAGCCGGCCATGCCGAATACGCCGCCGACCTCCATGAACTTATCGAACAGGTTGTTCAGATTTGCCTTTTCGACATCGGTGCGGTTTTCTGCCTCGGTGATAGTCTTTTTCAGTTCGTCTATCTGTTCCTGGGTTATCGTGTCGTCGTTATCGCAGACGATATAGCGTCTGTCGGAGTATCCGGGCAGGTCGCAGTAACCCACCAGCGCTCCCTTGAAAGGCCAGAGATTCACATTGTATTCGTGCTCCAGCGCCTCGCTGTCGTCCTTTCTGCCGACGTATTTTCCATCATCGTCGGTGAACCCGCCGGACAGGAAATACGTGTCCTTGATGATGGTGTAAATGCTGTTGTTGTCGTACTCACCGGCGTTTGCACGCTCGACGAATGCAGCCACGGTCTTGGGGCAGTACTGGTCGTACAGCACCGCGCGGAATTCACCAAGATCTGTGTCGAAGATAGCGATCGTGTCGCCATCCTGCGGACCCTCAAGCTGAACGAGGTCGATGCTTGAGAAGTCGTAATCCTGCATCGCGTTGTAGTTGGAGCTTGTAACGGTGCAGCCCGTGAAAGTCAGCGAGCTGACTGCGACTGCGCATGCCGCGAGTGCGGCTAGAATTCTTTTTTTCATCTGGTTTCCTCAGTTTGCTTTCTTGACGATGGTGCCCTGACGAGTTTCTTCAACAGTCCAGCCCATAGCGGTTATCTGGTCTCTGATGGAGTCAGCGAGGGCGAAGTCCTTTGCTTTGCGGGCAGCCTTGCGCTTTTCGATGAGTTCGGTTATCTCAGCGGGTATCTCCTCGTCATTGCTATTATTATACAACAGACCGAGCACATTTGTCAATGCCGTGAATTCATCAGAATACGCCTGCAGCGTGCCCTTTGTCGCATTACCGGAGGAAACAGCGGTATTTATCTTGCGCACCAGCTCGAAAATCGTCGAAATTCCGTCTGCGGTGTTGAAGTCGTCGTCCATAACCTTGATGAACTGCTCCTGTGCTTCCTTTACGTCGGCGAGAGCCTGTTCGGAAGCCGCGCCGTCTGGTGCGGAAGCCAGCGCCCGCGCGAGGGTGTCGCGGCAGGTGTAAAGGCGCTGTAATGCGGCCTTGCAGCTTTCGATGACCTCGATCGTGTAGTTCAGCTGGCTGCGGTAATGCACGGAAAGCAGCATAAAACGTATCGGCTCGTAGCCGTATTCCTTGGAGAGATCTCTCACCATGAAGAAGTTGCCCTTGGACTTTGACATCTTGGTGCCGTCAACATTAAGCATGCCGTTGTGCATCCAGAGATTTGCGAGGGGCTGACCTGTCGCGCACTCGCTCTGCGCGATCTCATTCTCGTGATGCGGGAATATCAGATCCGCACCGCCACCGTGGATATCAAGGGTGTCACCGATGTAATGACGGCTCATAGCGGAGCACTCAATGTGCCAGCCGGGGCGACCCTTTCCGAAAGGAGAGTCCCAGTAAGGCTCGCCGGGCTTTGCGCCCTTCCATACTGCGAAATCCATAGCGTTGCGCTTCTTTTCGCCAACTTCGATACGCGCGCCTGCCTGCAGGTCCTCCAGCGGCATGTGTGAAAGCTTGCCGTATTCTGGGAATTTGGAGGTGTCGAAGTACACATCGTTGTCCACCTGATAAGCGTAGCCCTTGTCCACCAGGGTCTTTACGATATCAATGATGATATCCATGTTCTCAGTTACCTTCGGGTGGACGTCGGCGCGGCGTACATTCAGCCCGTCGGCGTCAGTGAAGTATTCCCTGATGGCGTTCTCAGAGACCTCGTGAGCAGTCTTGCCGAGCTCGTTTGCCTTCTTGATTATCTTATCGTCAACGTCGGTGAAGTTCTGTACATAGAAAACCTTGTATCCGCGGAATTCCAGATAGCGGCGCAGGGTGTCGAAAACGCACAGCGCACGCGCGTTGCCTATGTGAATGAGGTTGTAGACCGTAGGACCGCAGGCGTATATCTTAACTACGCCGGGGGTTATGGGCTTGAGTTCCTCTTTCTGTCTTGTCATTGTGTTGTAGATCTGCATATCATTTACCTCCTGGGTCTTTGTTATCTTTTTCAGCAAGCTGCTTTTTCAGGTCGTCTATTTCCTTCTGCATGCACTCTATCTTGTACATGTGCTCGCAAAGCAGCTGAGAAACAGGGTCGGGAATGTGTATCTGGTCGAGATCGCTGTTGTTCACCCTTATTCCGTCACGCTTCACCACTCTTGCGGGAACGCCGACAGCGGTGCAGTTCGGGGGGACTTCCTCAAGAACGACGGCGTTCGCGGCTATCTTTGAGTTGTCGCCTATCTTCATGGGACCAAGCACCCTTGCGCCTGCCCCGACCATGACGTTGTTGCCGAGGGTAGGGTGGCGTTTTCCGGTGTCTTTGCCAGTACCGCCAAGGGTGACGTTCTGGTAGAGAGTGCAGTAGTCGCCTATTTCAGTGGTCTCACCGATGACAACGCCGGCGCCGTGGTCGATGAACAGCCCCTTGCCGATCTTTGCGCCCGGGTGTATCTCGATGCCTGTGGTATTGCGGCAGTGCTGTGAGATCCAGCGTGCAATGAAGAAATGCCCGTGCTCGTAGAACCAGTGCGCGCGCCTGTATGACCTTACCGCCTTGAATGACGGATAGAGGAAAATGACCTCCAGCGCCGAGCGTACTGCCGGATCTCTTGCCCTGATCGAATTTACTTCTTCCTTAAGTCGTCTGAACATGGGAACCTCCGGTCGTGAATGTTTCCTTTCGGGAATTACCGGCGCGTATTAAAAAACCTCCGCACCGGAATGGTGCGAAGGCGCATTACCGCTGTTCCACTTCGCTTCGGGCAGAAGCCCCTTGTTCCCCTTAACGCGGGCAACGGGAACGGCTACTTTAACGGGGAATGTCCCGGGTTCACCGAACCGGCTCACAGCCGCACTTTCAACGGGTCAGCCCGCGGCATTCTCACCAACCTGCCGCTCTCTGGGGGACATCGCACCGAATACTCTGACTGCTCATAGCCTTTAGTATCACATATATTGTTATTATAACCTATTTGCAGATTTTTTTCAAGGGGGTAAACCACATTTTTTCGCTTTTCACGAAAAATTCATCCCAGAAGAATATACGCAAGCGCAGCGATCAGCTTCATATCGGCCTTTTCATGCCAGAGAAGAATTATCAGCGCCACGATAAGCATGCAGTCGCGGTCGCTTGTAAGTTTCTGCAGAAGCCCCTGCTGACCGGTGTGATGACTGCATTTCCGCGGTTCGGGGCAGGGAGGTGGGGCGCATTTTTCGCACTCCGGCTCGGGCACGGCGCAGGAGCCGTTATTGAAACGTTCCACCGAGCGATACAGTGGTGAATTTCCGGAGTTCCATACCATTTTACTTACCCCCTTGCCCGAAAAGTCCGCTGTCCTTGAGTAGAGGGAGCAGCGAAATCAGCTTCAGCAGTTTCAGCGCGGTATCTACCTTGCTCTGGTTTTCAGACCGCAGGAGCGGTCTCAGCGCCAGCAGAAGCCGCTCGTCATCAGAGGTGCTGTTCATGCTGCCGAGCAGCCCGGCTATCTTCGCAATGGAACCTATGTCCATTCCCGAGAACAACCCGTCTGACGTTTCTTCTGCCGGTTCACCGGCGTCCGTGGTTTCCTCTTCTTCGTCACCGGCAAGTGCACGGAGGATATCCTCTATATTATCCATGCACATCACCTCCAGACGGCGCTATTTCATGCTGCCGAGCAGCTTCATTACCTCTTCGGGGGAACCCGCTGATTTCAGCCTTGTCATGAGTTCCTTGTCGGCAAGCACCTTGCGAAGCTTCTGCTTATCAGCTTTGGTGAGTACTGACGACAGAGCCGTCAGGTCTTTCTTTTCAAGGGAGCGTTTCAGTTCGTCAGGCGATGAGCCGAGCTTGTCGCTTGCGGACTTTATCAGCTTGTCAAAATCATTGTTTGTCATTGCGGCACCTCCAGGCAAATTCCAGATTGTGTAAAGTTTCAGATGATTTAAGAGAAAAAAACGCATTGCCCCCTTTTATTCGATTATATTTTATGATATAATATGTATAACTAGAACCCATTCAGGAAAGGAAACCCAATTTGAAAATCTTAGTAGTTTCTGACACTCACCGTAATCATGCAGTGCTGGACTCGATAGTAAAGAACAATCTCGACTCAGATCTGATAATCCATCTTGGCGATGGAGAAAACGAAGCCCGGGATATCCAGAACGAATATCCGCAGATACCGCTCGTTTACGTCAAGGGCAACTGCGACTACGGCGTTCACCGCGACTTGCAGGTAGTTACAGCGTGCGGTTACAAGATATTCTGCTGTCACGGTCACAACTTTGATGTGCACTCCGGGTTGCAGCAGCTTGTTGACGCCGCAAAGGCAGAGGACTGCCAGATCGCGCTTTACGGTCACACGCACATCCACCGCACGGAATTCATAGACGGCGTTTACATCATGAACCCCGGCAGTCCTGACAGCCCGCGTAATCACAACGAGCCGACCTACGGCGTGATCAACCTCACAAGTGACGGTCAGATCGGCATGAACATCATATCGGTGAAGAAATGAAGATAAACCATATCCGACTTGACGAGGTGGACTCCACCAACAACTATCTTAAAGAGCATCGCATGGAACTCCCGGACGGAACGCTGGTCACAGCCGGTCTGCAGACTGCCGGAAAGGGCAGGCGCGGGCACGACTGGCTTGCCGACCGCGGAATGCTTCCGTTTTCGCTGCTGCTCAAAAATCCCCCTCACCCGGACACCATAACGCTGTGCGCTGCAGTCGCAGTCTGCGGGGCGCTGGAAAATTTGCTGCCCGACGAAAAATTCGGCATCAAATGGCCCAACGACATTATCCTGCTCGGTCATAAGCTATGTGGTATTCTATGCGAGAGCGTGTGCTTTGGTTCCTCGATGGATATAGTCTGCGGCATCGGTATAAACATTTCGCAGACTGCAGAGTTCTTTGAGCGCGCGAATATCCCTCACGGAGGCTCAGTCGAAATGCTCACGGGTAAAAAAATAGCCGACCGCGAAGCGCTCGCAGAGGACGTCGCATGCAGGCTTTACGCCTACACGCGCAGCGGTTTTGACGGAATTTCGCAGGACTATATCGACCACTGCCTTACCATAGGCAAACGTATCCGCATCATCGAAAACGGAAGCGTGCGCGAGGCTTTCGCCGAGGGCATCGCTCCAAACGGATTTCTTATCTGTTCCGATGAAAACGGGCGCTTCGAGGTCAATTCCGGTGAAGTGAGCGTCCGCGGGCTGCTTGATTACATCTGACAGGTGAAATATGATAGAAAACGAATTCAAGATAATGCTTGACCGCGGGCAGTACGAAAAGATACACGCGCTGTTCGCATGGGACGCCGAAATGGAACAGGTTAACTCGTATTACGACAGCCCCGGTCTGGAATGCAGCAGCAGGCACATCACAGTGCGCGTGCGCAGTATTTCCGGGGAAAACTACCTGCAGATGAAGCTGCCAGCGGAACAGAGCGGAAACGGCGCGGTTTCAAGAATTGAACTTGAACAGAAGGTAAGCGGGCTTCCGCAGAAGCTGGAGCCGGAAACGCTGAAATCGCTGAGCGGCGCGGACTTACCTGAACTCACGCTGCTTGGCACTCTTTCAACGTTCCGCAGCGTGAAGAAATTCCCCGGGGCAGAGATAGACCTTGACCGCAGTGAGTACTTCGGCGTCATCGACTACGAATTAGAGGTGGAATACACCGACGAAGCCGCTGCAGAAGCCATTCTCGCGGAAATCGGGCAGAAAGTACGCATAGACAGAAGCGCGCCGGTGACCGGAAAAATACGCAGGTTCCTGCAGGAATATCAAAAAAACAACGCCTGATTTTCGTCAGGCGTTTAAATTTTTATCCAGTGCTTCGATATCTGCAGACGAGTAATTGACGACGTATCTTCCGAATGCTTCCTGCGGGATATCGCTGCCGCTGTCGTAGTGCTCGGCTAGCGGAGAAACCTTTACGCCGCATTCGCGGTAGATGCCGATAAGCGGTGAAGTTTCCGCGATATCCAGCAGGAAGTGCAGACCTGCGCTCTCCTCCGAAATACTGCCGTTGTACATTTCCGCGAGCCGGAGCGTTAGTTCCCGCACCTGGCGGTAATGCTTGCGCATGCGATTGATGTGCCGCACGAAATGCCCTCCCGAAATGAACCGCGCCAGAGTATACTGCTCAAACGCAGGCACCGGGCAGGAGCAGAACCCAAGCCGCTCCTTCCAGCGCTCGTAAAGTTCATGCGGCAGGCAGATGTAGCTTATTCTCACGGAGGGCGCTATCGTCATGCTGAACGTGTTCATATAGATAACGCGCCCCGACCTGTCCAGCCCGAACATCGTGGGGAGCGGCTTTCCTGCCCAGCGGAATTCGCTGTCGTAATCGTCCTCAATGATGAAGCCGTTGCGCCTGACCGCCCACTTCATCAGTTCCATTCTGCGGGAAATCGGCATAACGATGCCGGTCGGGAAGTTGTGCGCCGGAGAAATATGAACCACGTCAACGTTTTTGTAATACAGTTCCTGCGCGGAGATTCCCTGACTGTCAAGACTTATCGGCAGGCACAGCGCGCCATTAAGGCGATATATCTGCGCGGGCTTGTGGTAACCTGGGTTTTCGACGGCATAGGTGAGATTGTTGCCGAGAAGCTGCACCAGCAGGTTGTTCAGGTATTCCGTCCCGGCGCCGACGATTATCCGGTGCGATGGAACTGAGATCCCGCGGTACGCTTTCAGGTGGTTTGAGATGGCATGCTGTAAATCAGGCGCTCCGCCCGGTGGCACCGGAGAAAGCAGCGCGCTGCCTTTTTCTAGGATAACTGTTCGCATCAGCCTCGTCCAGACAGAAAAAGGGAACATCGTGTTTCCAGGCGCCGTAGCGACTTCCGGCAGTGTCTCGCTGAAATCATCGGCAGCTGGCTCGGGGTACTGCGGCTGAGTCATGTCGCCCGCGCACACAAAATACCCGCTGCGTTCCCTGGAAGCTATGTAGCCCTCTGCGAGAAGCTGCGCATAGGCATTCTCGACAGTTATCACACTTACGCCGAGCCGCTCCGCCTGCGCGCGTTTTGACGGAAGCTTCGCACCGTCCCGGAGTTCCCCGGAAAGTATTGAGTTCTTTATTTCCTCGTACAGCTTTTCATAAAGACATTTGCGCTCCTGGTCGGACATGTTCTCACCCCTTTCTTTTATTATACAATATTTATGACGGATTTGCAATAGGCATTGTGTAATATGCCGTTGACTTGAAACGAAACATGTGATATAATTGTTTATATAAAGTAAGAGAAAGAGGTGCTATAATGGCATTCAATATACACGACCTCACACGCGACGCATGCATGCTGAAAGGTCCGCTGCGCAGCCACGGTTACGACTGGTGGTGGCACAGCTTCACCGGACATGATGAAAAGACCGGTGAGGAACGCTCGTTTTTCATCGAGTTCTTCCTGTGCAACCCTGCATTCGGGGGGAGCATGCCGATTTTCGGGCAGCTTCCATTTAACCAGAACAACGGAATCAAGCCGTCATACCTTATGGTAAAGGCGGGCAGCTGGGGGAAGGGCGCAAAGCAGATACACCGTTTCTTCGGGTGGAAGGACGTCACTGTCAGCAGCGGTGCGCCGTATTCCGTTATGGCAGCCGACTGCTTTGCTTCTGATTTCGTGCTCAGGGGGAGCGTTTCGCTTACCGACGAGGAATGCGCAGCCCACCCGGAGTACATGTGTTCCCCCGGGGAAATGAGCTGGGACCTGAAGCTTGACAAGCAGGTCGCATTCAATGTGGGTTACGGCGCGGGGAAGCCATTCCGTGCCGCGCAGGCATTCGACATGTACTGGCACGCCGAGGGAATGAAAACGGAATATTCCGGTACAGTTACATACAATGGGGTAAAGTACGCAGTCACCCCGGAAACCAGCTATGGATACGCTGACAAGAACTGGGGCAGGGATTTCACGTCGCCGTGGCTTTGGCTTTCTTCCTGCGACCTGTTCAGCAATCTCACCGGAAAGAAGCTGAAAAACAGCGTTTTCGACATCGGCGGAGGAAGACCCGTTATAGCAGGCAGACCGCTTGACAGGCAGCTGCTTTCCGCATTCTGGTACGAGGGCAGACAGTTTGGGTTCAACTTCTCAAAGCCAACGCTGTTCACCCAGACGAAATTCGACTGCACCGAAACCGACGACGAGGTCATATGGCATGTCGCCCAGACCTCCGTTTACGGCAAGATGGAATGCCGCATCCGCTGCAGCAAATCTGAAATGCTGCTGATGAATTACGAAGCCCCCGACGGAAGCAAGCGCCACAACAGGCTCTGGAACGGCGGCACCGGCAAGGGCAGAATAAAGCTTTACGGCAGGGACGACGAGGGCAGGCTGTTCCTGGTTGATGATATCCGCGCGGAAAAGGTCGGCTGCGAGTACGGGGAGTACACCAGGTGACGGCAGAAAACAGGAATTTCGCGCTGCGTGCAGGTATATGCATTCTGCTTGCAGCGATAATGGTGGGAGTTTCTGAACTGGCTGGCGAAAAGGAGATAATCTTTCCGGAGATAACCGCGCTGACGGTCGGCGCGATAGTTGCACCGAAGCAATCCTGGAAAGTGAGCAGGATGCGCATGGTGCTTCTCATTGCGGTTTGTTCCGTGCTGGGAATACTGATAGTGCGTTACAGTCCGCTGCCGAAAGCTGCAAATCTCATAGGGGCATTCCTGATCTGTCAGGTGCTGTTTCTTCTTTCGTGTACCAGCTTTGCTCCGATGATATCCGCGGCAGCGCTGCCAGTACTTATGGACACGGAAACTATCATTTACCCGATATCGGCTGTTACAATGACTTTGCTGACAGTCACGGCGCAGTTTCTGCTTGAAAAGTGCGGGCGCTATGAACATGAGGAATTCACGCCGCTGCCGACGCCCGACCGGTTCAAGTGGCTTTCCGCTCTGCTGAGGACTGCAACGGCAGCCGCGCTTGCTGTTCCGGTGATACATTTCGGGGTGAATTTCTGCGTGGCTCCTCCGCTGCTGGTGGCGTTCACGGAATTTTCGAACCCAGCAGGCAAAGCAAGGAGCAAGCCTGTGAAAACGGTGTTCATCATCACCGGGTGCGCGCTTTCGGGCGCAATATTCCGGCTGGTGCTGTGTGAATTGCTGCCGCTTCCGCTGACTGTTGCAGCGATATTTTCGGTGGCATGCGCGCTGGTCATCATGCGGTCTGCGGGGCAGTATATCCCCCCAGCCGGGGCGCTTGCGGTGCTGCCGATGATAATTCCCGCTAAAGCGCTGCTGATATATCCGGCAGAGATATTCGCGGGGGCGTCGCTTTTAATGCTGGCTGCGCTGGCGATAGGGAAAGTCCCGGCAGGTAAAAAATCATAACACAAAGGGCGAAGAAATTCCTTCGCCCCAATTTTATGCCAGATCCGCTTTCATCTTGCTGCGGAATACCACGCCGGCAAGCACAGTGAATACCACCGCATAAGCGGCGACTACGCCCAGGTGCGGAAGAACCCCGCTGAAATCAAGAGCCGCAGCCATTCTTGCAGCCTTAACGCAGTGATAGAACGGCAGCGCCCTGCAAACATCGAAAATAACCCCACCTGCGCCCTCGCAGTCGAACCACACCCCACCAAGCAGGGAAGCAAGCGAAATGATTATTGAGCACAGCCCCGGAGCGGCTTTCTCATTGAAAAGGGAACCGAAAAGCAGTCCCGCGGAAATAAAGAACACCGCGCCCGGAATAAGCGCCAGCACAGCCAGCGCAGACCCCCCGACCGAAAGCGCCTGCGAACCGGAAACAGCCGCAGCAATCAGCGAAGCCGCAAAGGTTATCATCGCCTGAATGACTGCCAGCACAAGGCAGGGAAGCATGTACCCCGCAATGAAATCCATGCTCTTCATCGGCGAAGCGTACAGCCTTGTCAGGAACGCCCCGGACCTGTCCTTTGAAACGCTCAGCGTTGTGAAAAGCATCACGAACGAAAGCCCGAACATCGCGATACCGCAGGAAAGGTTCTCAATATTAAAGATGGTCATACCCGCTTCCGGGGGAATGCTCTTGTTGACAACGGTCATAATTATCAGCATTACCAGCGGAAACCCCAGACAGAATATGTAGCTCAGGGGGTCGCGTATCAGTTCCCTGAAATTCCGGACGGAAAAAACTAACACACGTTTCATACCGCAGCACCTCCTGCACTTTCTGCCACGTGGACAAAGACGTTTTCCAGACCCGTTTCACCGGTCTGCGCTTCAAGCTCCTGCAGGGTGCCGGTGGCGTGTATCTGCCCGTTCACCATTATCGCTATGCGGTCGGAAAGCTGCTCCGCTTCTTCCATGTAGTGCGTGGTGAGAATGATCGTAATCTTTCCCTTGAGTGAGTTCACCGCGCTCCAGAGTTCGCGGCGCGCGAGCACGTCAAGACCGAGGGTAGGCTCGTCAAGGAACAGCACCTGCGGCTCTGAAATGAGCGCCATCGCGATGGAAACCTTACGCTTCCACCCGCCTGAAAGCGTTTTCGCGCGGGAACTCAGCACTTCGTCCAGCCGGAAAAGCTGCGTCATTTCCTTTACGCGCTGTTCCGTCTTTTCCTTTGAGGCCCCGAATATTCCTGCCATGAGCGCGAGATTTTCCCTTACGGTCAGGTTTTCAGCGACTGCCGTGTCCTGTGGGGAAATTCCCACCAGCTGCTTTACTGCAGCGCTTTCGCTTGATGTGCTGTGGCCGCAGATGAACGCCTCGCCCGCAGTCGGCGCTGAAAGGCATGTCAGCATGCGTATAGTCGTGGTCTTGCCAGCGCCGTTCACACCCAGCAGCGAAAAAAGTTCCCCTTGTTCAACGGTAAGGTCAAGGCTGTTTACTGCGGTTTTTTCCCTGTACTTTTTTGTCAGTCCCTTTGTCTGAACTGCTGTCATTGCGTTTGCCTCCCTTTGGTTTCAGTATTTCAAGAGGATTTCCGATTTTCACCAGCGCGATTCCCTTGTCCTCGTCGCCAAGAACCAGAATTGCGTCGCCAGCTTTCAGTCTGAACACGTCACGGCAGCTTTTCGGCAGGGTAATCTGCCCCTTTTCGTTCAGTTTTGAGAAGCCGAACATGTGCTTTTTTCCTTCGCTGCTGACGGCGAATGAAGCGATGTTCCTCACCAGAATGTCAACTGTGGTGCCGTAAAGGTCCGCGAGCGCGATACAGTTTTCGATATCGGGGAGCGTTTCGCCGTTTTCCCATTTTGCAACTGCCTGGCGCGAAACATTAAGCTTTTCTGCGACCTGTTCCTGCGTCAGCCCGCTTTCCTTGCGGTAAATCTTCAGGTTGTTGAATTCAATGCTCATCGTGTCACCTCATATGTTTATTATAGCTTATCATCATGGGGAATTCCACCATGCAAAGATTACATCAATGTTATGTTCAGTTTACATTTTCGGAAAATATGCTGCTATAGTTAAAAAAAAGCTGCATCACAGTGCAGCTTTTTTTCTTATTGCGAGTATCGGGTAACCGGTTTCATACGGTTTTATCGTTTCGGGGAATTCTTCCGCATGGTCGAACAGACGTTGCGCGAACCCGTCGGAATTCACGAAATCAAGTATCTCAGACAGCGGTCTGCTGATAACTGACGGACAGACCGGCGAAAGGGTTATCACCAGCATTCCCTCAAGTGAATTCACCCTGAACGGCCAGATGTGGCAGTCAAACGGGCGTTTTTCTCCGAGAGTGCAGCCATGCTCTCCTGCAGCGGGGCACATGATTATCTCGCCGCCGTTGAATTTCATATCAAACACGCAGCTTTCCGTCCCGGGAATATCGCGGACCGGTGCGATACTCTCGGCAGCGGCTCGTTCATCAGTCCCCGCGAATATCGGTATTTCCCATTTGTCGTCGTCCACAAAACCGCAGCAGACGCGGCATTTTGCGCAGGTCTCATGCGAAAGCAGCTTGCTCAGCATTATCACTCACCACCAATAAACAGCTGGCACCAGTATTTTGCGTAGCCATTGTCATAGCAACCGATCCCTATGTATTTCGCGTCGGGATTTAGAATGTTCCCCTTGTGCCACGGGTCGCTCATCCAGCATTTCAGGACGCCCTTTGCAGTTTCGTAGTAGTATGCGAGATTTTCAGCGCGATTATTCCTGCGCAGATCATATGCCGCCAGAATGCTGTCCCACTTGGTGCCGTCAGGACGGTAGTGCGACTGGTAATAGGAATATTCCTTGGCGCGTATTTCTGCCGCTTCCGTCAGGTCCGGGAGCGTTTTCAGCGGCTTTAAGCCGTATTCAGCGCGCGTTTCATTAACGAGTTCGAAAAGCGCCTGGCAGAGGGAATTATCAAATTCATCGTCGCTGATGACGTATTTTTCCGTGATAACTCTGCTTCTGGAAAGTCCGGGGGCAAATGTAGCAAACTTTAAGGTGGTGTCCTCGTTGATGGTTATCGTCTTTTTGTACTTCTTGGAGTCCTTGGTCGGGGCGGTGCCGTCGGTGGTGTAGTAAATATCCGCTTCGGGATCCAGACAGGTGAGCTTGACCTTTATACTATCGTTATATGTGCCACCGCTGACAGACGCCGACGGAACAGCGCTCCTGATTTTTATTGAAACCTTATCGGTGGCGACAACATCGCTCCCATCGTATGACGCCATGCGGACAACGGTGTTTTCTTCAATTATGATAGGCTTGCCGTCATACAGCGAAGATTCGCTGTCAGGCTTTGAGCCGTCGGTCGTGTAGTAAATTTCGGTGCTGCCGTCGCTTATCATGGTGACGAACTGCGTTGTATCGTAATATCCGCTTTCGTGCGATATTCTCACTTCAATGGTCTTGCTTGCAGCGTAAGCCGATGTAGAAAGCGCTGCGGAAGCAGTTAACAGCGCTGCAGTGACAAATGCCGCTGCTGTGGACTTCAATGACATATAATACTCCGTTCTTTTATTGAAATTAACAGCGAATTTTAACATTCCACCTCATATTATATACTATTTGCTGAAAAATGTCAAGTCGGTTACAAAAATATTACAAAACGGTTACAGAAATAAAGTTCACCTTAGCTACACATTTTATACCATAAAATTACAGTAATAGCTTATTACGGTCATAACACGACAAGAGTTATTATCTTTCTGGTGAAATATCATAATTTGGCTAGGCAATTTTCATCTATTTTTCACCTAATGTTTATTGACTTTAACGAAAAATCAGTTATAATATAAATAGTTGAGTAAGTAAACATAAACCATGATAACAGCAACGGAGAAAGGAATTACCAAAATGAAAAACAGCAACAACAACACCTACATGTTCAAAGGAAACGAAACCATCAAGAGCGTGAACGACGCCTCATACATGTTCGGCAAGTACGTCTGCAAGGAACTTGAGGCAATTGGCATGCGTTCTTCCTACCGCCATGTTATGAAGCCCCTTATGGAGCAGGACGGTATGACCCAGCTGGAACTCGTTAACCTTACCCAGCTCAAGGCTCCCACCATTAGCATCACACTGCGCAATATGGAGCGCGAGGGTATCGTTCGCCGTGAGAAGAACGACATCGACCGCCGCGAGACCCACGTTTACATCACCGAAAAGGGCAGGGAAATGCACAAGAAGATACTTGAAGCATTCGACCGTGCAGAACAGGTGATGCTCCAGGACGTTTCTGAAAAGGAAATGGCGACCGCGCGCAAGATCCTCTCCAAGATGACTGAGAACCTTCGCAAGGAGCTTGGAGTAAACACAGTTGAATAAAGTATTAGGGTACCTTAAAAAGTACTGGTACTTTGCCGTACTTTCACCGCTGTTCATGATACTCGAGGTCAGCATGGACCTCGTTCAGCCGTCGCTGATGTCCCAAATAGTTGACGACGGAATAACCCAGGGAAATATCAGCCTTATCGTGGAACTTGGCATTCAGATGCTGATTTTCACGGTAGTTGGCTGCTGTGGCGGCGTGCTTTCCGGCGTGTTCGGAAACCTTGCCGCCCAGAATTTTTCCAACGACCTGCGCAAGGACGCATTCTCAAAGGTAATGAAGATGTCCTTTCAGCAGACGGATAAGTTCACTATTGGTTCGCTTGTCACGCGTCTTACCAACGACATCACTGCATGCCAGGATTTCGTGGGAATGGCGCTCAGAATGATGGTGCGCACGCTTATGCAGTTCGTTGGCGGCATTGTGATGGTGCTTTCCATCAATGCGACTTTCGGATATATATTGCTGTTTACGCTGCCGATACAGATAGTCGTGATAATTCTCGTGCTCCGCAAGGGCGCGCCGCTGTTCAGCGTGGTTCAGGGCAAACTTGACCGCGTGAATTCGGTGGTGCAGGAGAATGTCAGCGGCGCCCGCGTCGTAAAGGCCTACACCCGCGAGGATTATGAATACGCCCGCTTCTGCAGGGCAAACGACGACCTCGTTTCCACCAACCTCCGCGTGCAGAAGCTTATGGCGCTGCTGGTGCCTATCCTTTCGATACTCATGAATGCTTCCGTTATCGCGGTGATCTACATAGGTGGAGAGCCAGTCCGGAACGCCGCAGCTGACGCACAGGTCGGCAGCATTATGGCTGCAATAACCTACATCACGCAGATACTCATGTCCATGATGATGATCGGCATGATGTTCCAGCAGGTAACAAGGGCGGCTGCCTCCGCAGCGCGTATACGCGAAGTCCTGGAAGCTGACCCTGTAATCGCAGACGGTGATTTCACCGGAAGCGCTCCGGAGAATGGCACAGTTGAGTTTCGCAATGTTTCATTCAGATACCCCGGCGTACAAAGCGGAAATGTGCTGAATGATGTGAATTTCCGCGTGAACAAGGGCGAAACCGTTGCGATACTCGGTGCGACCGGCTGCGGAAAGACCTCGCTGGTCAGCCTTATTCCTCGTTTTTATGACGCCACCGACGGCGATGTTTTCGTTGACGGCGTGAACGTCCGTGATTACAAGCTTGACGACCTGAGGCACAAAATAGGCTTTGTTCTGCAGAAAAGTGAGCTTTTCTCTGAAACCATCGAGCAGAATATCCGCTGGGGCGATCCTGAAGCTACCGATGAGGAAGTTAAGCGCGCCGCGGAAATTGCGCAGGCAGACGAGTTCATAAGCGGCTTTACAGACGGCTATAAGGACATGATAACCGAAAAGGGAAGTTCCCTTTCTGGCGGTCAGAAGCAGAGAATGTCGATAGCCCGCGCGATAGTCAAGAACCCGGAGATACTCATTTTCGACGACAGCATGTCCGCACTGGACCTTGCTACTGACGCAAAGCTCCAGAAAACGCTCCGCGAGCAGCTGAAAGGCACAACGGTAATAATGATCGCGCAGAGGGTTGCCAGCGTCATGCGCGCGGATAAGATTGCAGTCATCGACAACGGAACCATCGTGGCGTTCGACAACCACGAAAATCTGCTGAAAAACTGCGATGTTTACCGCGATATCTATAATTCGCAGATGAGAGAGGGGGCTGAGCAGGTTGGCTGAAAAACAGGCTCCCGTAGTTAATCTTCGTCCCGGAGGACCTGGCAGAGGTCCCGGACACGGCCCACCAGGAATGATGCCCGGTGAAAAGCCGAAAAACCTCAGGGCAACATTAGGCAGAATACTCACCTATATAGGCAGAAACCGCGGACTTATCATCGCGATGCTTGTCGTGATGCTGCTGGCGACACTGCTGAATGTAATTGCACCGTCTATCCAGGCAAAGGCGATAGACTCCATCGCGAAACTTGACGGAAACGCGCTGCTTATGTGGCTTGGCGTAATGGCTGTTGTGTACTTCAGTTCTGCGATATTCACCTATTTTCAGAACCTGTTTGCAGCAATGCTTTCGCAGTTCACGGTAAAGGTTATGCGAAAGGACCTTTTCGCGCGGATATCGCATCTCCCGATAAAGTACATGGACACCCACAAGCATGGCGACATTCTCAGCCGAATGACTAATGACGTCGAGAACGTGTCGAACTCCGTTTCGCAGTCCCTCGGCTCGCTGATTTCGGGCGTAATCATGCTTGTCGGCTGCTTTGTAATGATGCTCATTCACTCATGGCTGATGACGCTTGTCAGCATGGTGACTATAATTCTGACGCTGCTTGTGACGAAGTTCCTTTCAAAGTTCATGCGCAGGTACTTCCCTTTGCAGCAGGCTAAACTTGGTCAGCTCAACGGGCAGATTGAAGAAGCGGTCAGCGGCTGCAAGACCGTCAAGGCATTCACGCATGAAGCGCAGATATGCGATGATTTCAACAGAACCAGCGACGAGCTGAAAACCGTCGGCGTTAAGGCACAGATACTTGGCGGCGTGATGGGTCCCTGCATGAACACTATCGGTAACTTCGGATTTCTGCTGATCGCGGTCGTTGGCGCTGTTCTGGCTTCACGGCCGGAAACCGACATGTTCTACATTTCAATAGGAACCATTCAGGCGTTCATAACATATTCGAAGCAGTTCACAAGACCTATAAACGAAATCGCGAACCAGTACGCGCAGATACAGTCAGCGCTTGCAGGTGCTGAGCGCGTTTTTGAGGTAATGGACAGCCAGCCCGAGGACGAGGGTGGCACGGAGCCTTTTGAAATCGAAAACGTCAGGGGCGACATCAACTTCAAGGATATCGACTTCTCTTATGTCAAGGGCGAGCAGGTGCTCAAACATTTTGACTTGTGGGTAAAGAGCGGACAGAAAATAGCAATAGTCGGCGCAACCGGCAGCGGAAAAACCACGGTCGTCAATCTGCTGACGCGTTTCTACGACATTGACGGCGGCGTAATTACCCTCGACGGGCAGGATATACGTAATATTCCTACAAAGAAGCTGCGCGGAAGTATCGGCATAGTTCTGCAGGATACGGTCATCTTTTCAGATACCATCGCGCAGAATATCCGCTACGGCAGGACTGACGCGACCGATGAGGAAGTTGTCGCTGCAGCGAAGGTCGCACGTGTTGACGACTTTGCTTCAAAACTTTCAGATGGCTACAACACAATGCTGACCGAGGGCGGAAGCAATCTTTCCCAGGGACAGCGCCAGCTTATCTCCATTGCAAGAGCTGTTCTCGCGGACCCGAAGATACTCATTCTGGACGAGGCTACATCAAGCATCGACACCAGAACAGAAATGCACATTCAGGAAGCAATGGTCGCGCTGATGAAAGGCAGAACGAGCCTGATAATCGCGCATCGGCTTTCCACTATCCGCGACGCGGACAAGATAGTTGTCATCAGCGGTGGAAAGGTCGTAGAAGCCGGCGACCACGATGAGCTCCTCGCACAGCAGGGAGAGTACTACAAGCTCTACCAGAGCCAGTTTGCAGGAATTGCAACATAAAAAGAACCGGGGCAGGGAACTGCTCCGGTTTTATCATACAAAAAGGGAGAGGAAAACCTCTCCCTTTTGCGTTTATTACTCGTACTCTACGACGTTTACCCATGACAGAAGGAAATCGCGCTCTTCCTTCTTGCCCTTTACGGACTGCGAAGCCGCAACGATAGGCAGCCACTTCTGAATGTACTGCTTAGCGGTGTCGCTCTTCTTGCAGAACAGGTTGAGGTACTTTTCAGCCATTTCCTTATCGCCGCTCAGGTTGAACAGCAGGTAGGTGCGTGCCACATCAGCAGACGCATTACCCTGGGTAACATGCGCCCAGTCAATGATGTACGCTGTGCCGTCGTCCTTGACGATTATATTGGAAGGGTTGAAGTCGCCATGGCAAACCTTGTTGTGCTTGGGCATTCCTTCAAGGCGTGTGTGCAGTTCGTAGCGAGTGGTGGCGTCAAGATCTGTTTCATTGATCTTGCGGTTCATCTTGTCCTTCAGCTTGTTCAGAAGAGGGCACTTTGCAGCGTGAACCTTCATCTGCAGATCAACGAACATCTCAAGGTACTCGTCTTTCTTTGCAGGGTTTTCTTCCATCAGCTGAGCAAGCGTCTTGCCCTCAATGAATTCGGAAACAATCGCCCACTTGCCGTCGATGGTCTTAACTTCAAGAACTTTCGGAACGTTGATGCCGATGTTCTCAACGCGCGCCTGATTCAGCGCTTCGTTAAGAACGTCGTCCTTTGCATAATTTTCGTCAAATTCCTTGACCAGTTTGTTACCATCGCGGAAGATGGTTTTTCCGGGTCTTACAGCTAATACTTCAGACATAGCTTTATCCTCCTGTTTATATATCAGACGCGCAGATGAAACTGAATGCGTAGCCCAGTGATATGTACTGCGAAAATATCTCGCTAGGATATGGCTGTTGAAACAGTTAATGCACGTCAGTTATTCAATGCACAAAGCCGGGCACGGGCTTATCGCTCATGCCCGGCTGCGTTAAATCAGTACGGGAATATTGGGGTTTGGATTAAACCTTCTCGTGCTTGCCATAGTAAGCGTTCAGGTACATCTGCTTGATCTCCTTGAACAGCGGGAATCTCGGGTTAGCACCGGTGCACTGGTCATCGAATGCCTGCTCAACCATAGCATCCAGTCTGTCGAGGAAGTCCTTCTCGTCAACGCCATAGTCCTTAATGGTCTTCTTAACGCCGATTCTATCCTTCAGGTCGTCGATCTTCTTGATAAGACCCTCAACCTTAGCCTCATCGTTCTTGCCGGTAACACCGAGGAACTCAGCAACTTCAGCATAACGACGCATTGTGTGCGGGTGAGTATACTGAGAGAATGTACCCATCTTAGCAGGAGCCTCAGCGCTGTTGAAGCGAATAACTTCGTCGATCAGCAGAGCGTTAGCAATACCATGCGGCAGGTGGTGGAATGCACCCAGCTTGTGAGCCATAGAGTGGCAAACACCCAGGAATGCGTTAGCGAATGCCATACCAGCCATTGTAGCTGCATTAGCCATGTTCTCACGAGCAACCGGATCATAAACGCCGGAGATAGCGGAGTCATAAGCAGCAGGCAGGTTATCGAATATCAGCTGCAGGGACTTCAGAGCCAGACCGTCTGTGAACGGAGTAGCCATAACGGAAGCATAAGCCTCGAGGCAGTGTGTAACAGCGTCGATACCAGAAGCGGAGGTCAGACCTCTCGGACCGGTTCTCATCATGTCAGCATCAACGATAGCCATCTTAGGCATCAGCTGATAGTCAGCCAGCGGGTACTTAACGCCAGTGGACTGGTCTGTGATAACTGCAAACGGAGTAACCTCAGAACCTGTACCAGCGGAAGTAGGAACAGCGATGAAGTAAGCCTTCTCGCCCATATTCGGGAATGTGTAGACTCTCTTACGGATATCGATGAAGCGCATAGCCATATCCATGAAGTCAGCCTCGGGGTGCTCATACAGAACCCACATGATCTTACCAGCGTCCATTGCGGAACCACCACCGACAGCGATGATGCAGTCCGGCTCGAACTTTCTCATAGCCTCAGCGCCCTTCTGAGCAGAAGCCAGGGAAGGATCAGGCTCAACATCTGCGAATGTGGTGTGTACGATACCCATTTCGTCCAGTCTGTCAGTGATAGCCTTTGTGAAGCCGCTCTTGAACAGGAAGGAGTCTGTTACGATGAATACTCTCTTCTTGCCCATAACGTCCTTGAGCTCCTTGAGAGCAACAGGGAGGCAGCCCTTCTTGATATAAACCTTCTCAGGTGCGCGGAACCACAGCATGTTCTCTCTCCTCTCAGCAACGGTCTTGACATTCAGCAGGTGCTTAACACCAATGTTCTCGGAAACGGAGTTTCCACCCCAAGAACCGCAGCCCAGTGTGAGGGAAGGAGCAAACTTGAAGTTGTAGAGGTCGCCGATACCACCGAGGGAAGAAGGAGTGTTAACGATCAGACGGCAAGCCTTCATTCTTTCAGCCCACTTGTCGAGCTTCTCTCTCTCGGTAATGTTGTTGATCCAGAGGACGGATGTATGACCAAGACCACCGTTGTTCTTCAGCAGTGTGTCAGCCATGTCCAGAGCCTGGTCGAAGTTCTCGGACTTGTACATGCCGAGGATAGTTGTGAGCTTCTCATGACCGAATGCCTCATCGGGCTCCAGAGAAGTAGCCTCACCGATGATAACCTTAACGGACTCAGGAATCTCGAAGCCAGCCATCTTTGCGATCTGATAAGGACGCTGACCAACGATCTTAGCGTTAAGAGCGCCGTTGATGAGCATTACCTTTCTGATCATGTCAGCCTGCTTCTTATCGAGGAACATGCAGCCTCTCTTCTCAAATTCCTTCTTAACATCGTTGTAGATTGTCTTGTCAACGATGAGGGTCTGCTCAGTAGCGCAGATCATACCGTTATCGAATGTCTTGGAGTGAATGATGGAGTTAACTGCATTAACGATATCAGCAGAAGCGTCGATGATAGCGGAAGCGTTACCTGCGCCAACGCCGATAGCGGGAGTACCGGAAGAATAAGCAGCCTTAACCATTCCGGGACCACCAGTTGCGAGAATGATGTCAACTTCCTTCATAAGGAGGTTGGTCAGGTCGAGGGAGGG
Source organism: Eubacterium sp. CAG:786 (assembly GCA_000432175.1). Classification (GTDB taxonomy): domain Bacteria; phylum Bacillota; class Clostridia; order Oscillospirales; family Ruminococcaceae; genus CAG-115. Next base: position 26,534 of record HF989447.1, read on the forward strand.
AACATCTACCCAAGAGATGATTCCATCAGGAGCGCCAGCCTTTACAGCTGCCTCATAAACGATCTTTGCAGCCTCAACGGTGCACTTCTTTGCACGGGGATGCGGGCTGATGATGATACCGTTTCTGGTCTTGAGAGAGATGAGAGTCTTGAAGATAGCGGTGGAAGTAGGGTTGGTTGTAGGAATAACCGCACCGACTACGCCGATAGGCTCAGCGATCTTTTCAATGCCATAAGCCTCGTCGCGCTCGATAACGCCGCAGGTCTTGGTGTGCTTGTAAGCGTTGTAGATGTGCTCAGCAGCATAGTTGTTCTTGATAACCTTATCTTCTACAATACCGTAGCCTGTTTCCTCAACAGCCATCTTTGCCAGCGGGATTCTCTGCTTGTTTGCAGCGGAAGCAGCTGCGAAGAATATCGCGTCTACCTGCTCCTGAGTGTAAGTTGAGAAAATCTCCTGTGCCTCTTTGACCTTTGCGAGTGCTTTTTCGAAGCTCTCTACGCTGTCAACCAGTTCATGAAATGCCATAGTCATCTTCTCCTTAAATATTTGTATACCTGCATCAACCCATGATCTGACTGTATAACGGCTGCGGTGACGGCAAAAGCCGCGGCGCAGTCGCAATATCCCGCGATCCTGTGATATCCGCACGGACCAGCGTCGTTGCCGGCCGTTTCTTAACGAAATAATAGTGCTTTCGACAGGTTATACTTATTGCTAACCTTTTTGCAACTGTTAATATTTTAACACAATATTTTGTCCCTGTAAAATGTAATATTGATATATACATATCAACAAAATACATAGCAGAGACAAAGTATCATATTACGTTATATTTCTTTTTAGCACGGTGAACAGCGGCTATGAATTCGCGGTCATATTCGCTCAGCCGATAGTCGCGCCGATAGATGAGGACATCCTTGTAAAGCCGCTCGGCGCCCTTTACCTTAAGCTGCACCAGCCCGTAATTATCAAGCAGCTGCTGCGGAACAGGGGACACCCACATAAATGTTTCCGGCACTGTGCCAAGAATAACGAACTGCGTCCCGCGCTCATAGACATATATCCTTCGCTCAACGAATTCCGTTAGCTCAGATTTCCGCACGTCAATAACGGGTACCGACGGCACGTAAGGATCCGAGTGGCATACTTCGATATAATCAGCGAGGTCGTCAAGACAGACTTCGTCTTTGTGCGCAAGCGGGTCGTTCTTCGAAATTATCATGTTGTACGAGAATTCTGCGATGGTGTCTGCTGTGAGTTTCTTATCCTTGAAAAGGTCGCTGAAATATTTCTCATACGATGACTGGAACCTCACGATACCAAGGTTGAAATCCTCGCGGACAACGCTGTTTATCGTGTTCATCGGGTTTGTTTCGCAGTAGAAGAATTCAGCCGGAAAGCCCTTCTTCATACATCGCGAGAAGTCAGCCATCGCATAGCTCAGGTAGCTTGCCCGGGGCACGCTGACTGAAAAGCTCTGCTTTTTCTGGCGGCCGTTCTGATATATCTGCTCGACTTCCTCGACTTTCTGCACGATCTGCCGGGCGTACTGCAGGAATTCCTCTCCGTCAGGGGTGATAGAAATGCCCTTGGTGGTGCGCCTGAATATGGTTATCCCGAGGGACTCTTCAAGCTCCTTTATAGCGCGGCTGAGATTCGGCTGCCCCATGTAAAGGTTCTCTGCCGCCTTGCTGATAGAACGGGTCTTTGCCACTTCTACGGCATATTTCAGATGAAGTATGTTCAACTTTATTCCTGCCTTTCGTCGTTTCCCCGGGAAATTCTTGTAGTTTTTCTGTTAAAGATTTGTCAAATGCTTGTTATTGCGCTGAAAGAAGTTTCTTAGCTTCTGCCGGAGTCACCATTTCAGCGAGCGCCTTGTCGTAGCCTTCAATAAGAATAGTATTCTTGGTCGGACAGTCGGATATTCTGATGTTCAGGCTATTGGGACTATCGTCTGCACCAAAAGTATCTACTTCCGAAAACGCGCCGTTTTCATATGTGTAAAACGATACTCCCCCCATAAATGACGAACCGCCGACGGCATAGTATTTGCTGCCTATTATCTGCGCTTCCGGAATAAAGACGTCTTCAAGGGGAGGAAGAATTCCGGTGCTGTCCATCGCGTAAAGCCCGTTTATGTCAACAGGAGCGCCGACCACTGTATAATATCTGTGCGCGTCCGTATCGTACACCATGAATTCTCCGCTGCACTGCCAGCCGTATGTCATCAGGAAGCAGTCGGACTTATAGTAAGCGCCGCGGAAGTCATAGTGCGTGAACATTTCCCTGTTTCTCACGCCGATAAGCGGGGAATGGGTACTTACCCCAAAATCGCCGTAAGCGTTGAACACCAGCTGCTTGTCTGCGCCGTAATCCAGCATATCCACAGAGTACAGGTGTTCCAGTCTGTTCCATCGGTATTCCGGGTCGGCCCAGCCTCTGTAATTGACGAAAACAACGTAATCATAGGATTTGGGAGTGTCGAGAATTGTTTCCAGCTCAACAAACGCTTCTTCTGCTCCATCACCGTCAAAATCATTGATATAGGCGCCTTTGACACGAATGTCGAGCCCGCCGCTTGTGAGCCAATCGCCAAGGGTATCATCACCATCGGTGGAATATTTCACCGTAATATCGGCTGCCGACGGATTATCATTTATCCACCGGGACACCATCTTGTATCTGTCGGATTTTTTTACTGCTTCTACTGCGATATCTGTGAAATAGGCGTACTTCTCATGCGCTGTATCCGACGGAATATTCTTGATATAGTCATAATCGACGAAAATGTTGTTTTCAGAAAGCTGTACCATCTGTGGATACGCTTCTTCGTCCATGTTATACAGCATTCCGACCGAACCGCCTGACGGAAACTTTTCGGAAGCCTCATCATTAGTCTCCGCAGCCTGCTGTTCCGGCTCCGATGTGTTTTCAGAAGAAGCCTGTGATGTTTCAGCAGTGTCCTGCTCCGTTTCCGCAGTTTCTTCTGCGGAAATCGGGGCAGGGGAGCTGTTTTCTGTAACCGGGGCGCTGCACCCCGAAAGGAGTAATGCTGATATGACTGCCGGGGTAATGCCTCTGCGAAAGTTCATATCAACGCCTCCCGTTAATCTCTTTCCAGTGCGGAAATACCACTTCTGACCATCTTGACGATGCCGAACGGCTTTAACAGGCTGATGAAGCTGTCTATCTTCTCGGGCTTGCCGGTGAGTTCCAGCATAATGCTGTCCTCGCCGATATCCACGGATTTGGCGCGGAACAGGTTAGCCACCTCGACGATACCGCGTCTGTCCTCAACGGAACGTCCCGCGCGGACGATAACGTGCTCGCGGCATACGGCGTCGGTGAGTATTTTGACTTCCTTGACGTCGTGGAGCTTCATGAGCTGGTTCTTTATCTGCTCCAGTACCTTGAGATCACCGGCAACCACGATAGTCAGCCTGGAGATCTCAGGGACTTCTGTTTCGGCTGCGTTAAGGCTCTTGATGTTGAAGCAGCGTCTGCTGAACAGGCTGGAAACACGGAGCAGCACGCCTTCGCTGTTATTTACTTTTACTGATAATACGTATTCCTGCATGATCACGCCTCCAGGTCAATTGATGTGATGGGATTTACGACCGGCTTTCCGGCAGGTATCATCGGCAGAACGTTGATGTCCCTGTCAATGCGTACTTCTATCATAACCGGCGCGGACTTGGAAATCTCCAGCGCTTCTCTGAGTACAGGCGCGATCTCCTCTGTCTTTTCGATAACGAAAGTCTTTATGCCGAATGCTTCACCAAGTTTTACATAGTCGATGTGACGTGCGTCCAGCGTGGTTTCTGAGAAGTGCTTGCTGTAGAAAAGGCGCTGCCACTGGCGTACCATGCCGAGTACATTATTATTGATCACGATTTCTACAATATTTATACCGTGCGCGGAAGCTGTAATGAGTTCGTTGAGGTTCATCGCAAAGGAACCGTCGCCTGCCATATTAACAACGGTCTTGTCGGGATTTCCGGTCTTTGCACCGATCGCTGCACCCAGACCGAAGCCCATGGTGCCGAGTCCACCGGAGGAAACGAAACTGCGGGGATTTTTGCACTTGTAGTACTGCGCAGCCCACATCTGGGTCTGACCGACTTCCGTTGTGATGATGGCTTCGCCGTTAGTCTGGCGATCGAGTTCTTCAATAACAGCCTCGGGAGTTACAGGGAACTCAGGTGTGCCCTGCTGAACAGGCTCGCCGAAATCCTTACCGAGAATTTCTGCGCTCCACTCCGGGTGGGACTGCTTCGTGATTTTCTCGTTGATCGCAGCGAGAACTTCCTTGACGTCGCCGGTAACGGTAGTTGTTACGTCAACGTTCTTATTGAATTCAGCAGGGTCGATGTCGATGTGAATGATCTTTGCCTGCTTGCCGAATACGGAAGTATCACCGGTCACGCGGTCGGAAAAGCGCGTACCTATGCCTATGAACAGGTCGCAGTTATTGAGCGCATATGCAGCCCTGACCGTACCGTGCATGCCAAGCATGCCTATGTAACGTCTGTCAGTCTCATCGTAAGCGCCCTGACCCATGAGGGAACATGAAACGGGAGCGTCAGTCAGCTCAGCAAGCTTCTTGAGTTCCGCGGAAGCGCCGGAAGAGATAACGCCGCCGCCTGCATAAATGTAAGGCTTTTTGGCGTTTGCGATGAGTTCAACGGCTGTGTTTATCTCATCAGCGGAAAGGGGAGCGTTCTTTTCAGGCTGCTGTGCAGGCTGCGGTGTGTACTCTGCCACAGCCTGTGTGATATCCTTGGGGACGTCTATCAGCACCGGACCCTTTCTGCCGGTGTTAGCGATGCGGAATGCAAGACGGATGGTATCCGCGAGGTCATTCACGGATTTAACGATAAAATTGTGCTTTGTGATAGGCATTGTTATGCCGGTGATGTCCACTTCCTGGAAGGAATCAAGACCCAGCAGTCCGCAGGAAACGTTACCTGTTATAGCGACCAGCGGGACGGAATCCATATAAGCGGTAGCGATACCGGTGACGAGGTTAGTCGCGCCGGGACCGGAAGTTGCGAGAACAACGCCAGTTCTGCCGGTGGAACGAGCGTATCCGTCTGCCGCATGGCAGGCGCCCTGTTCATGGCAGGTAATGACGTGCCTGATCTTGTCGCTGTACTTGTACAGACTGTCATAAATATTGAGAACAGCACCGCCCGGATAGCCGAAAATGGTATCAGCGCCCTGTTCGAGTAAGCATTCAACGATTATATCAGAACCGCTAAGCTTCATTGAGATATCACCCTTCTTTTACATATTTCGCTGCTTGTTATATCAAACAGTACATAGTATTATTTTATCACATAGTTCATATGTTGTCAACGACATAACAGAAATTTTCTTGCTTTTTCGATAAAAAATTCGCCGACGGAATTTCTCACGCCGGCGAAATATCTTGTTTTAAAGTTATTGGTTCATTAATATGAACGCTATCATTTCCTTGAGCATTTCCTCAGAAACATAATCGCAGCCGTTTTTAAGCACATCGATCATTTCCTCGGTGCCGGGCTTGTTCTGCTTTTCAAGGTCGGTGCGAATTGTTTCAAGCAGCTTTCTCTGCAGCCATTTCAGCTTTTTGAGGTCAAGCCTGCCGCGCATATAGAACAGCGGAACGTCCATAGGGTTGGCGCCTTTAAGTATTTCAATGTACTTATCATTTGAAAGGTTCATTCCCACCGCGCCGACGCACAGTATGTTCCAGCGTTTCAGAGCCTTTTTCAGACCCTGTATCTTGTTCGCGAATATCCAGCCAAGGAATATGGCTTCTTCGTCCTTGGGAAGCTTCCTGCATGCTTCTTTAAGGGAATACGCAGGCACGCCGAGTTTCTCAGACAGCATTTCAGCGTACTGTTTAGTGCTGCCGGTGTTGGATTCATATATTATCGCTTTCATACTGACACCTCTTGGTTGTGTTTCTTTTCTTTTTCGGCGTACATAAGCTTGTCAGTGGATTTCACCATGAACTCTAAATCGTCCGTTTCATCAGTGCTGAACGACAAAATACCGACGCTTGCAGAAATCTTATACGGCTTGCCGGAAACCGAATTCACATTTTCAATGTATTCGTCAATCTTCTGATGAATATCAAAGCAGGGAAGTCCCCCGGGGATAACTGCCACCATTTCATCACCGCCCCATCTCACGCAGAGAGAGCCGTCAGGGCAGCTGTTTTTCAGCGCTGAAGCAACCGTGAATATCGCAAAATCCCCATCGTCGTGACCATAGTTGTCGTTGATGTGCTTCAGTCCGTCAAGGTCGCTGAGTACTACCGTAAGCTTTCCACCGCATTTTTTCAGGAGTTCAGGGTAGTCGTTCTTCATCGCCGTCCGGTTAAGCAGATGCGTCAGCCCGTCGCAGCGGTACATCTCCTCTATCTTCTCAGAAAGAAAATGCTGGTAATGAAGCACTCTGAACGCGCCAAACGCCGAATTCAGAGTATTGACGATCTGCGTTGCCTTATAGTAATTCTGAATATCATAATTATGATAATTGAAGCAAACGTAACCCATTGTAATGCCCATGTAATTGAGCGAAAAGATGATCAGCGGATCAGAGTGATCATTCAGAACATTCTCAAGATCAGGGTGCAGCGACATTGTATCTGCGTCATCAATCCTGCCATGCATTGGGTTATCGGTGTTATAAATTATCTTGACCTTGTCAGAAAAAGGAGAACTGCAGGTAGGTTTAAGCGGGTCGTGGGTAGGATCCATGCATTCCGGAGAAAGCGCAATGAGCATGTCGTAAAAGTCATACTTATCAAGGACGTCAGCCACCTGGGAAAAATCACGGCAGACCAGTATCCGCGGCATCATTCGGAACATGTGCTCTTCCTCGGACTGATAGCGGTTAAACGAGTTATTTATATAAGTCAGTTCTGCGGAAGGGTCAATCAATCTTTCGGACGTGCAGCCGCAGCTTTCAGATTTCTGCAGAACAGGAACCACCAGACGATGTTCCGGAACATGTTCGCCCCTGATAAGCTCCATTACCGTATCTGCGACTGTATCAGCAAGCTGTTCACTGCTGCACAGGCAGGTCGTCAGCCTGGGGTAGCAGTAATCCGCTTCGGCAATGCCGTCAAAGCCGGTCACGATGATGTCTTCAGGGACTCTCACGCCATGTCGTTTCAATGTGGTTATCGTCGTAATAGCCATAGAATCATTTGCGCAGATTATTGCCTGCGGAAGCCTGCGCCGACGTGTGAACAGCATTTCAACGGCTTGTTCAGTGGGCTGGCTCCAGAAATCCCCGTAGCTTATGTCATCGTCGCAGAAAGGCAGCTCAAGTTCTTCTGCAACCTTACGGACTACCTCGATACGCTCATCAGAAAAAGCGTTGTCTTTGTAACCTGCGATCATATGGAAGTCGCACACATGGTGGTCCTGAAGCACATGCCGGACTATTTTCTCAAACCCGGCGTGATAATCAAAGCCGACATCAGTGCAGCCCTCGCAGTTGGAATCTATTGCGATTACAGGTTTCCCATGAGATTTACTCTTGTTGATGATCTCGGCGATAACGTCCTTGTTTTTTATTGACTCACCGTGAATTATAACGGCGTCCGTTATATCATAATTTATCAGGTCAAAAACCGTTTTTTCGCCCTGCTCGTCAATGGAATTCCAGAAAAGATCAGACGGAGTGGAATATACCAGAAGGCGCGCGCCGTATTTGTCAAGCAGTTTGCTCATCGATGTTATGAATTTGTGATTTGTAGCGTCGTGGATACGCGGAATACACAAGGCGATTATATATTTTCCGTATATCATCAGAACAGCCCCCTCGGTACATAATGTACATTATTTGATATAGTACATTATAACATATTTCCGACCCGATTTCAAGTGTCGCAGCAAATATTCACAAAAACAAAAGCAGGGGAACACCCTGCTCTTGAAAGCGATTATTCGGTTATGAATTTCCCGACCTCTGCAGCAAGCGTTGTTGCGAGTGCTGAAAGTTCCTCGCTGGAAGCGGCGCTTTCCTCTGCCGTCGCTGTGGTGGAATGCATACCGTTTTCAATGTTGCTTATGCCTTCCGTCATATCGTTTACTGCCGCCTGCTGTTCAGCAGCCGCTTCGGTTATATCCTGCATCTGTTCGGAAATCCTGCTGATGCCATCAACTATGCTGTCCATTGCAGAGTGCGCGTCTGCGGCAAGTTTGGTGCCCTTATCCACCGCTGTCAGCGAATCGTTGATGAGGGCAGTGGTGTTCTGAGCGGCTTCCGCGCTCTTTGCCGCAAGGTTTCCGACCTCGCCGGCTACTACTGCAAAGCCCTTTCCGGCTTCACCGGCTCTCGCAGCTTCAATGGAAGCATTCAGTGCAAGTATATTTGTCTGGAACGCGATATCTTCGATGGTCTTTATTATATTCTTGATGGAAGCAGACTTCTCTTTGATGTTCTCTACAGCCTCAAGCAGCTGCTGCATCAGCTCTCCGCCTTCCCGGGCGTTGTTGTTTGCTTCCTCTGCGAGGGCTGCTACATTGCTTGAAACATTAGCGGTGTTGTCAGCCTTTTTCTGGATAGCTGTAATAGTCGTGGAGATCTTGTCTACAGCTTCCGCTTCCTTTATGGCAGTTTCGGAAAGGCTCGCAGAGCCCTCTGCTACCTGCTCAGCGCCGGACTGGATATTGCTTACGCTGTTCTTGACCGCGCCCATAGCGGAATTCATTGCAGAGGATATCTGGTTGAGAGAATTGCCTATTATTACAAAATCACCATGATAATCCTGCTGGGAACTTACAGTGAGGTCGCCGTCAGCCATAGGCTCCAGTACCTCGGTTATATCGTTGATATATGTACGCAGCGTTTCCACGGTGTTGTAGAGGGATTCCTGCAGGATAAGCGTTTCGTCGTTCGGTGCGTCAACAACGAATGGGGTCTTGACGTCGCCCTCGGAAAGAAGCTTCAGGCGTTCCGCAGATTTTGCAATGGGGAATGCGATATTATTTGCGACCTTGATGCAGATAAATACGCCAAAGCAGATAAGAAGCAGTGAAATTCCAGCGCCTGACACAAGGCTGAGCATTACATTTTTGATAACCTGGTCGAAATTGCCACTGACTACGATGGTCCAGCCGTCGGTCCCGTCAAGAGGCATGTAGTATGCCATCATATTATCGGTGCCGTTGTTGTACATGTAAACTCCCGAGCCGTTGTTCATGGTATTCTCAGCGAGTTTCTTCAGGCTGGGTGTTTCGCTGTTGAGGTAGTTAGTCATGCTTGTAACAATGCTGAGGTCGCTGGAAGCAACTACCTGACCGTTCTTGTCAAGAACGATAATATTGCTGCCCTGACCGATGTCGATGCGATCGAGTCCGTTAGAGAACAGGGAAGTATCAAGACCACCATATACTACGTATTTAACTCCCCCGGCAGAAGCTGGCGCAGCCATCATAGTGGTAACGGTACCGTCCGTCTTTCTGATAACCGGCGCTGAAATAGATATCTCGCCATTGAGCGCCTTCTGAAAATATTCTCTGTCAGCGAGGTTTGTGTCATTGTATGTGTTTCCATTTTCATATGCAATGGAATAATCCTTGAACAGAGCGGTCTTCGCCAGAGTTTCAAGGGTCTTTTTCCTGGTAGCGAGGGGAACAGACTGATCAAATACGGATTTCTCATTCGCCACTGATTCAATTTCCAGTGTCAATGAGTTGATCGTATTTGAAATAACTTCTCCATACGCCTCTGCCATTGACTTTGTCTGACTTTCATAGCTTGTGTTATACGCCGAAGTTACGCTAACGCTCATAACTACCATAAGAGAACAAATGCACACCAGAACGCTCAACACAGATAGTCTTAGAATGCGGTACTTTATCTTTGTACTGCGTGCTGTCTTGACTGTTTCTCTTTTTTTGCTCATGTTTTAATGCCTCCGGAAGATTTAATAGGTACTGATGGCATTCAAAAAATACCATAGTTTTCAAAATTATTATAACATAATTTATAGAAAAAATCAACATTTGCCCTATATAATTTTAATACAAATTATCGTTTTGGTAATATGTGCAAATTCGCGCAGGGATTTTTTAAAAAAATAAACATATGCGTTGTGCACTATAAACAATTTTGCTTGCAAAAATATGTTAACAATATATAAAACAACCGAAAAACATATATGATTTTCCCCAAATCGTCCGACTGCAATTGACTTAAATCGAGAAAAGATGTAAAATTAGCTTTGGATCTGAGATTCAACGACATCCGGTATGTCGTCTTCCGGAACTTCCTCAGTCGGAACTTCCGGCTGATATCCGGACAGGTCTACATCGTCATATGTAATGCTGCTCCAGCCGGAAGCTGTGAACATACTGACCGTATAGCTGTCAACATCGCTGCGCCAGCCGTTTTCGTCCTTTACCCAGAGATTGAGCACCACCATGTCGTTTTCAGATATAAGGTACTCGACCCCTGCGAGGTCTTTTCCGGTCTGGGCCTTGTAATAATTCTCAGCCATTTTCGCAAGTCTTGCGGCAGGGTAGAACGTGAAATCTCCCGCAGAAACATCTGACAGGAACGTCAGTTCGTCCTGCGTGCCAAGAAACGTCATATGGATTATCACATGTCCCTCGTCAGTGCGCTCCAGTTCGGCATTGTACGGTGTGAATTCCTCGCCGACATACATCGTCATTGTGCTCCCGTCGATGGAATATGTAAAATCGATCCCGTCTGCGTCGGCCATGGGTATCATTTTTCCATGAAGCCCGTCCTGGTCGAAAATATAGAAATTGCCTGTATCGTCGGTATTCAGCGAAGTCCACACGCCGGGTGTGAAATAATCAGACGGCGTGATGTTCAGCGACTGCACCGGGTCTGCGGGGCTAAGTTCCTCATCGCCGATTTCGTCCATGGTTCCCGTGAAAGGCGCTTCGTCAGAAGTTGTTTCGCGAGTATCAGCTGTGGCTTCCGCAGTCTGCGGCAGCGTTTCGCGTTCGGTCGTATTACAGCCGCACAGAAGCAGCGGGGCAAGAAACAGTAAATACTTGATTTTCATAAGATCCCTCCGGATAATTTATGAAATCAGTGTAGCATATTTTTGTTGTGCTGTCAATCACATTTTGTCCCATAATCAGCATAATGCCGTGGTTTTTCCCCTTGACCTGCAATTCCAGAATATGTATAATTAATGTATCACTATTCTGGGAGGTAATGAAATGGGAACAGCTGGACTGATACTGGTGGCGCTGAGCCTTTCAATGGACGCATTCGCTGTGTCCGTCTGCAAGGGACTTTCGCTGGGCAAAATACGCCTGCGCCACATGCTCACTGTAGGAGCGTGGTTTGGGATTTTTCAGGCGCTAATGCCGCTGATAGGGTACCTGCTGGGTAGTACGCTGTCGAATATCGTCGCAGAATTCGACCACTGGATAGCATGCGCCCTGCTTGTGATAATAGGCGGAAATATGGTGCGCGAAGCGGTATTCTCAGACGAAGAGGAACCGCAGGAGCCGTCGCTGTCCCCGGCAGCAATGATCATGCCAGCAATCGCAACTAGTATTGACGCGCTCGCCGTCGGGGTGACTTTCGCGTTTCTTGATGTGCCGGTCGCAGCGGCTGTTGTGACTATCGGGCTGGTGGCATTCGCAGTTTCAGCGCTTGGTGTGAAGCTTGGAAGCATATTCGGTGAAAAATACAGCACCGGCGCCGAAATAACCGGTGGAATCGCACTTATTCTATTGGGAATGAAAATACTTGCCGAGGGGCTCGGGTGGTTCTGAGGCATTCATAAATATAAGGTAACCTCTAAAAACCTCCTTCACGGCAGATTTCTATGACTTATATCATCTGTTGCGTTACCAAACCTTGAAATACATCCAGTATTACTGCGGTTTGACGCCTAGCATCTGATATAAGTCATGTACGAAATCTGCTCGTGTCCCGGTTTTTAGAGGTTACCATAAATATGTGTAGAAAACAGGAGAGAGAAAAATGAAATTCGTTAAACAATTCGGCATAATACTGCTGATAACGTTTATCGGGGAAGTTCTGCACGAACTGCTCCCGATACCTGTCCCGGCAGGGATATACGGCATAGTGCTGCTGTTCATCTTCCTTAAAACGAAGCTTATCCCGGTGAGCGAAGTCAAGGAAGCTTCCAGCTTTCTGATACAGATAATGCCGATAATGTTCATTCCGGCGGCCGTGGGACTTATCGACACATGGGATATTCTTGCGCCCTCGTGGATACAGTTTCTGATAGTGACTGTTGTGACCACCGTAGTGGTACTTGCGGTTTCTGGGCTTGTGACGCAGGCCGTTATCCGTCTGCGCAATAAAAAAGGAGGCAAGGCATGAGCGAATTTCTTTCTAACTCCGCTTATTTCGGGGTGCTTATCAGTCTTGCGGCGTATGGTCTTGGCTCGCTGTTAAGGAAAAAGTTCAAGTCGCCGCTCATCAACCCGCTGCTGATATCGATAATCCTGACTATACCCGCTATAGTTCTTCTGAACATCGATTACCAGACTTACGAAGAGGGCGCGCATTATCTTTCGTGGCTGCTTACCCCGGCGACTGTCGCTCTCGCCGTGCCGCTCTATGAGCAGTTCGAGCTTCTGAAAAAGAACATCGCAGCAATAATCGCAGGCGTGACTGCCGGCGTACTCACAAGTCTTGGCAGTGTGCTTGGGCTTGCGGTGCTTTTCGGATTTTCCCACGAGGAATATATCACGTTCCTGCCGAAGTCGATAACAACAGCCATCGGAATGGGCGTTGCCGAGGAAAACGGCGGTATAGTACCGATCACGGTCGGCGTAATAATCATAACAGGCGTTGTCGGAAACATGCTCGGTGAACTCCTGCTGA
>HF989447.1:39421-50416 GCA_000432175.1 Eubacterium sp. CAG:786
CTGTTCCGCATAACCGCGCCTGTCGCAAAGGGGATTGCCCTTGGCTCCTCAGCGCACGTAATGGGTACGTCAAAGGCAATGGAGATCGGCGAGATAGAGGGCGCGATGAGCAGCCTTTCAGTCGTGGTTTCGGGTATTCTGACTGTTGCTGCAGCAGCCCTGTTCGCAAATTTCTATTAAAGGTAACCTCTAAAAACATAAGCCCCGTCATTGCTTTGCGCTTTGACGGGGCATTTTTATCAGCCAGCGGAAATTCTATCCAGCCTGTGCTCAAATTCACTGACGGGGAGCGGCTTGTCGAAGTAATATCCCTGCGCCAGGAAGCATTTGCATTCCTTCAGGAGATTGACCTGCTCGGCAGTTTCGACGCCCTCTACGATACATTCAAGTCCAAGATCCTGCGACATCGTTATAATGTGGCGCAGCATCTTGAGTTTTGACGGATCCTGATCTTCTGAGCGGGTGGGCAGGAAGCTCTTGTCGATTTTAAGCACATTCCATGGAAGTTCGCGAATAAGGTTGAGAGATGAATAGCCCATTCCGAAATCGTCTACGGAAGTGCTTATATTCTGTTCGCGCAGTCCGTTGACTATCTTCTTCAGTTCGGTGAAATCAACGTCGGTCGTGGTTTCAGTGAGTTCTATTTCAATATACTGGTGCGGAACATTGTGCTTGTCAATTATACCCAGGATATTTTCGAGCAGATCCTCGTCGCCGAGATGAAGCCTTGAAAGATTTACAGAAACCTTGACTACCTCGCGCTTTTCATCAAGCCACCTGCGGATATCTCGGCAGACGTGGTCGAGCATGTAGAAGTCAAGAGTACATATAGCCTTGCTGGTTTCCAGCACCGGAATGAACTCTCCCGGTGGAATGATCCTTCCATCACGGAACCATCTGCAGAGCGCCTCTGCACCTGCCATCTGATAATCGTTGAGCTGGGTCTTTGGCTGGTAGAACACCTTGAATTCCTCGTTGGCAATTGCGTCGGGGAACATAGCTTCTATCTCCTGGATATGATCCTGCTGCTTTAATAAAGTATCGTCAAAGAACATGTACGGGCGCTTTGCGACATTTTTTGCAAGCTGGTACGCGGTGCAGGTCCTGTCCATTATCTCAACAGGGGAGTCGGTGTTTTCCGGTATAAGGTAATATCCGGCGCAGGTGGCGACATTTACATGTTCGCCATTTTCGCCGTAAATTACCTTGGTTCCCGAAAGGTAATCCCTGACAAAGTCAAGATGATCTTTGGTAAAGAGCATTATGAAATTATCGCTGCCGATACGGCAGACGCACTCGTTGTCTTTAAGCTGCTCCGCAAGTCCGGTCACAAATTTGCTGAGAACTACGTTCGCACATTCTCTGCCTATATTGTGATTGATTGCAGAAAAGCCGCGAAGATTGAAGTAAACAGCGCCGTAATTGCCGATAGTACCCTGAGCTACAAGCGTTCTGGTGGTCGTAAGGAAATATGGGAGCGAGTAAACAGCGATCTCGGTATCATGCAGCGGTATCTCCTCAGCCAGCTGTATCGTGAATGCACGTTCGCTGATAATGAAAAACTGATTTATAAACGTCCTGATCTGGGTGTATTCCTCTTCAGACCAGTCCGTTTCACCCTTGCGCTGGTACGCTGTGTAAGTAGCAGCTCCATTTTTTGAAATATGTTCATCGGAGGTATAAAAGCGCTTTTCGTCAGCGTCCCCATCGTCAAAATAGACGTATGGACCCTCTTTGAGACTCATATAACTTATTCTTGAACCAAACACATCGGTAGAAAGTCTGGCGATCCTGAGCATTCTGCAGAGCGGCACAACATTGTCGCAAAGCTTTTTGTCGCGGAATTTTCTGATATCAACACTCTGAGCTATGAACTCGTTCATAAGTTTTGAATATTTTTCGTAATCAAAACTCATCAGTTAATCTCTCCTTTTTACGGAGCTGTTTCTTTGGCCGCTCCGTTAACGATTATTACATTATCACAAATAATATTGTATCACCTTTGGTTCAGTTTGTCAAGTAAATTGTAAGATTTAAGTTTTAAGTTTGAACACTAAGCAATACTAAATAATCAAATAAATGTTCAGTTTTGAGAAATATGAGAAAACCTCTTGTAATTTACGGCAAGATGTGATAAAATAAAATTAATAATGATCATTTGTAATACAGGCGGTGAAAATATGAGCGCGGACCCCGGGTCATACCGAAGTAGAAACATCACAATAACACTCAGGGAATGCGCGCTGTTGCTTTCCTGACTGAACGTGCTGCAAGGCACGCTGAAAAGGAAGTGCTGAATTTGGTCAAGTATTACAGAACCATAGAAAACCATCTCTGCGAGATAGAAAAAGTGGAGTCCGGCTGCTGGATATCAGTCATAGACCCCACCGAAACGGAAATATCAGACCTTGAGGAAGATCTCGGCATCGACAGGGATTACGTCCGTGCCGCCCTTGATGAGGAGGAGCCGTCGCGTATTGAAAGCGACGACGGAGTTACGCTCATCGTCGTGGACTACCCGGTTGCAGAAACGGATAACAACCCCGACCGCACGCTGCTGTATTCCACAACGCCTATGTCCATAATCATCACCGAAAAGAACGTGGTGACTGTTAGCGCCAAGGAAAATTCTGTTGTTGAGGATATTTCCAAGGGCGTTGTAAAGGGAATACAGACGAACCTTAAAACCCGTTTCGTTTTCACGATACTCCTGAGAATTGCCGCAAGATACCTGCAATACCTGAAACAGATCGACAAGATACAGAACTACGTTGAGGGAACGCTGCACAAATCCATGCAGAACAAGGGACTTATCCAGCTGCTCGGCCTTGAAAAGTCGCTGGTATTCTTCTCCACATCGCTGAAAGCGAATGAAGCTGTGCTGGAAAAGCTGATGCGCGGCAGATACATCAAGCTTTACGAGGAAGATCAGGATCTGCTTGACGATGTGCTTATAGAAGTCCGTCAGGCGATAGAGATGACGAATATCTACTCTAACATTCTGTCTACCACGATGGATACTTTCGCGAGTATAATTTCGAACAACCTTAATATCGTCATGAAACGCATGACGACCCTGACGATAATCATAGCAGTGCCTACGATAGTGTTCAGCTTCTATGGAATGAACCTGAACGAAGCCGCAAACGGACTTCCGCTGGCGAACGTGTGGTTCCCGCTGCTGGTAAGCGCTGTGCTGGCAGTTGCGGTGGGCTTCGTCATAAACTTTACGCAGAAATTCAAATAAAAAAACGCCGGACTGGTTTCAGCCCGGCATTGATTTTGCATTCCTGAATTACTCGAAAGAGTCCTCTTCGTTACGCGCGTTGAACAGCTCGACAAGCTTTTCCATTTCCTCCTCGGTCATGGTGATGCCCTTGCTCATGCGGGTGTGGTCTGCATTCCAGTCGCGGATATCGTACTTGGGCTCACGGTCGTTCCAGCTGACGAGGTTAAGCTCCCTTGTCATGCCTTTTCCGTTCTCTGAGATTACGCCAAGTTCCTTTGTTATTTCGAATGTGATCTCTGCCATGTCAGTTCTCCTTATCTGTTTTTTTCGGGCGCTTCGGCTCCCGTTTCTTTTTGATCTTTGTATCGTCAGCGACCACTATCTGGTCGTAGACTGCATAGTATTTCGGTGGGATAAGCTTGTTAAGGTGGAGCTTTCCGAAGAACCAGCGTTCAAAGCTTATCTTTTCGTAAACGTCGTTAAGATATGTATTTATGTGATTTCTGTCGCCGCTGTTGTGATCCAGAAAATCATGCAGCTTTGACGGCGGCTCATAGGTAACGACGAAATCCACCTTATTGCCGGCTGTCTCAAGATTTCTCAGACCCTCTTCAAGCTCGTGCTCAGAGGGAATTTCGCGCTTCCACCAGTTCTCGCCCTCGGTCAGTTCAACAGTGTCGTCGCTCTGACCTCCACCGAAAGAAAATACCACCTTTTCAGCTATCGTGAACACCTGACCGCGCATCAGCTGCCTGAGTCTGCCCGTTATCGGGCGCGTCTTTCCACCGCACCATTCTTCCACCGGGTAATCTTCCAGCAGGTCGTAGTTGTCATGGGAGCCTTCCACAAAAAGCACGTTATAGGGCAGCTTTCCTATCTTTTTAAGTATTTTTTTCTCTTTATCAGAGCCGTCCCAGATAAACCCGAAATCCCCGCAGACTATTAGTGCGTCATTCTTCCGGAGTTTCTTCAGAGCCGGCGACCTGAACCTGGAAAAATCGCCGTGGATATCTCCGGTTATGTATATCATATGATCCCCCCGTGCAGCCAAATAATTAAAATTTGGTTACAAATTGAAAAAGCCCTTTACAACCATCGCTATATTTTGTATAATAATAAAGGCAGCTAGGTTACCAGAGGACAGTGGTTAAGTTAAGACCACCTTTATATATAATAACTCATAACAGGAGATTTGTCTATATGCGAAAAGTAAAAATTTTTTCGATATTTACCACAATAATTTTACTATGCAGTGTTATCGTCCCTGCCACAAGCGCTTCTGCGGCGTTTACGCCGAGGTGTGAGCTCCACAGCGAGGGCATTTATATGGTCGAAATGGAGACCAACACCGTCGTTGTCGCTAAAAATGAGAACGAGCGCATGATACCCGCTTCCACCACCAAGATAATGACCGCGCTTGTTGCCCTTGAAAATATCAAGGACTTCAACCAGACTGTAGAAGTCACCTATGAAGCGACAAACGAATTCTGGGGCGGCGACCCCAATTACACCTACCCGTCGAATGCCGCGCTTGAAGCCGGACAAACCAACGTGACTTACACTGACCTGCTGTATTCGCTCATGCTGCCGTCGGCGTGCGACTCAGCCAATGTCCTCGCGCTGAATATTGCAGGGAGCATTCCTGCATTCGTTGACATGATGAACGCAAAGGCAGAGGAAATAGGCTGCACAAATACGCACTTTGCCAATGCGCACGGACTTTACAGCGCAGATAATTATTCCACCGTAAAGGATATGTACCTTATCACAAGGTACGCTATCGATAATTACCCCGGGTTCATGAAAATATGCGATACCAAGTACTACGACATGCCCGCCAATTCCAACAACCCCAACGGCTACACCAAAACTACCACAAACCAGCTCATGCTGGATGGTGATTATTACTACGAGGGAGTTCACGGAGTAAAAACCGGAAGCATCAACGAATATTATGAGTACAAAAATGGCACATGGGACACTGAAAACCCCAAGGAGGGAATTATGTGCCTTGTTTCCACAGCCACCGCAAAGGGAAGCGACGGAAGAGGCTACCACTACATCATAGTTACTATGGGCGCGCCGTATTACAACGAAGCGCACGAGTACTCCTCGTATTCATTCAAGGACCATATCGCGCTGTACGACTGGGCGTATTCGGAACTTGTCTACACGAACGTAGTTGCATCAAACGAACAGATCGCGCAGGCTGACGTAAATCAGGGCAAGAACGTTGATAAAGTCGGCGTCTGTGCCGCAAGCGACTTCTCTACGCTGCTTGAGAAGAGCCTGAACAAAACCACCGTTTCGCGCCAGATAAACTGGTTTGAGGACAGGCTCCCGGTCCAGGCACCCAAGAATAAGGGCTATCAGGTCGGAGAATTACAGCTGATGCTTGACGGCGAAGTAATATCGACGATACCGCTTGAAACAGAAAGCGACATTGATATCGACGCCACCGCGTATTATCTTGAAAAGGTGCAGCAGGTGATGTCCAATCCACTGTTTACATGGATATGCGTACTGATCGGACTTGAACTTGTCATGCTGATCGTGTCGCACTATGTCAAAGCTTCCTATCGCAGAAAAATCGCGGAAATGAACCGTCGCAGACGCATCAGCATGAATTCACCCAAAAAGTCAAGGAAGAGATAACATGAACATCAATTTTATCGCCATGGGCAAGCTGAAAGAAAGCTGGTTCCGCGAAGCCTGTGCGGAATACCTGAAAAGGCTCGGTGCATATGTCAACGTGAAAGTGATCGAGCCTGCACCGGTAGACCTTCCGCAGAAGCCGTCGCAGGCGCAGATTGACCAGGCTCTCCGGCAGGAAGCAGTCAAGATACGTGAGCAGATAAAACCAGGGAGCTTCACCGTTGCCATGTGTATAGAGGGAAAGCCCATCTCCAGCGAACAGCTTGCGCAAAAGCTTGAAACTGCAGCAGGGCAGGGGTTCAGCACGGTGAATTTTATCGTGGGAAGTTCCTTCGGGCTCGACCCTGAACTGAAAAAGCAGGCAGACATGCAGCTTTCAATGTCGCCCATGACCTTTCCGCATTCCCTGGCAAGGGTAATGCTCATGGAGCAGGTCTACCGGGCGTATTCCATCATAAACAACGGAAAATACCACAAATAAGGAGCAGCACAATGGAAATAACACTTAAATCAGGCGAAGTAACCGCGAAGATAATCTCAAAGGGCGCGGAATTAAAGTCCCTCAGGGTCGGCAGCCGCGAACTCATGTGGAGCGCAGACCCGGCATTCTGGGGCAAGACTTCTCCGCTTCTCTTTCCGATGATCGGCACCCTGAAAGACGGAAAGACCCTGATAAACGGCAGCGAATACAAAATCACCAAGCACGGGTTTGCCCGGGACCTTGAGTTCACCCCGGAGGATTTCAACGGTTCCAGCGCTATGTTCTCGCTGGTTCAGAATGACTACACAAAGGCAATGTACCCTTTTGATTTCAAATTCACGGTGCGTTATACAGTCAAAGCTGACGGAATTACAGTAACATATCGCGTTAAGAACAACAGCGACACCGACATGCCGTTCTGCATAGGCGCTCACCCCGCGTTTGCCACTCCCGGGGACATGACGGATTACCACCTGGAATTCCCGAAGATAGAAACCGCTGCCGTGCCGAACTATAATCTGACGACCGGGCTTCACGAGGAAAACAACCGTCGTGAACTCATGAACGAAGCCACGGAACTCCCGCTCTCACACGAAATGTTCTACAAGGACGTGTGTTATTTCGACAGGATACGTTCCCGTCAGGTTCAGCTGCTGAATAAGGAGAATGTCGGCGTCCGCGTTGATTTTCCTGATTTCACGAGCCTTGGCGTATGGCAGGCAAAGGACGCGCCGTTCCTGTGCATCGAGCCGTGGTGCGGTTCCGCTGATTTCGACGACTGCACCGGTGTTTTCGCAGAAAAACGCGGCATAGAGATACTCGCACCCGGAGCGGAAAAGCCGTTCACTTACACGATAACCGCAGTTGAGCACAAAGCAAAAGTATGAATGAAAAACGGGGCTGTTGAATTGCAGCCCCGTTTCTATGCTATTGAGATTAAGCAGTAAGTTTTGTTATGAGGTTAAAGCCCATGACAACAATGCCAAGAACCACAAGGACTACACCCGTCGCACGGTTGAGCGTTTTAGGGGAAGCCTTATTCGCGAACACAGCGGCTATCCTTGCCCAGATGAGCGTGAACACAATGCACAGTATCATCACAAGAATATCCGGCGCGCCACCCATTGCAAAATGCGAAATAGAACCAGTGAGCGCAGTGAAAGTCATGATGAAAACACTTGTTCCGACTGCGGTTTTAAGCTCGTATCCCAGCAGGGAAGTGAGGATAAGGAGCATCATCATTCCACCGCCTGCGCCGATAAATCCGCAGATGAAGCCTATCACAATACCTGCAACTATGGACTGTATAAGCCGTTTTTTCGGTGAAACTGCCTGCATATCCTCCTTTGTGGTCATAACAGGCTTGACAATAAACTTGATGCCAAGCAGAAATGTCATGAACACCGAAAATCCACCCATAGTCGCCGACGGAACGAGGCTTGAAACCCAGCTGCCGACAACCGTGAATGCAAGTACGCTCACCATCATCACAAGTCCGTTTTTGATGTCAAGGTTCTTGTTCTTACCATATGTGAACGCTGAAACCGCGCTCGCAAGCACGTCGGAAGCCAGCGCAATTCCCACCGCAATATACGGGTCTATTCCAAGGAATGTCGTAAGAATCGGTGTAATTACGGCAGCCGCGCTCATACCGGCAAAGCCCGTGCCGAGACCTGCGCCCATTCCCGCGAAAAATGTCACGATAATTGTAATGAAAAGTTCCATAGAATACCTTCTTTCATAACAATTATACAACAAATCTGCAGGAATGTCAAATACGCCAGTAGCTTAATACAGCAAATACGCAATAAATGTTCAAGATGCGAAAAAGGGCAGACACCCGGTCTGCCCATAGTATTTATTCACCGCAATGTTCGCAGTCGTGCTTCTCCTTGAAAATCTCTGGGTCGTAAGCAATGCCGTTCTTGTCGTAGTAGTCTTTAACAGCGGCCTTAACAGCTTCCTCAGCAAGAACAGAACAGTGTATCTTGTGAGCGGGGAGCCCGTCAAGAGCCTCAACAACAGCTTTGTTAGTAAGCTCCAGCGCTTGTGAAACCGGCTTACCCTTGATCATCTCAGTAGCCATAGAACTGCTTGCGATTGCGGAACCGCAGCCGAAAGTGCTGAACTTTACATCGTCGATAATACCGTCTTTGCTTATTTTGAGGAATATCTTCATGATATCTCCGCACTTTGCGTTGCCTACTTCGCCTACGCCGTCAGCATTCTCAATAGTGCCGACGTTACGGGGATTTGTGAAGTGATCCATTACCTTTTCACTGTATAACATATTTTCTCTTGCCCTCCTGTAAGTCCTGCCATACCGGGGAAATGCGGCGTAAATAATCCACGATTTCAGGTACAGCCTTGATTATTGTTTCGATCTCTTCTTCGGTGTTTGATTCGCAGAGCGAAAGCCTGAGAGAACCATGCGCAACATCGTGTATTCTTCCGATTGCAAGAAGAACATGGCTGGGGTCAAGCGAGCCTGATGTGCACGCAGAGCCAGAAGAAGCACAGATGCCTTTCTGGTCAAGCAGGAGCAGCAGTGATTCTCCCTCAATGCCTTCAAAGCACATGTTCACGTTGCCGGGGAGTCTGTTCTCACGCGGTCCGTTCAGTATAGAATGCGAAATTGCGGAGAGACCCTCTATAAGTCTGTCACGCAGCTTGGTTATCTTTGCAATGTTGGCGTCAAGATTATCGGTGGCTTCTTTCAGAGCAGTCGCCATTCCGACGATGCCTGCTATATTCTCAGTGCCTGCGCGCTTGCCGCGTTCCTGCGCACCGCCCTCTATCAGCGAAGAAACAAGCAGACCCTTGCGTGCGTATAAAGCGCCGACTCCCTTAGGTCCATGGAACTTGTGACCTGCAAGTGAAAGCATATCGCAGCCGATATCCTTTACATCAACAGAAATATGCCCGACAGCCTGTACTGCGTCAGTATGGAACAAAACGCCCTTTTCATGGCATATTGCAGCAATTTCCTTAACAGGCTCGAGCGTACCGATCTCGTTGTTTGCCATCATTATGGTAACAAGCGCAGTATCAGGGCGAATTGCATTTTTTACAGCCTCAGGATCAACTCTGCCTTCGCCATCGACCGGGAGAAGCGTTATTTCAAATCCCTGTTTCTCAAGGCGCTTGAGCGAGTGGAGAATCGCGTGATGCTCAATAGCGTCAGAAATAATATGCTTCTTTCCCTTACGTGCACCTATCTCTGCGGCGGTAAGCAGAGCCTGGTTATCTGCTTCGCTCCCTCCACCAGTGAAAATGATCTCTTTGGGGTCGCAGTTAAGGCATTCAGCAACAGTTTTGCGTGCTTTGAACAGTGCTTCTGCCGCCAGCTGACCAACAGTGTGCAGGGAAGACGGGTTGCCATACTGTTCTGTCAGGAATGGCATCATCGCATCCAGCGCCGTCTTGCTGAGCTTGGTAGTGGCTGCATTATCGGCATATATAGTTGTCATAGGATCACCATGCTTTCTGTTAAATGTTACTAACTTTTGACTTCGGGAAGTATATTTATATTTCCTATCGGACAAGTAGGATTATATCATATTTTTTTTGAATTGTCAATAGTATTTCGCAAATTAATCCAATAATGCCTTATAATATGACCATAAAACAACTTTATATTCAAAAAAAGCTGTATAACCTGAAAAAATAATAAAAACCAGTTGCATTTTTTCTGCGTTTATGGTATAATAATTAAGTTGATAAGCGCCTGTAGCTCAGCTGGATAGAGCAATAGCCTCCGACGCTATGTGTCGTGCGTTCGAATCGCATCAGGCGTACCAATTTTCGATAGCCGTAAAGCCGCATTACAGCGTGCTTTGCGGCTGTTTTTGTTCTCAGAGCTCGCGACGCTTAACTAACGGCAAAAACAACGAAAATCGGCTAATTTTTCGATTTATGCGGGCCATTTTGCAGTTTAGAATTATCTGCGTAAACTATTATACGGCGTTTTTACTCTTTTCGGAGATTTTGCCGCTGATATAATTGTCAGGCTTTGTCATGTCGCTTTTGTGACATTCCTTGTCAAGCGTGGTATAAATTTCAAGTGTGGTTTTTATTCCGCCGTTTTCCTGACCGCTGGTCTTGCCGTCGTTGAATACGTAGGCTGTTTTCATTCTCGCCGAGGGAACGCGGATTATCGGAATGCCGTTGAATGTCTTTACCTTGAGGTTAAGCTCACCCTGCTTGAAATCATCGGTGTTGATATTGCGGTTGATTTCCTCGTTAGTGTCGAGCATATCAGCCACGGTATACGGCATGATGATAACAAGGTCGGCAGCGCCGGCACTGTCCTGGACAGCAGTGATGTCTGCAGTGAGCGTGGACAGGATCGTGCTTGCCGCCGGAGTGTATGTCTTGCCGTACTTGTCCTTTGCAAGCGCATAGATCCTGCTGTAGCGGTACGCGTCCACTTCCGGAATGACCTGTGTACGCTGGAACTCGCTCATGACTGCGGAAGCGCTGGCAACGAAATTGGTTTCGTCCACGTCCATCTTGTCCAGCAGGAACTTTCTGCCTCTGTCCATGGTCATGGTCTTGGTTTCATAGGCATATGTGACTGCTCCCTGAACATAGCCGCTGTCGCGGTCGGACTTGCCGAGACCGCTCAGCG
>HF989447.1:50428-53096 GCA_000432175.1 Eubacterium sp. CAG:786
CCGCTCAGCGACATCTTCGGGATCTTGATCTCACTGCCGCCGTTGTAAATGACCTGGGTGGCGTTCTCCTCCATCCAGCCGGAGGTTGCTCCCTCCAGCACCTGCTGATCGAGGGCGGTCTGGAATATCTTTGCTGCTTCGATTGTGTTGATTGCCATTGTGGTTTCCTCCTTACTTCTTTAAGCCGAAGCCAGTGTAGATCTGGCTTTCAAGGTTGTTTGCGTCGGCGCCGACGTTGCTCTGGGTGCTGCCCATGAACAGTCCGGGCTTCTCATCGGCGGCGAATACGGACGGTTCGGACTGCTTCAGTCCCTCCAGATACTCCTTGCCGCCGACGAACTCGCCGTTCTCCAGCTTGAAGCCCTTTCCCCTGAACTCGTCCAGAACGGACTTGCGGACGCGCTCGCTCGCAAAATTATAGCCGCTGAACAGCTTTTCCGCAGCGAAATCCGCCTGCTGTGCGGTCAGCTTTGCGTTGAGATCGTCGGTGTCCTGCTTGTACTTGGCGTTCAGATCGTCCAGCTGCTTCTGCAGCTCCTCGGACTTGTTATCTGCCTTGAGCTTTTCGAGATCCTTGTCGCGGGCGGCAAGCTGCTTTGCCAGCTCCTCCAGCTTTGTCTTGTCGGCTGCGACATCGGCAGCGAGGACGAACTCCTTTTCGACGACCTCGCTTATCTGCCTGGTCTGGTCTGCGGTAAGCTCGATTCCAAGCTTCTGCAGGAGTGCCTTTAACTTATCCATGAAAAAACCTCCTTAAAATTGAGTATAAAAAAGCGCCCTCATAGAGGGTGCAGGTTATCTTTGGCGGTTCGCTGTGATTTATTCTGGGGGCGTCGCGGGGCATGCAGCGCTGCCGCTTTCGGCGTGCGTCTGCGACCACCGCTGCACGCCTGGTCTTGCAGTATCTGTCCTGTGGGGTCATGGGTGCTCCTTTCGTAAAATGGGTATAAAATTGCACCCCCATTGCTGGGAGTGCTGAGTATCTTCTTGCATGTTGACATCTTTTGTGATATAATAATCATTGAAAGGAGGGTAAGCATGAAGATAACGCTAAGTTCTCAGTTCTATAACAAGAAACGAGAACTGACATGTCCAAAGTGCAAGCACAAAGTTCTCTTCACCTTTAGCCAGTTAGGCAAAATAATAGTTTGTCCTTTCTGCAAAGTCAAAATAAAGATTGAAGATGGAATTACGCCTGCACTCAAGAAGCTGTGATCATTCGATCTTCAGCTCCATCTTTTCAAGCTCGCAGACTGCCTCTTTAAGCTCTGCGAGCTTATTTTCTACATTGTCGATTAAACTTTTGACCTGTTCAATATTCGAAATAGAAATCGTGACCTTTTCCATTGAGTTCACTTCCTTTCAGGGTAAAGAATTGCACCCCCATTGCTGGGAGTGCGGATTGTTGTTCATGAAACAGGCTTATCTGCCTGTACCCACTGTTTCAGCTTTTCAACATAGGCTTCAGCAGTTCCATAAGATTCAGGATTATAGGGAGGAGCAGCTTTGCCGAACTTGTTATAGTACTGCATTATCAGGTCCCATGTTTCCTCTTTGGCTATTATTCTCAAATCAGTAACTGGCAATACCATAACATTTACCTCCCTAGTTTTTTAGCAGTCATTGATATGTAGGCATCATAAACATCCGGCAATTCACTTTTAACAAATTCAAGCCCATCTGAATCATTAAAGCATTCAAGAGTAAACAGGTTAGCAAAAATTTCTTTTTGCTTCTTGCCAGCCTTTCCCCAGTATTCAGGTTCGTGACCAGCAGGTAACGGAATTGCACCATTAGAAACTGCGCTCATAATGTCCTGAAGCGGAGCATTGCACTTCAAAGAATCGGATTTCTTGATTTTATCAGCAATAATCTGATAGTCAATGGCATCTCCGAATTTTGAAATTGCTTCTGTGAATGCCTGACGCCTATCCGATTTGAACATTTTGTTATCTATCCTATGAGCTATCTCATGGGTAAGGCTCATATTAAGATCGTAATTGGCAAGCTGTTGATTTGTAGGGTTATATACAAACGCGTCGGCTTTTGGCGAATATCCCATTGTAATATTTTCGTTGTCGGTTTCAATGTACTTGGCTCCGAAACTGAACTGCTTCAGCAGCTTCATGTGATTTTTAGGGACATCGCTGTTGAGGAATGTATCATATTCTCGCCGTGCGGATTTCAAATCTAGCTTGCCATCAGAATAATGAGAAGCGAACAAGTGTTCTGTTCCCATATAATTATACGAGCTTTCAATGGAATTGTCAAGCTTAACCTGCGCCTTTTCAAACTCCCTCTGCTTCCGAGTAACCGCCCCGGTCTTACCTGCAAGCCTGCGGTCATAGCCGGCGACGTAAGTCCGCTCATACTGCGTATAGCTGTCCGCAGCCTTGCAAAAATCCTCGTAGATATCTTTCTGCCGCCGGAGCTTAATGCTCGCAGCGGTGAAGCTGTCCTCGTCCCCAGCAGCGTCGGCGACGATGCAGCGGTCTTTCTGCTTCCGCATGGCACGCTCCATCTTCCTCATCTGCTGGGAAGCCTCATATGCGGTATACTTCCGTCCCTCATAGGTGAACGGCGGCTGGTCTATGTTCTGGAGTTCCTCCTCGGTGTAGACCGGCTCGGATACGCCGAGGATTATGGGGAACACATCATGGCGGCAGTT
>HF989448.1 GCA_000432175.1 Eubacterium sp. CAG:786
TGAATTCCGTAGGCGCCTGCCTTGTCCATCGGGTCGCCGGTGGCGACGTAATCCGCTATTTCCTGCTCCGTCAGCGGGAAAAACTCCACCCGGGTCTCTTCGGCAAACGATATCTCCTTATCGCGGAATATCACCTTTACCCCGGTGAAAACGCTGTGCTCCCTGCCGGAAAGCACTCGCAGCATTTCTGCGGCGTTTTCGGGGCTGCGGGGCTTGCCGAGTATCTTTCCGTCGATGGAAACCACCGTGTCTGCCGCAATAACCGGCTCTGTCGCTTCTCCCCCGGGGAATGCCCGCTTTGCCACCTCTCCGGCTTTCTGCGCGGAAAGAAGCAGCACCGCGTCCCGCGGGGAAATGCCCCCGGGCAGCACCTCGTCGCCCTGCGCGGGTATCACCCGGAATTCCGGCTGGATAAGAGCAAGCAGCTCGCGCCTGCGCGGGGACTGGCTCGCAAGTATCATGCCTTGCTGCCTTTCGTGTGGTGCTCGGGCTTGTAGGGGTGCTGCGGCGCGTATATCTCGTTGTAATTCTTGATGCACTGCTTTATTACCTCGACAGCCTGCTTCTGCCCCATGACCTCGTTTACTGCGGTCTCCTTGCCCTCAAGCTGCTTGTAAACCGAGAAGAAGTGGCGCATTTCCTCGAAAAGGTGGCTGGGCAGAGCCTCTATACCGCGATAGGCGTTGTAGGTGGGGTCCTCGAAAGGTATCGCGATTATCTTTTCGTCATTCTTGCCGTTGTCGAGCATGGTGATAACGCCGATGGGGTAGCACTGTACCAGCACCAGCGGGTCTATAGGCTCGTTGCAGAGCACCAGCACGTCCAGCGGGTCGCCGTCGTCTGCCAGCGTGCGCGGGATAAATCCGTAATTTGCAGGGTAATGCGTGGAGGTGTACAGAATTCTGTCAAGGACGATAAGCCCTGTCTGCTTGTCAAGTTCGTATTTCTTCTTGCTTCCCTTTTCTATCTCGATGACTGCCATAAAATCGTTGGGTGTGATGCGCGCAGGGTCGATGTCATGCCATATATTCATAAATAAGCTCCTTTCAGCTATTGTGAATTCATTATACAACTTTTCCATTATTTTTTCAAGAGGAATTTTCTCAGAAATCCGTCACTGCACCGGCGTCTGTTACATATTATGGTACTGACCCGGGTTCACCGGAATTGTATCAGGTAACCTCTAAAAACCGGGACACGAGCAGATTTCGTACATGACTTATATCAGATGCTAGGCGTCAAACCGCAGTAATACTGTATGTATTTCAAGGTTTGACAACGACGCAGATGATATAAGTCATAGAAATCTGCCGTGAAGGAGGTTTTTAGAGGTTACCATCATCTGGAGGTGCGGCATGGAAGAAATTCTGTTCATAGGCGGCGACAAGCGCATTATCTGCGCAGCGGAAACGCTCTCGCAAAATTTCGGGGTGCATTCCCTGGGGCTGGAGGGCAGCTTTCCGCAGCCGGAGGGAAAATACCCCGCAGTAGTGCTGCCTCTGCCGTATTCACGAAACGGCACGACGATAAACGCACCGCTTTCCGACGCCCCGATACCGCTGGATATCATCGCGGAATACGCGCAGCCCGGCGGAATGGTGCTTTCCGGTGGGACTTCCGACAGGCTGAGGGAAATCTGCGAGGCAAACCGGCTGCGCCTGGTAGATTACTATTCCGGGGAAATACTCACGCTGAAAAACGCGCTTCTCACCGCAGAGGGCGCCGTTTCGCTGCTGATAAGCGGCTCGGAATGCGCGCTGTGCGACAGCTCCGCGGTAATAACGGGTTACGGCAGGATAGCGTGGTACCTCGCGCGGCTGCTCAAGGGCTTCAACTGCCGCGTGACCATCACCGCGCGCGACCCGATACAGCGCCACAAAGCGCTGCTGGAGGGCTTCTGCGCGCTCCCCTGCGAACTCACCGGGCTTGCCGCTTCATCAGCCGACCTGGTGATAAACACGGTGCCCGCGCAGCTGCTGACCATGGAGGAGTTCCTGAAACTGCGCCAGGGAACGGTGTTCCTTGAACTCGCG
>HF989449.1:0-8110 GCA_000432175.1 Eubacterium sp. CAG:786
CACAAGTGCGCAAAACTCGAATTCCGAATTGAACTAACGGGCGCGGAATTAACTTTGCATTACATTATATCGCCAGTCCACCTAATCCCATTATCACCAGCTCCGACGCGAGGACTCCGCAGCAGGCAGAAATCGCCACCGTCAGCAGACCGCGGTTGAAGAATGCGGCTGCCAGCGCCGCGACAAATCCCACGGCAGCCGAGATTATGCCTGCCATATCCGAACCGGTGCTGAAGAATATCCCCGGGATAGTCATCGCGCTCAGAACGGCGTAGGGTACGTAGTACAGAAAGCTCAGCAGAAACTGCGACTTAACCTTTTTGCGGATAGCGGCGAGCGGGAGCATTCTTATGAGGTAGGTCACCACTGCCATGGTGAGAATGCTCACGAACAGGTAGGTGACGTCGATATTACCGGACTGCACTGCAGTTTCAACGGTCTGTTCCATTGTTTCAGTCATCTGCTTCACCGTCCTCTGTTGGTCTTGGGAATAACAGCGCGCCCGCAACCGCTGCGGCCACCGTGCAGATAATCACGGAGAAACCGCTCAGCGCCTGCAAAAACGGCACGAACCTGAACACGCAGGAAAGAGCCGCAGCCATCAGTGCAACGACGAGAACTCCCCTGAAACGTTTTGCGGGGGGAACGACTATCGCGATGAACATGCCATATATCGCGATGCCCAGCGCGTTGGTGACGATCTCCGGCAGAATTCCGCTGAGGAATGCGCCCAGCGCCGTGCCCGCAGCCCACATTATGTAAGGCAGCGTGATAAGCCCGTACATGTACGGTGGTGTGACTTCGCCCGTGCGCGCGCTTGCCACCGCGAAAACCTCGTCAGTCACGCCGAAGGAGGTAGTCAGCCGGTGGAACAGGCTGTACCTGCTGCATAGCTTCTGGCTGAGCGAAAGGCTCATCAGCGAGTAACGCAGGTTGATTATCAGCTGCGCCAGCGCTATCTCCACCAGGCTGCCGGAAACGGCTATCGCGCCGATACCAGCGACCTGCCCCGCTGAGGTGACGCAGGTCATTGAAATGAGTATCGCGGCTATTGGCGGAATGCCCATATTCACCGCGGTGATGCCGAATGCGAACGACACCGACAGGTACCCCAGACCGATAGGCAGACCGTCCTTTAAGCCCTTTAGGTATTCCGACCGGGCGGGAGGGTCAGTTTTATTGCTTGAAATTGTTTCTGTTTCTGACATAATGCTTCCTTTTCCTTTGTTTTACGCCGAATATACATGCAACTTTATTATTGTAGCACAAACCGGGTGATAATTCAATACAAAAAAACGTGGTTCTGCAGGATTATTCACCACAAAATTCACAAAAAACTGATAATGTACTTGCAATTGCAAACAAAAAATGGTACAATAAGATATATTGCTTTAGCAAAATAAAGAACTACAACATCAAAGGAGGGCGCAAATGTCAGATATATACGTAATTATCGCATTTGTGGTTTATGCGCTTGTGATGCTGGGCATAGGCATCATGTCCTATAAGAAGTCCAAGAGCATGAACGATTATTTCATAGGCGGCAGGCAGCTTGGCAGCTGGACCACCGCAATCTCGGCGCAGGCTTCGGATATGAGCGGCTGGCTGCTGATGGGACTTCCGGGAGCGATATTCCTGAACGGTCTGACTGAAAGCTGGATAGCTATCGGTCTTTTCATCGGCACCTACCTCAACTGGAAGCTCCTCGCGGCAAAGCTCCGCAAGATGTCCTATGCGGCAGGCGACGCCATCACCATTCCCGAGTACTTCCAGAAGCGCTTCTTCACGCAGAACCCCGTTATCCGCTTCGCGTGCGCGGCTATCATTTTCGTGTTCTTCCTGGTGTACACGGCTTCCGCGTTCAGCAGCGGCGCAAAGCTGTTCAACTTCATCTTCGGCACTGACTACACGCTGTCGCTGACTATCGGCGCTATCATCATTATTTCGTATACGTTCCTGGGTGGATTTTTCGCTGTCTGCTGGACCGACATGATACAGGGTCTGCTGATGTTCGGCGCCCTGGTTGTAGTACCGGTGGTATGCATATTCCGCACCCCGGATATATCTGCGGTGCAGTTCCTCAACACCAACGGCGAGGTCATCGGCAACTACCTCAACATGTTTGAGAACGCCGACGGCAGCATTGCCTGGACGACTATCCTTTCCGGTCTGGCGTGGGGACTTGGCTACTTCGGCATGCCGCACATACTGGTGCGTTTCATGGCTATAAAGTCCAGCGACCTCATCAAGAAATCCCGCATCATTGCGACCATCTGGGTGTTCATCACCCTGGCTGCGGCTGTTCTGGTGGGAATTTTCGGCTACATCTTCCTGCACTCCGCGGGCAACGAGGAAATGCTCGACAGGTTTATGCACCTTGGCACCGGCGGAACGCTGGATTCCGAGAAGATATTCATGTTCCTGAGCGGAAACCTGCTCCCCGGTCTTATCGCGGGAATAGTCCTCGCAGCTATCCTTGCGGCTATCATGTCCACCGCGGACTCCCAGCTGCTGGTTACTGCTTCCTCTGTGACCAACGACATGTTCAAGCTGTTCAACAAGAAGGCAAGCGACAAAACACTGATGTGGATAAGCCGCGGAACAGTCATTGTTGTCGCTGTTATCGCGTACTTCATCGCGCTTGACCCCAACAGCTCCGTCATGGGACTGGTTTCCTACGCGTGGGCAGGGCTTGGCGCGGCGTTCGGCCCCGCTATGCTGCTTTCGCTGTTCTGGAAGCGCATGACTATGAGCGGCGCGGTTGCCGGAATCCTCACCGGCGGCGCTTCTGTAGTCATCTGGGAGATGCTGCCCGTTGTTCCCGCAGCGGATGGCTTCGTTACCCTTTCCGTCGGGACCGGCGTTTACTCGCTGCTCCCCGCGTTCTTCCTGGCGCTGGCTGCGGTGATCGTCGTTTCCCTCTGCACCAGGGTGGACCGCGCTAAGGTGGACGAGCTCTTCGAGCGCGCAAAGTCCAGCGAAAAGCAGGCTATCGGCGAATAAATGCGGCTCCCTGTCGCTTTACGTCGGCAGATTTCCGTCCCTACCCCTTGACAAATCCCTCGGGAAGTGCTATAATGTCTTTACCAGATGCGGATATAGTTTATCGGTAAAACATTAGCTTCCCAAGCTGAGGTGGTGGGTTCGACTCCCATTATCCGCTCCAGTCGGGTACCCCGACTCGTATTACGCGAGTTGGGGTACTCTTATTTTTATGGGAACACTCCCGCGCTGCAGGTACCAGTTCTCTAACGCAGCCTTTGGTCGAGTGCCTCGACGTGCATTACGCGTGTTGAGGCGCTTTTTGATTTACAGGTACATTCCCGCGTTGTAAGGACTTCTATCTCCTCACAACCGGCGGGTACCCCGACGCGCATTACGCGCGTTGAGGCGCTTTTTGATTTACAGGTACATTCCCGCCAATGATATAACAAACATATAAATTTTGTATACAATTACAAAGATTTTTGCTGAAAATTGAAAAAATCCGACTTGACTTATTGCAAAATATCGGGTATAATGTTATTTGTGGAGAAAGCGTATGCAGCCGTTCTGAAGCCGCAGGTTTTCTCATATCCAAAAAAATTTCAGAAGGAGATAACTATTATGGCAAGAAATCCCGGTGTATTAACCAAGAACCCTAACGTTATCAAGTGGGTAGACGAGATGGTAGCTCTTACCAAGCCTGATCAGGTCGTATGGATCGACGGCTCCAAGGAGCAGCTCGCCGAGCTGACCGACGAGGTTTGCTCCCTGCCCGACGGCAATAAGGACAAGATGTACAGACTGAACCCGGAGAAGCTCCCCGGCTGCCTGTATCACAGAACACTCCCCAACGACGTTGCAAGAGTTGAGGACAGAACTTTCATCTGCTGCCGTGAGAAGAAGGACGCAGGCCCCACCAACAACTGGATGGATCCTAAGGAAATGAAGGCTATGCTGACCCCCATGTACGACGGCGTTATGAAGGGCAGAACCATGTACGTTATCCCGTACTCCATGGGCCCGATCGGCTCCCCTCTCGCTAAGGTAGGCGTTGAGCTGACCGACTCCATCTACGTTGTCCTGAACATGAACATTATGACCAGAATGGGCGCTGACGCTTTCAAGAACCTCGGCGACACCTCCAACGACTTCGTTCGTGGTCTGCACAGCAAGGCTGACGTTGATCCCGAGAAGAGATATATCGTTCAGTTCCCTGAGGAGAACACTATCTGGTCCATCAACTCCGCTTACGGCGGTAACGTTCTGCTGGGCAAGAAGTGCTTCGCACTGCGTATCGCTTCCTACCAGGGCAAGAACGAGGGCTGGATGGCTGAGCACATGCTTATCCTCGGCGTTAAGAAGCCCGACGGCGATATGAAGTATATCACCGCTGCATTCCCCTCCGCTTGCGGTAAGACCAACCTTGCAATGCTCATTCCTCCTGCAGTTTACAAGGAGCAGGGCTACCAGGTATTCACAGTAGGCGACGATATCGCATGGATGAAGCCCGGCGAGGACGGCAGACTGTACGCTATCAACCCCGAGAACGGCTTCTTCGGCGTTGCTCCCGGTACTAACGCTAAGTCCAACTACAACGCGCTTGCTTCCACAATGAAGAACACCATCTTCACCAACGTTGCACTGAACAATGCAGACAACACCGTTTGGTGGGAAGGTCTTGACAAGAATCCTCCTGTTGACGCAACAGAGTGGAAGGGCGCTAAGGTAAACGGTCCTGAGTTCACTTCCGAGATCGACCCCGCTACCGGCAAGAACAAGAAGCTTGCTCACCCGAACTCCAGATTTACCGCTCCGGCTGTTAACTGCCCCTGCGTATCCCCTGAGTTCAACAACCCGAAGGGCGTTCCTGTAAGCGCTATCATCTTCGGCGGCAGACGTGCTTCCACAACTCCGCTGGTATATCAGTCCTTCGACTGGGTACACGGCACATATATGGGCTCTGCAGTTTCCTCTGAGACTACCGCAGCTGCTACCGGCGCTGTAGGCGTGCTCCGTCACGATCCTATGGCTATGAAGCCGTTCATCGGTTACAACGTAGGTGACTACTGGGCACACTGGCTCGAGATGGGCGAGAAGCTCGGCGACAAGGCTCCTAAGATCTTCAACGTTAACTGGTTCAAGCAGGACGAGAACGGCAACTTCATCTGGCCGGGCTTCGGCGACAACATGCGTGTGCTCGACTGGATCATCAAGAGATGCGAGGGCAAGGTTGACGCTGTTGAGACTCCTATCGGCTTCCTGCCTAAGAAGGGCGACATCAACCTCAAGGGTATCGAGGACGAGGTTACTTCCGAAGTTGAGGACAAGCTGCTCGCAGTTGACGTTGACCTCTGGAAGAAGGAGATCGCTGAGATGCGCAGATACTACAACGACGACATCAAGGCAAAGGGCGGCAACATTCCGCAGGCTCTGTACGACGAGCTCGACAAGATCGAGGCCAGACTCAACAAGGCTTGATCCGGCTGCTTAGTCTGATGGCTGAATAAATTATCCCCCGTTCAATTCAATTGAGCGGGGGATTTTTGCGCCGGGGATTTGTGCACAATCACCAAAAAGCCGGAGAAAAAATGTTGTTGTATTGTGGTAGACAATTCTGCCGGGGTGTGATATAATATTATACAGGGACAGAATGCTCTGCCCGAGTTACATGCTCTGAACGGAGGAACGAACATGGCAAAGAAAAAGCTTTTTGGCAATAACATAAAGCCCTCCTGCAAATACTGCGAACTGGGTACCGCGCTGGACGGCGACAAGATAAGGTGCTCGAAGATGGGCGACGTAAAGTCCTACGACTCATGCAAGAAGTTCGTGTACAACCCCCTCAAGCGCATCCCCAAGAAGGAACTGCAGCTTGCTAATTCCGCAGTAAACGACATCGATTTCTGATAGGGTAACCTCTAAAAACCTCCTTCACGGCAGATTTCTATGACTTATATCATCTGTTGCGTTACCAAACCTTGAAATACATACAGTATTACTGCGGTTTGACGCCTAGCATCTGATATAAGTCATGTACGAAATCTGCTCGTGTCCCGGTTTTTAGAGGCTACCATAAGGAATCAGCTTTCCGCCCTCAGATCATGGGGGCGGCTGCTTTTATAGGGCGGCTGTCTTTATGGGGGAACTCCGGGCGCGTGCGGTGGTTTCGTTTCCCGTTCCTGCACGCGGTCCCGCTTGACAAAGCCGGACGGTTGTGGTATAATTTATTTGCTGGGGGTACTCGCGAGAGTTGAGAGGGCTTCTGCCCGACCCTTTGAACCTGTTGGTTAATACCATCGTAGGGAAGCCGTGACATAATATCTACGGACTTCTTCTATTCAGCGGAAGTCCGTTTTGTTTAGGAGGGCTGACCCATGAAAAACTGTCTGACCATCGCAGGTTCAGATTGCAGCGGTGGCGCCGGCATTCAGGCCGATTTAAAGACATTCTCAGCGCTGGGGTGTTACGGCATGAGCGCGATAACTTCCGTTGTCGCCGAGAACACCGGGCGCGTTATTTCCAGCATGAGCGTTTCGCCGTCGGTGATATACGACCAGATTGAAGCGGTGTTCTCCGATATCCGCGTTGACGCGGTGAAGATAGGCATGCTGCCCGACGCCGGCGCTATGCATGCAGTCACAGCGGCGCTGATGAAGTTCGACCCTGAGATAGTCGTGTGCGACCCCATAATCGCTGCAACTGCCGGCACTGAACTCATGCAGGGCGCGGCGCTGTCCACATTCATCAACACGGTGATACCCATGTGCACGCTGCTGACCCCGAATATTCCCGAGGCTGAAAAGCTGCTGGGCTGCACCATTTCGGACTTCACCGACATCAAGGCGGCGGCGCTCAGCCTGTTTGCGCACGGCGCGGGGGCAGTCCTGATAAAGGGAGGGCACCTCGACGGGGAAGCCACCGATGTGCTTTTCGACGGAAAGCAGTTCCACATATATTCGCACGAGCGCATAGCCGCCACGACCACCCACGGCACCGGGTGCACGCTTTCGTCGGCGATAGCGGCATTCCAGGCGCAGGGGGAACCTCTGCCGGAGGCAGTCGCCAAAGCAAAGGACTACGTGACCGGCGCCATCGAGCACGGAATAAACATAGGCAAGGGACACGGCCCGCTGGGGCACTTCTACCGGCTGCTGCCTGAAAGTCCCGGAAAGGAAGACAAATGAGAGAATACAAGACCCAGATGGAGGCTGCGAAAAAGGGCATTATCACCCCCGAAATGCAGACCGTCGCACAGAAAGAATACATGGACCCCGAAAAGCTCCGCGAGCTGGTGGCAAAGGGCTGGGTAGCCATTCCCGCGAACGTGCGCCACACCGCGCTTTCCGCTGAGGGCGTAGGCTCGGGGCTGAAAACCAAGATAAACGTCAACCTCGGCATTTCCGGCGACTGCAAGGATTACACCATGGAAATGCAGAAGGTGGACATGGCGATAAAATTCGGCGCGGAAGCGATAATGGACCTGTCGAATTACGGCAAGACCAACACGTTCCGCAGGCAGCTGGTGGAGCGTTCCCCCGCGATGATAGGCACCGTGCCGATGTACGACGCGATAGGCTACCTCGACAAGGATCTGCTGGAGATCTCCGCTGAGGACTTTCTCAAGGTGGTAAGGGCGCACGCAGAAGAGGGCGTGGATTTCATGACCATTCACGCTGGTATCAACCGCCGCGCCATCGAGGCGTTCCGCCGCGACCCGAGAAAGATGAACATAGTTTCCCGCGGGGGCTCGCTGCTGTTCGCGTGGATGATGATGACGGGCAACGAGAACCCGTTCTATGAGCATTATGACGAAGTCCTCGACATTCTGCGGGAATACGACGTGACCATCTCCCTCGGCGACGCGCTGCGCCCCGGCTGTATCGACGACGCGACTGACGCGGGGCAGATATCCGAGCTCATCGAACTCGGCGCCCTGACTGAACGCGCGTGGGCAAAGGACGTGCAGGTAATGGTAGAGGGTCCCGGTCATATGGCCATGAACGAGATAGAAGCCAACATGAAGCTGGAAAAGCGCATCTGCCACAACGCGCCGTTCTATGTTCTCGGCCCGCTGGTCACGGATATCTTCCCGGGGTACGACCACATCACATCGGCTATAGGCGGC
>HF989449.1:8115-8403 GCA_000432175.1 Eubacterium sp. CAG:786
CGGCTATAGGCGGCGCTACCGCGCCGGCTAGCTGCGCGGACTTCCTGTGTTATGTTACGCCGGCTGAGCACCTCAGGCTCCCCGACCTCAACGACGTCAAGGAGGGCATCATCGCCAGCAAGATCGCTGCCCATGCCGCTGACATCGCAAAGGGAATTCCCCACGCGCGCGACAAGGACAACGAGATGGCAACAGCGCGCCACAAGCTCGACTGGGAGGAGATGTTCAAGGTAGCCGCAGACCCCGAAAAGGCGCGCGCGTACTTCGAGAGCGTTCCCCCGGCTGACA
>HF989449.1:8419-11806 GCA_000432175.1 Eubacterium sp. CAG:786
GCGGCTGACGTGCATTCCTGCTCGATGTGCGGCAAGATGTGCGCTGTCCGCACGACGAACATGATACTCGAGGGCAAGGAAGTCAAGTTCTGCAGCGAAAAATAACGCAGGGTCAATTCGGAACCTGGGTTCAATTCCTAATTAGTTGACAATTCCCTCGTACGATGGTATAATGGAAGCAGTAAGAATAACGTTCAGGGAGGTCGCAAAAATGTCTGAAACACCGATAAATCCGTTTGATGACGCGGAAGAGATTGCCAAAAGGTCCATGGTGATATTCTTTGTGATAGACTGCTCCGGAAGCATGAGCGGCAGCAAGATAGGCACCGTTAATTCCGTCATGGAAGAGCTGATACCCGAGATAAAGGACATCGGGGGAGCCGACGCAGATATCAAGCTGGCAGTGCTGAAGTTCTCCGGCGGCTGCGAGTGGATGTACGACGCGCCCGTTTCCATCGGGGAATTCGAGTGGAAGCCCCTTGAAGCCGAAAACGTCACCGACCTCGGCGCAGCGCTGACGGAACTCGCGTCGAAGCTTTCAAGGAACGAGTTCATGAAGTCGCCGAGCCTGTCTTTCGCGCCGGTGATGATACTCATGTCCGACGGCTACCCCACCGACAACTACGTCAGGGGGCTTGACACCATCGCAAAGAATCGCTGGTATTCCAACGGAATAAAGGCGGCAGTAGCCATCGGCGAGGACGCCGACCTCGACATACTGGCGCAGTTCACCGGCGACCCGGACAGCGTAGTCACCGCGCACAACGGTGAAGCCCTCGCGAAGCTGATAAAGTTCGTTGCGGTGACTTCCTCGCAGATAGGCAGCCGCAGCGTTCGCCTTGCGGACAGCGGGGAACAGGCTCACACCAAGCAGGAAGCCGCAGCGGAGCAGATACGCGAATTCGCGGAGAGCGACGAGATTAACGCTGACATCGAGGCAGGCTGGTAATGCCGTTCAGCGGTTACGCGGTTTCGGTGCGGGGGGCTTCCCACGAGGAGAACGGCACCCCCTGCCAGGACAGCGCGCGGGTGTACGTTTCGGACGGGCTGGCGATAGCGGCAGTTTCGGACGGGCACGGCAGCGAAAAGCACTTCCGCAGTGAAGCAGGCAGCGAGATGGCGTCGCGCGTCGCGATACGTTCCGTGATGGATTTCTGCGAGCGCAACGGCAGCCTTTCCGCGGTGTTTTCGGGGGATATCCGCGAGGCGGCGCGGAGAATAGCGGGCAACATAATCTGCGGGTGGAACGACGAGATAGCGGCGCACCTGGCATTTTCGCCGCTCAACGACCGCGAGCGCGGCATCTCTGAGAAATACGGCGGGCTGCAGCCGGAAGTGATGTACGGCGCGACCCTGCTCCTTGCTGCAGCGGACAGCGGGGGGCTTTTCGGCATGCAGATAGGCGACGGCACATTCACGCTGGCAGCCGACGGGGAAATAATGTTCCCGATGCCGGAGGACGAGCGCCTTATGGGCAACCTCACGACTTCCCTGTGCGACAGCGACGCGATAAACAGCGTGCGCAGCTTCTGGCGCCGGGGGGGATTCACCGCGGTGACGCTCTCGAGCGACGGGCTGATAAACTCGTTTCTTTCCCGCGGGGACTTCACGAGCTTTGCAGCAAGGCTTCCGGGGCTTTCCAGAGAGGAACTCCCCGCGCTCAGGGAACACCTCAGGGAACGCTCCAGGGCAGGCAGCAGGGACGATATTTCGGCTGCGGCTATTGCAATTCGGAATTAAACTAGTTCCGCATACCAAATCTGAAATTGTTTTTGTTTCTTTGCTGCTTTTTCGCCGTTTTGTGCGAAGTATTACAAATTCGCGGCTATTTTTCGCGAAGTTTGTCAAAATGGGCAAAAAAATCGTCCCTAATAACAAAAATGCGCGGATTATTCCGCGTTTTTTTTATCACTAAATGCTTGACTTTTTCCGTGATTTGGTGTATAATATCATAATGTATCATAATGGATATGTGCGCGAAAAGGCTGTTTTTTGACTTTCACAAGATGTGGTTTGACAGTATTTTCCGCCTGTCCGGACCGGATTTTTATTAAGGAGTGATAAAGCCGATGGTGAATGTTAAGCCCATACAGCTCGGAAAAACCACCCGAATGAGTTTTTCTAAGATCAATGAGGTCATCGATATGCCGAACCTCATCGGTATTCAGAAGGATTCCTACGAATGGTTCCTGAATGACGGTATCAAGGAGATCTTCAAGGAGTTCTCCCCGATAACCGATTCCAATGGCAGATACGAACTCTCGTTCATCAGCCACCGCCTTGACGACAAGACTAAGTATACCATTGAAGAATGCAAGGAGCGCGACGCTACCTATGCAATTCCGATCCGCGTCACTGCCCGCCTTCTCAACAAGGAAACAGGCGAGTTCATGGACAACGAGATCTATATGGGCGACCTGCCGCTTATGACAGACAGCGGTACTTTCGTCATCAACGGCTCTGAGCGTGTAGTAGTATCTCAGCTGGTTCGTTCACCCGGCGTGTACTACGGCTTCGAGAACGACAAGACCGGTAAGCCCCTCTACAAGGCTACCGTTATCCCGAACCGCGGCGCATGGCTCGAGTATGAGATGGACGCAAACGACGTCTACTATGTCCGCATAGATAAGAACAGAAAGATCCCCGTTACCACGTTCCTGCGTGCGCTGGGCCTTTCTTCCAACGCTGAGCTCACCGCCAAGTTCGGTGAGGACCCCAGAATTCTCGCCACCATCGAGAAGGACAGCACCCAGAACAAGGAAGAGGCTCTCCTCGAGGTCTACAGAAAGCTCCACCCCGGCGACATGACCAGCGTTGAGTCCGCGCAGAACTACCTCAACAACCAGTTCTTCGACGCAAAGAGATACGACCTCTCCAGATTTGGACGTTACAAGTACAACAAGAAGCTTGCTATCTCCGACAGAATTTACGGCAGAAAGATAGCAGAACCCGTCATCGCTCCTATGACTGGTGAGATACTCGCGGACGAGGGCGACATCGTCACCCGCGAGAAGGCTCTTGAAATAGAGAATGCAGGCGTTATCGACGTTGCAGTTTACCACCCAGAGCGCGAGGACGCTATCGTCCGCGTTACCGGCAACGGCATGGTGGACATCAGGGTTTACACCGGCGACATGGACGTTGAGGCTCTCGGCATAAACGAGCACGTCCGTTTCGCAGTCCTCCGCGATATCCTCGAGACAGCGGCAGGCGACCAGGAAGAGCTGGCGCGCCTTATCAAGTCCCGCGCTGAGGAGCTTATCCCCAGACACATCACTATTGAAGATATATTCGCGACCGTAAGCTACTTCCTCGACCTGTGCGAGAAGGTCGGCATCGTTGACGATATCGACCACCTCGGCAACAGACGTATCCGCTGCGTCGGCG